>NZ_JAIOKW010000027.1:0-73656 GCF_020093335.1 Pseudomonas fluorescens group sp. | reverse complement strand
TGTGTATAAGAGACAGGTCTTTAGGGCCTCATCGGGGGCAAGCCCCCTCCCACATTTGAACGGCGTATACAGATCAACTGTGGGAGGGGGCTTGCCCCCGATGGCAGTCTCAAGACCGCTGCAAAAACGCCTGATGCATCTGTGCCAGGGTCTCGAAATGCCAAGTCGGCGCCTCGGCATTCAACTCTTCAAAACTGCCAAACCCATACCCCACCGCCGCCGAATCCAGCCCATTGCTGTGCGCACCGATTAGGTCATGCTTGCGGTCACCAATCATCAGGGTGGTGCTCGGGTCCAGGCCTTCTTCACTGATCAAATGCGCGATCAGCTCGACCTTATTGGTACGCGTGCCGTCCAATTCGCTGCCGTAGATCACCTTGAAGTGCTTGGCGAAATCGAAATGCCGGGCGATCTCGCGGGCAAATATCCACGGCTTGGACGTCGCCACATAGAGCTGGCGGCCCTGGCTGCCCAGGTCTTCCAACAGCGGCATCACGCCGTCGAATACCCGGTTTTCATACAGGCCGGTGACCTTGAAGCGCTCGCGATAGAAATTCACCGCTTCCCAGGCCTTGGCCTCGTCGAAGTCGTAGAACTGCATGAAGGCTTGCAGCAACGGCGGGCCGATGAAGTGTTCCAGTTTGCTCAGGTCCGGCTCGTCGATACCCAGCTTGCCGAGGGCGTACTGGATCGAGCGGGTGATGCCCTCGCGCGGGTCGGTGAGGGTGCCGTCCAGGTCGAACAGCACGGTTTGGTAAGGCAGGCTCATCGGTCGAATCCTTCAGCCAGGTGCAAGTCTTTGAGCTTCACGTAGTTCGCGGCGCTGTAGGTGAAAAAGGCGCGTTCTTTGTCAGTCAGTGGGCGAATCTGTTTAACCGGGCTGCCGACATACAAAAAACCGCTTTCGAGTTGCTTGCCCGGCGGCACCAGGCTGCCGGCGCCGATGATCACGTCGTCCTCAACCACGGCGCCGTCCATCACGATGCTGCCCATGCCGATCAGGATGCGGCTGCCCACGGTGCAGCCATGCAGCATGACTTTGTGGGCAATGGTCACGTCGTCGCCGATCAACAGCGGGAAACCGTCCGGGTTGAAGGGGCCTGCATGGGTGATGTGCAGCACGCAGCCGTCCTGCACGCTGGTGCGCGCACCGATGCGGATGCGGTGCATGTCGCCACGGATCACGGTCAGTGGCCAGACCGAGCTGTCGGCGCCGATTTCGACATCGCCGATCACCACCGCCGAAATATCGACAAAAGCCCCGGCGCCCAGGGCCGGCGTGTGGTTCTGATAGGTGCGAAGGGTCACGATAGCCTCTCTCTCTTCTGCTGATAGCTGCGGTGGACGTTGATTGTAATTAAGATGGCCCCATCTTTGTTCTTACCTGTTTCTTCAGCCAAGGTGCCAACCGTGAGCGCGAACAACCCTCTTCTGCAGTCCTACGACCTGCCGCCGTTCTCGGCGATCCGTGCCGAGCACGTCCAGCCGGCCATCGAACAGATCCTCGCCGACAACCGCGTTGCCATCGAAGGCATCCTGCAAAGCCAGGGTAAAAACCCGACGTGGGCCGGCCTGGTCCTGGCCATGGATGAACTGAACGACCGCCTGGGCGCCGCCTGGAGCCCGGTCAGCCACCTTAATGCCGTGTGCAACAGTGCCGAACTGCGCGAAGCCTATGAAGGCTGCCTGCCGGCGTTGAGCGCCTACTCCACCGAGATGGGCCAGAACCGTGCGCTGTTCCAGGCCTTTGAAGCCCTGGCCAACAGCCCGGAAGCCGCCGGTTTCGACGTGGCGCAAAAAACCATCCTGGAACATTCTCTGCGCGACTTCCGCTTGTCGGGTATCGATTTGCCGCCCGAGCAGCAAAAACGCTACGCCGAAGTGCAAAGCAAACTGTCCGAGCTGGGCAGTAAGTTTTCCAACCAGTTGCTGGACGCCACCCAGGCCTGGACCAAACACGTGACCGATGAGGCCACCCTCGCCGGCCTGACCGATTCGGCCAAGGCGCAGATGGCTGCCGCTGCCCAGGCCAAAGGCCTCGACGGCTGGCTGATCACCCTGGAGTTCCCGAGCTACTACGCGGTGATGACCTACGCCCAGGACCGCGCCCTGCGTGAAGAAGTCTACGCGGCCTACTGCACCCGTGCGTCGGACCAAGGCCCGAATGCCGGTCAGCATGATAACGGCCCGGTGATGGAACAGATCCTCGACCTGCGTCAGGAGCTGGCTCAGTTGCTGGGTTACGCGTCGTTCTCGGAACTGAGCCTGGCCACCAAGATGGCCGAGTCCAGCGACCAGGTGCTGAGTTTCCTGCGTGACCTGGCCAAGCGCAGCAAGCCGTTTGCCGCCCAGGACTTGCAACAGCTCAAGGCTTACGCCGCCGAACAAGGCTGCGCCGACCTGCAAAGCTGGGACAGCGGTTTCTACGGCGAAAAACTCCGTGAACAACGCTACAGCGTGTCCCAGGAAGCCCTGCGCGCTTACTTCCCGATCGACAAAGTGCTCGGCGGCCTGTTTGCCATCGTGCAGCGCCTGTACGGCATCGAGATCGCCGAGCAGAAAGGCTTCGACACCTGGCACCCGGATGTCCGCCTGTTTGAAATCAAGGAAAACGGCCAGCACGTCGGCCGCTTTTTCTTCGACCTGTACGCCCGCGCCAACAAGCGCGGCGGTGCCTGGATGGACGGCGCCCGCGACCGTCGCCGCACGATTGACGGCGTGCTGCAAAGCCCGGTGGCCAACCTGGTGTGCAACTTCACCCCGGCCGACAGCGGCAAGCCTGCCCTGCTGACCCACGATGAAGTCACCACGCTGTTTCACGAGTTCGGCCACGGCCTGCATCACCTGTTGACGCGTGTTGAACACGCTGGCGTGTCCGGCATCAACGGTGTGGCCTGGGATGCGGTGGAGTTGCCGAGCCAGTTCATGGAGAACTGGTGCTGGGAGCCGGAGGGCCTGGCGCTGATCTCCGGTCACTATGAAACCGGTGAGCCACTGCCCCAGGACCTGCTGGAAAAAATGCTCGCAGCCAAGAACTTCCAGTCCGGCCTGATGATGGTGCGCCAGCTGGAATTCTCGCTGTTCGACTTCGAACTGCATGCCACCCACGGTGATGGCCGCAGCGTGGCGCAAGTGCTTGAAGGCGTGCGCGATGAGGTATCGGTGATGCGTCCGCCGGCCTACAACCGCTTCCCTAACAGCTTTGCGCATATCTTTGCCGGGGGGTATGCAGCGGGTTACTACAGCTACAAGTGGGCCGAAGTGCTGTCGGCGGATGCTTTCTCCAAGTTCGAGGAAGACGGCGTGCTCAATGCCGAGACCGGCCGTGCGTTCCGCGAAGCCATCCTGGCACGTGGCGGTTCCCAGGCACCGATGGTGCTGTTCGTCGACTTCCGCGGACGGGCGCCGTCGATTGACGCACTCTTGCGCCACAGCGGCCTGAGTGAGGACGCGGCAGCATGAGCGAAGGGCCTGTGATTACCAAAAAGCAATTTATCGCCGGGGCGGTCTGCCCGGCGTGCAGTGAGCCGGACAAGCTGAAGATGTGGACTGAGGACAACGTACCGCATCGCGAGTGTGTGGCCTGCGGTTATACCGACACCCTCAATGACCAGGGGCTGTCGGTGCCCAAGGAGTTGGGGACGCGGGTGAATACCTCGGCGTTGAAAGCGCCTGCGGACCCTAAGGTGCAGGCGGTGCAGTTTTTCCCCAACCCGAAGCTCAAGAAAGAGTAACGTCTGGTGCCCGCTCCCTGTGGGAGCGGGCTTGCCTGCGCCGCGGGCACGTCCGGCTCTCACAGCACGTGCACTACGGTGCTTTTTCGTCCTTGCCCGTTGTCGTGATCCAATCTTTCATCGAACACAGCGCAAATGCACTGGTGCTGCAATCGCCACTCGCCAACGCCGTGCGCAACTTGTCGACATCGGCGCGCATCATGTAGCGAACGCCGTCCTTGAAGCCATTGCTGGTGCCGAAACCGCCCAAGCTCATTTCGTTCAAGGCATCTTCCTTGCTCCATCCCTGGATCACTACCCGATACATCGCCGCCATCAGGCCGGTACGGTCAGAGCCGTGCTTGCAATGCATCAGCACAGGGCCGTTGGCCTCGGCTTCCCGGATAGCTCTCAGTGCCGCCAGCACGTCGGAGTCATCTACGTGGTTGGTGCGATAACTCAGCTGTACCTGTCGGATGTTGGGGGACTTGAGCCAATCGGCATCGGATTCCGGTAGGAAATTGATCACGGTGCCAATCTTCAGTTTTTCCAGCAGAGGCGCCGCGTTGCCGTCCGGTAGCGCGCTGCGGTAGAGCGTGGGCGTCATCTGGTGAAGGTTGTATTGGTTGCCCACAGGCTGCGCCCATTCGGCTGAACGGATGGACGTGGGCTCGTCGGCGTGGGCGTAAGCGCTGGTGAAGAGTGCCACGAGCGCGAGGCCTACACCCGACAACCATTGATTCTTGAGCATCTGTGACATGACCGGGCAGAAGGGTGGAGAGGGTGTTCAGCTTCGTCTGCCGGGGGTCAATGAGGCGTGAGGTGCCCGTCAAAGAATCGTGAATCCCTCAGTCTTTAGTCGCTGAAACGATTCTCTACATCCTTAGCCTGCTATCATTTGTAACTATTGATTGCTGCTGCGTTCTATCTCCTTGGATCTTTTGGATCCAACTCGCTGCTCAAAAACACCAAGCCACTCCCAGAAGCGGCTGATAAACCCGTGACCACATGATGAGGTGCCACCATGTCTGATCAAGATCAAGACAACCCCCGGCGTGACTTTTTGCGCAAATCCTTGACCTTGATCCCGGTGGTCACGGTTGCCAGCACCGGCCTTGGCGGTTCGATGCTGATGGCGACGCCTGAACCCGTCCAGGCTGCGCCTGCCAAGCCTGTGGCTGACGAAAAAGCCTACGAGCCGACTTACTTCACGGCCGAGGAATGGGCGTTTATCAACGCCGCCGTCGAGCGTTTGATCCCCGCTGACGCCCAAGGCCCGGGTGCCCTGGAAGCCGGTGCGCCGGAATACATCGACCGCCAGATGAATACGCCGTATGCCAGCGGAGCCCTGTGGTTCATGCAAGGCCCTTTCAACGCCGATGCGCCGCCGGAAATGGGTTGGCAGAGCAAATTGGTCCCCAAGGAGATCTACCGCTTAGGTATTGCCGCGACGGATGCCTGGTCGAAGGCGTTCAACGGTAAGGTTTTTGCTGCGCAAGACAGCGCTACCCGAGACGATATGTTGCGCCGCCTGGAGGCTGGCGGTGGCGAAGTTGCTGCGCATTTCGAGGCGGTGCCGCCGAAGATATTCTTCAATCTGTTGCTGCAAAACACCAAGGAAGGGTTCTTCTGCGACCCGATTCACGGCGGCAACAAAGGCATGGTCGGCTGGACCATGATCGGCTTCCCCGGCGCCCGCGCCGATTTCATGGACTGGGTGGAACGCAACGAGCAGTACCCCTTCCCGGCCGTTTCAATCCGTGGCGAGAGGGCATAAGCGTGGCGACCATCATGAAGAAAGTGGATGCAGTGATCGTAGGCTTCGGCTGGACCGGCGCGATCATGGCCAAGGAACTGACGGAAGCAGGTCTCAACGTGGTCGCGCTGGAACGCGGCCCGATGCAGGACACTTACCCGGACGGCAACTATCCCCAGGTCATCGACGAATTGACCTACAGCGTGCGTAAGAAACTCTTCCAGGACATCTCCAAAGAGACGGTGACCATTCGCCACAGCGTGAATGACGTTGCCCTGCCTAACCGTCAGTTAGGTGCGTTTTTGCCGGGCAATGGCGTGGGGGGCGCGGGCCTGCACTGGTCGGGCGTGCATTTCCGGGTCGACCCGATCGAGCTGCGTATGCGCAGCCATTACGAAGAGCGCTACGGCAAGCAGTTCATTCCCAAGGACATGACCATCCAGGACTTCGGCGTCAGCTATGAAGAGCTGGAGCCGTTTTTCGACTACGCGGAAAAAGTCTTCGGCACCTCCGGCCAAGCCTGGACCGTGAAAGGTCAGCGAGTAGGCGAAGGCCGTGGCGGCAACCCGTATGCACCGGATCGCTCCAACCCGTTCCCACTGGAAGCGCAGAAGAACACCGTCTCCGCACAGCTGTTTCAGAAAGCGGCTGCCAGCGTGGGTTACAAACCCTACAACCTGCCGTCAGCCAATACATCGGGGCCTTACACCAACCCCTACGGCGCGCAGATGGGCCCGTGCAACTTCTGTGGCTTCTGCAGTGGCTACGTGTGCTACATGTATTCCAAGGCCTCGCCGAACGTGAACATCCTGCCCGCGCTGCGGCAGGTGCCGAACTTTGAGCTGCGGCCCAATTCCCACGTGCTCAAGGTCAACCTCGACAGCACCAAGAGCAAGGCCACCGGCGTGACGTATATCGACGCCCAGGGTCGCGAATGCGAGCAGCCGGCCGATCTGGTGATTCTCGGTGCCTTCCAGTTTCACAACGTGCGCTTGATGCTGTTGTCGGGCATCGGCAAGCCCTACGACCCGATTACCAATGAGGGCGTGGTGGGCAGGAACTTCGCCTACCAGAACATGGCGACCATCAAGGCGTTCTTCGACAAGGACACCCACACCAACAACTTCATCGGTGCGGGCGGTAATGGCGTGGCCATCGATGACTTCAACGCCGATAACTTCGACCACGGGCCTCACGGCTTCGTGGGCGGTTCGCCGATGTGGGTGAACCAGGCCGGCAGCCGACCGATTGCCGGCACCTCCAACCCGCCGGGTACCCCAGCCTGGGGCAGCGCGTGGAAGCGCGCCACCGCCGATTACTACACCCATCAAGTGTCGATGGATGCCCATGGCGCCCATCAATCCTACCGGGGCAACTACTTGGATCTGGACCCGGTTTACCGCGATGCCTACGGCCTGCCGCTGCTGCGGATGACGTTCGACTGGCAGGAAAACGACATCAAGATGAACCGCTTCATGGTCGAGAAAATGGGCAAGGTCGCCGAGGCGATGAACCCCAAGGCGATTGCCGTGCTTGGCAAAAAGGTCGGTGAACACTTCAACACCGCGTCCTACCAGACCACCCACCTCAATGGCGGTGCGATCATGGGCACCGACCCGAAAACCAGTGCGTTGAACCGTTACCTGCAGTGCTGGGATGTACACAACGTGTTTGTCCCAGGCGCCTCCGCGTTCCCACAAGGCTTGGGCTACAACCCTACCGGCTTGGTGGCGGCGCTGACCTATTGGTCGGCCCGTGCGATCCGCGAGCAGTACCTGAAAAACCCCGGCCCACTGGTTCAGGCATAAGGAGCGATGACCATGAAAGCACTTGTTATCGCGACCTTCGCCCTGTTCAGCAGCTGCTCGGTGAGCGCCGCTGAAACCGACTTGATCAAGCAAGGGGAATACCTGGCCCGCGCCGGTGACTGCGTGGCCTGCCACACCGCCAAGGGCGGCAAACCCTTTGCCGGCGGGCTGCCGATGGAAACCCCCATCGGTGTGATCTATTCCACCAACATCACCCCGCACAAGACCGGCCTGGGCGACTACAGCTTCGAAGACTTCGACAAGGCCGTGCGCCATGGCGTCGCCAAGAGCGGTAGTACGCTTTACCCGGCGATGCCCTACCCGTCTTACGCACGCGTCAGTGACAGCGATATGCAGGCGTTGTATGCCTATTTCATGAAGGGTGTTGAGCCGGTCGCCCAGGAGAACAAGGACAGCGATATTCCCTGGCCCTTGAGCATGCGTTGGCCGCTGGCGGCGTGGCGATGGATGTTTGCCCCGTCTGTCGAAGAGCATCCGGTGCAGGCCGCTGCCGATCCGGTGATCAGCCGTGGCGCTTACCTGGTGGAAGGCCTCGGCCACTGCGGCGCGTGCCATACGCCACGGGCGTTGACCATGCAGGAAAAAGCCCTGAGCGCCACTGACGGCAACGCCTTCCTGTCCGGCAGCGCGCCACTGGAAGGCTGGATTGCCAAGAGCCTGCGCGGTGACCACAAGGACGGCCTCGGCAGTTGGAGCGAGGAGCAATTGGTGCAATTTCTCAAGACCGGTCGCAGTGATCGCAGTGCGGTGTTTGGTGGCATGAGCGATGTTGTCGTCCACAGCATGCAGTACATGTCGGAAAATGACCTGACGGCTATCGCCCGTTACCTCAAGAGCCTGCCGGCGGTGGACCCCAAGGATCAGCCGCACCCGTACGACAAGCAGGTAGCGGATGCCCTGTGGAAAGGCGATGACAGCCAGCGCGGCGCCTCGGTGTATATCGACAACTGCGCCGCCTGCCACCGTACCGATGGCCATGGTTATACACGCGTGTTCCCGGCGTTGGCGGGCAACCCGGTGTTGCAGACGGCGGATGCCACATCGTTGATCAACCTCGTGTTGAACGGCGGTACTCTGCCGGCTACCCACGCGGCGCCGTCGACGTTCACCATGCCGGCGTTCGCCTGGCGCCTGTCTGACCAGGAGGTGGCCGACGTGGTCAGTTTCATCCGGGGTAGCTGGGGCAATAAAGGCGCGCCTGTGACCGCCAGCGACGTGGAGAACCTGCGCCAGAACGACATGCGTACCACCTCTGGCGATGACCTGGGACAAGTGACGCAAAAGCACTGATCCCTCCCTGGCCGCCAAACGGCACTGGTCAGAAACCTCGCGCCTCGATACTGTATATAAAAACAGTATCGAGGCGCTTTCATGTCTACTCCGCTGCCACCCCGAGGCCGGGGCACGGCCACCAACCTGCACAACCGCTTTGCGCCCACTGCCAGCGTGGCCGAAGACGACGGCTGGTTCCAGGAAGTGCCGCCGACCCAGGGCACCGAAGTGCGCATCGAAACGGCCAAGACCATCATCACCCGCAACAACTCGCCGGACTTGCCGTTTGATCGGTCGATCAACCCCTACCGTGGCTGCGAGCACGGCTGCATCTACTGCTATGCCCGGCCCAGCCATGCCTATTGGGACATGTCGCCGGGGTTGGATTTCGAAACCAAACTGATCGCCAAGACCAACGCTGCCGAGGTGCTGGAGCAGCAACTGTCAAAGCCGGGCTACGTGTGTGCGCCGATCAACCTCGGTTCCAATACCGACCCGTACCAGCCGATCGAGCGCGAGTACACCATCACCCGGCAAACCCTGGAAGTGCTGCTGCGTTATCGCCACCCGGTGACCATCATCACTAAGGGTTCACTGATTTTGCGCGACCTGGACCTGCTCACCGAGCTGGCCCGCCAGCGACTGGTGGCCGTGATGATCAGCCTCACCAGCCTGGATGATGAACTCAAGCGCATCCTCGAGCCACGCACGGCGGCGCCCAAGGCGCGGTTGCGGGCGATTCGGGTGATGCGTGACGCCGGGATCCCGGTGGGCGTGCTGTGCTCGCCGATGATCCCGATGATCAACGACAGTGAATTGGAAAGCCTGTTAACCGAAGCCCATGCCGCTGGCGCGCAAAGTGCCGCATACATGATGCTGCGCCTGCCGCTGGAGGTGGCGCCGTTGTTCGAGGAGTGGCTGGCGGCGCATTACCCGCAACGCGCGGCCCACGTGATGAGCCTGGTGCGTCAGGTGCGGGGCGGTGAGGTTTACGACAGCCGCTTCGGCGTGCGCATGCGTGGCGAAGGGCCGTTTGCCGATTTGCTGGCGCAGCGCTTCAGCAAGGCGATCAAGCGCCTGGGGCTCAACCGGCGGGAAGGCTTCAACCTCGATTGCAGCGCCTTTTGTCCACCGGGCAGGCAGATGGCTTTGTTGTAGACTGAAGAGGTAAAAGGCGACATCCCTGTGGGAATGGTCGCGTTTTGATATCACTGAAAGCCGCGAGATAGAGCGGTTCATTCAGTTTGAGTTAAGTTTCGACGGTTACCTTGTTCAGCGAGTGACTGATGAGTCGGCGGCCCGGTTTGTAGCGTTTACAACTATTGCCTTGGCCTGACGTCGAACTGAGCTGAAAACTCCCCCTGCATTAATCAAGAGGATGAATCATGAGTGACAAGGATAAACAGCCGTTGGCTGCGTCGGCTTCTGCCTCTCCGGTGGCTGAAACCGCCGATGCAGCGCTGCAGCATATCGTTGACGGCTTTTTGCATTTCCATCACGACGTCTTCCCACAGCAGGAAGAACTCTTCAAGAAACTCGCCACGGCGCAGAGCCCACGGGCGATGTTTATCACCTGCGCGGACTCGCGCATCGTGCCTGAGCTGATTACCCAAAGCTCACCGGGCGACCTGTTCGTAACGCGTAACGTCGGCAACGTTGTGCCGCCATACGGCCAGATGAACGGCGGTGTTTCCACGGCCATCGAGTACGCGGTTCTCGCCTTGGGCGTGCAGCACATCATCGTCTGCGGGCACTCCGATTGCGGCGCTATGCGGGCGGTCCTCAATCCCGCCAGCCTGGAGAAAATGCCGACGGTAAGGGCCTGGCTGCGGCACGCCGAGGTTGCCAAGTCCATGGTCGAGGACAACTGCGACTGCGCCAATGAAGGCGAAAGCATGAAGGTGCTGACCGAAGAAAACGTCATCGCCCAACTGCAGCATTTGCGTACCCACCCTTCCGTGGCCTCGCGCATGGCCAATGGTCAACTGTTTATCCACGGTTGGATCTACAACATCGAGACCAGCGAAATCCGCGCCTACGATGCCGACCAGTCGGCGTTCCGACCGTTGGGCGGCGAAGGGCCAATTCCTTCCGCGACGCCTAAAGCGCGCTTCTAAAACACTTCCCTGCCGGGTAAAGCGGTGGCTGCCATGGACGCAGCCAGGCTTTACCGCGCCCGGTAAATGCCTCGGGAGAGTCATCATGCGTGCTGCTCAATTGAAAGCTGTAATACCTCGAGAGCTACTCGCCTCGGTGGTCGTGTTTCTGGTCGCCCTGCCCCTGTGCATGGGCATCGCAATCGCCTCCGGCATGCCGCCGGCCAAGGGCCTGATCACTGGGATCATCGGTGGCCTGGTGGTGGGTTGGCTGGCCGGCTCGCCGTTGCAGGTCAGCGGCCCGGCGGCGGGTCTGGCGGTGTTGGTGTTCGAGCTGGTGCGCCAGCATGGGATGATGATGCTTGGGCCGATCCTGCTGCTGGCAGGCTTCCTGCAGCTGGTGGCCGGGCGTCTGCGCCTGGGTTGCTGGTTCCGCGTCACGGCCCCGGCAGTGGTGTATGGCATGCTGGCGGGCATTGGCGTGCTGATCGTGTTATCGCAGATACACGTGATGCTCGATGGCGCGCCCAAGCCTTCGGGGCTGGATAACCTGGCGGGTTTCCCGGCGGCGTTGGCTGAGGCGATCCCGACCTTGGGCGGCGGATTGGGCTGGCAGGCAGGATTGCTCGGTTTGTCGACGATGCTGGTGATGTACGTCTGGGATAAATTCCGCCCGCAGAAGCTGCGCTTTGTGCCCGGCGCCTTGCTGGGTGTGGGGCTGACCACCGTCGTCAGCCTGGTGCTGGCGTTGCAGGTCAAGCGTGTGGAGGTCCCGGAGAACCTTGCCGATGCCATCGATTGGCTGCGCCCCAGTGATCTGCTGAACCTTGCCGATCCGCAGTTGCTGATTGCGGCCTTCGCCGTAGCGTTTATCGCGAGTGCCGAGACGTTGCTTTCCGCCGCCGCGGTAGACCGCATGCACAGCGGGCAGCGTTCCGATTTCGATAAGGAATTGTCTGCTCAAGGTGTAGGCAACATGCTGTGCGGCCTGGTAGGTGCGCTGCCGATGACCGGTGTGATCGTGCGCAGCTCGGCCAACGTACAGGCCGGTGCTACCACCCGCCTGTCGGCGATGTTCCACGGTGTGTGGCTGTTGGGCTTTGTATTGCTGCTGTCGAGTGTGTTGCAAAGCATTCCAGTGGCGAGCCTGGCCGGCGTGCTGGTGTACACCGGGATCAAGCTGGTCGACATCAAGGCGTTCAAAGCCCTCGGGCGCTATGGGCGGATGCCGATGTTTACGTATGCGGCGACGGCTTTGGCGATCATCTTTACCGACCTGCTGACCGGCGTTCTGGTGGGCTTCGGGTTGACGCTGGTCAAGCTGGCGCTCAAGGCGTCACGGCTTAAGGTCAGCTTGATCGACTTGCCCCAGGACGGTGAGATGGAGCTGCGTCTGATCGGTGCGGCGACCTTTCTGAAAGTGCCGGCGTTGACCCAGGTATTGTCGACGGTGCCTGCGGGAAGCACTGTGCATGTGCCGCTCAATAACTTGAGCTATATCGACCATTCCTGCCTGGAGTTGCTGGAGGAATGGGGACGGGCGAATGCGGCGAAGGGTTCAAGGCTGGTGATCGAGGCGCGTGGGTTGAAGCGCCGGTTGGAAGGTCGGGTGAGGACGACGACCGGGATAGGTTCGGCGGCTTCTACTGGCTGACGAAACCGGATAAAAATGTGGGAGGGGGCTTGCCACCTCCCACATTTGGTTCGCGTCAGACTGAAAGTTTAAGCCGGCTGATCCAACGCCAACTCAACCCCCAACTGCCGCGACAGGCACGGCCAGCGCTTCCACGCCGCTTCCGTGTCCGGGCTTTTCAGTTGTTCGCGATAGGCCTCGACCGACTCCAGCGCAAAGCTCTCTTCGTTAAGCATTTCATCCACCGCGTGGTGCACCGCTTCATCCAGCTGGTTGGCAAACGCTTCGCCGATCAGTTGATGGGCGATGACATTGGCCACGGTGGTATCCGCCGGAATCAACGGCTGACCGAAATGCTTGATATACAGATCGTTTACTTCTTCCACCAGGCGATGAGCCAGGTAAGCCTCGTCCAGCAGGCCATCGAGCCCTTCATGGCCGGCCAGGATAGCGGGTGGTTGCAGGAAAAAATGCTCGGCGATCTTCAGCACCGGCTTGATCTGGCTTTCGATACCGGCCTCGCGGGCCACATCGTTGGCGGCGTCCAGCAACTCCGGGACGAGGTCGATGTAGGCGGTCACAAAGCGGGCCATGACAATGTTGCGATCACCGTCAGCCAGGGCGATGGCCGAATGCAGGTGCGGCAATTGTTTTTCCAGTTGCTGGGCCAGCTGGCCCGTGCTGGCTTCGTGTTGAT
Source organism: Pseudomonas fluorescens group sp. (assembly GCF_020093335.1). Classification (NCBI taxonomy): domain Bacteria; kingdom Pseudomonadati; phylum Pseudomonadota; class Gammaproteobacteria; order Pseudomonadales; family Pseudomonadaceae; genus Pseudomonas; species Pseudomonas fluorescens group sp. The sequence goes on along the minus strand of NZ_JAIOKW010000027.1, from coordinate 60,660 downwards.
GAGCACGGGAAATCTGCTCGCGCAATGCGGCGGTGTTCATGAAGGCTCCAGTCATGCAGGCGTAGGAATAGGGAGAGGATAAGGTAGCTCGTTTATACGAGCGCCTCAGACGCATTTGTCATAATTATTTCATGGTTATGCGCGGGCGTTATATCGAATCGCGATAGATAACGGGATAAACGATTCCGCCGCCTATTTCATTAGCCTGAAACACCTCATTTTTGCTCATTTACCCCTACACATTGCGGGGTTGCAGAGCGTGTCTATACTCGGATTTGTACGCGATTAGCTGATGACGCCAGACTGCATAAGCAGGCAAGGCTAAGCGGTTGTAAGCAGTATGGAAGCCGCTCCCTTCGACGCAGGTGCATACCGGCGGGATAACAAGAACGATAAGGGGAACCCGCAATGATGCGACATCCACACGTTTGGATGGGCCTCCTGTTGTGGTCGGTATTCGGCCAGGCGCACGCCGCCTGGACAACGAATATGGCGCCAGGGGCGACAGAAGTCAGTCACGCTGTGTTCGACCTGCACATGACCATTTTCTGGATCTGTGTGGTGATCGGCATCATCGTGTTTGGCGCGATGTTCTGGTCGATGATTGTTCATCGCCGGTCCACAGGGCAGGTTGCGGCCAAGTTCCACGAGAGCACCACCGTGGAGATTCTCTGGACCGTCGTGCCGTTGTTGATCCTGATCGCGATGGCCATTCCGGCAACCAAGACCCTGATCAATATCTACGACAGCAGTGAGTCGGATATCGATATCCAGGTCACCGGCTATCAATGGAAGTGGCATTACAAATACCTGGGCCAGGATGTGGAGTTCTTCAGCAACCTGGCCACGCCCGCCGAGCAGATCCACAACCAAGCCACCAAGGGCGAACACTACCTGCTGGAAGTCGACCAGCCGCTGGTGTTGCCGGTGGGGGCCAAGGTGCGCTTTCTGGTGACCGCCGCCGACGTGATCCACTCCTGGTGGGTACCGGCGTTTGCGGTCAAGCGCGACGCCATCCCAGGCTTTGTCAACGAGGCTTGGACCCGCGTAGAGAAGCCTGGCATCTACCGTGGCCAGTGCGCCGAATTGTGCGGCAAAGACCACGGTTTCATGCCCATCGTGGTCGAGGTCAAGTCCAAGGCCGACTACGAAACCTGGCTGGGCGAGCGCAAGGAAGAGGCCGCCAAGCTCAAGGAGCTGACCTCTAAAGAGTGGACGCTGGAAGAGCTGGTAGCCCGTGGCGACAAGGTCTACCACACCACGTGCGTGGCCTGTCACCAGGCCGAAGGCCAGGGCCTGCCACCGATGTTCCCGGCACTCAAGGGCTCGAAAATTGCCACCGGACCGAAGGAAGGCCACCTGAGCCTCGTCTACCACGGCAAGCCCGGCACCGCGATGGCGGCCTTCGGCAAGCAGCTTTCGGAAGTGGATATCGCCGCCGTAGTGACCTACGAGCGCAATGCCTGGGGCAACAACAAAGGCGACATGGTCACGCCTAAAGACGTGCTGGCCATCAAGCAGGCGGAAAGCAAATGACCTATTCCAAGGCGTTTACCTCGACCCGCCCCGCCCACTTGCTTGCAGGAGAACGGCCATGAGCGCTGTGATCGATGACCATGGTCACGCCGACCATGCCCACGGCCCCGCGAAGGGCTTGATGCGCTGGGTGCTGACCACCAACCACAAAGACATCGGCACCCTGTACCTCTGGTTTGCCTTCTCCATGTTCCTGCTCGGCGGCTCGTTCGCCATGGTGATCCGGGCCGAGCTGTTCCAGCCCGGCCTGCAGATTGTCGAGCCGGCGTTTTTCAACCAGATGACCACGATGCACGGCCTGATCATGGTGTTCGGCGCGGTGATGCCGGCGTTCGTCGGCCTGGCCAACTGGATGATCCCATTGATGATCGGCGCGCCCGACATGGCCCTGCCGCGCATGAACAACTTCAGCTTCTGGCTGCTGCCGGCGGCGTTCCTGCTGCTGGTCTCGACGCTTTTCACGCCGGGCGGCGGGCCGAACTTCGGCTGGACGTTCTACGCCCCGCTCTCCACTACCTACGCGCCGGAAAGCGTGACGTTCTTCATCTTTGCGATCCACCTGATGGGCATCAGTTCGATCATGGGCGCGATCAACGTGGTCGCGACCATCCTCAACCTGCGCGCACCCGGCATGACATTGATGAAAATGCCGCTGTTCGTCTGGACCTGGCTGATCACTGCGTTCCTGCTGATCGCGGTGATGCCGGTGCTGGCCGGTTGCGTGACCATGATGCTGATGGACATCCACTTCGGCACCAGCTTCTTCAGTGCGGCCGGCGGCGGTGATCCGGTGCTGTTCCAGCATGTGTTCTGGTTCTTCGGCCACCCCGAGGTGTACATCATGATTCTGCCGGCCTTCGGCGCCGTCAGCTCGATCATCCCGACCTTTTCGCGCAAGCCGCTGTTTGGCTACACCTCGATGGTCTACGCCACGGCGAGCATCGCGTTCCTCTCGTTCATCGTGTGGGCGCACCATATGTTCGTGGTCGGCATTCCGTTGGTGGGCGAGTTGTTCTTCATGTACGCCACCCTGCTGATCGCCGTCCCGACAGGGGTGAAGGTCTTCAACTGGGTCAGTACCATGTGGCAGGGCTCGCTGACCTTCGAGACGCCCATGCTGTTCGCCGTGGCCTTCGTGATTCTGTTCACCATCGGCGGGTTTTCCGGGCTGATGCTGGCGATTGCGCCAGCGGACTTCCAGTATCACGACACCTACTTCGTGGTGGCGCACTTCCATTACGTACTGGTGCCCGGCGCGATCTTCGGCATCTTCGCCTCGGCCTACTATTGGCTGCCGAAATGGACCGGCCACATGTACGACGAAACCCTGGGCAAGCTGCACTTCTGGCTGTCTTTCGTGGGCATGAACATGGCGTTTTTCCCGATGCACTTCGTCGGGCTGGCGGGCATGCCGCGGCGGGTGCCGGACTACAACCTGCAATTCGCCGACTTCAACATGGTTTCGTCGATTGGCGCCTTCATGTTTGGTGCTACGCAGATCTTCTTCCTGTTCATCGTGATCAAGTGCATCCGTGGCGGCGCGCCTGCGCCGGCCAAACCGTGGGATGGCGCCGAAGGCCTGGAGTGGAGCATCCCCTCGCCTGCGCCGTACCACACCTTCACGACGCCGCCGGAGGTCAAATGAACACGCCTTGGCACTGCGTACACGGCCAATGTGGGAGGGGGCTTGCCCCCGATGGCGGTGTGTCAGCCGACATCATTATTGGCTGTAAAACAGCTATCGGGGGCAAGCCCCCTCCCACAATGGCCTCATTCACATTGGGTGGGCGTCATGGCTGAATCCTTGCCGATCAAGCGCCTGGTCACCCGCCTGCTGATCCTGGTGGTGGCAATGTTCGCCTTCGGCTTTGCGCTGGTGCCGATCTACGACGTGATGTGCAAGGCGTTCGGCATCAACGGCAAGACGGCCGGGCAGTACGAGGGGTCGCAGGTGGTGGACCCAACGCGCCAGGTGCGTGTGCAATTTTTGTCCACCAACGCCATCGACATGGTCTGGGATTTCTACGCCAAGGCTGACGAAGTGGTGGTCAACCCAGGCGCGGTGACCGAGATGTTGTTCGTGGCCTACAACCCCACCGACAAACCCATGACCGCACAGGCTGTACCGAGTATTTCCCCGGCCGAAGCGGCGATGTATTTCCACAAGACCGAGTGCTTTTGCTTCACCCAGCAAGTGCTGCAGCCAGGCCAGCGTATCGAGATGCCAGTGCGCTTCATTGTCGACCGTGACATGCCCAAGGATGTGAAGCATTTGACCCTGGCGTACACGCTGTTTGATATCACTGCGCGCCAACCGCCGGTGGCTGTTCACACCGGGGGCTAGCTACTGTTTGCCCGCTCAATCAGGAGAGCGAATACATGTCGACTCATGATACGTACTACGTACCAGCGCAAAGCAAATGGCCGATAATTGCCACGATTGGCATGCTGGTCACCGTGTACGGCCTGGCCGTGTGGTTCAACGACCTGAAGGCGGCGCGCCCGGAATCCCACGGCCCGTGGATCTTTTTCATCGGTGGCCTGCTGGTGGCCTACATGATGTTTGGCTGGTTCGGCGCGGTGATCAAGGAAAGCCGCGCCGGTTTGTACAGTTCGCAGATGGACCGCTCGTTCCGCTGGGGCATGACGTGGTTCATCTTTTCCGAAGTGATGTTCTTTATCGCATTCTTTGGTGCGCTGTTTTATGTACGGCACATGTCCGGCCCTTGGCTGGGCGGCGAAGGGCATAAGGGCATTGCGCACATGCTGTGGCCGAATTTCGAATTTGCGTGGCCGTTGCTGAACAACCCCGATCCGAAAATGTACCCCGCGCCGGAAGGCACCATCAGCCCTTGGGGCCTGCCGCTGGTCAATACCATCCTGCTGGTGAGTTCCAGCGTGACCATCACCATCGCCCACCATGCGCTGCGCAAAGGCCATCGCGGTGCGCTGAAGATCTGGCTGGCGATCACGGTGCTGCTGGGCCTGGCATTCCTGGGGTTCCAGGCTGAGGAATACATCCACGCTTATAAAGAGCTGGGCCTGACCTTGGGCTCGGGCGTATACGGCGCGACCTTCTTCATGCTCACCGGATTTCACGGCGCCCACGTCACCATCGGCACGATCATTCTGTTCGTGATGCTGATGCGCATCCTCAAGGGGCATTTCAATGCCGAGCACCAGTTCGGCTTCGAGGCGGCCAGTTGGTATTGGCACTTTGTGGATGTGGTGTGGATCGGGCTGTTTTTCTTCGTCTATGTGCTGTGAAGCGGTTTACCACGGCGCATGAGAAACCAGTTGGCCGCTGAAAAAGCCCCAGGTGATCAACGCCAGGGTAATCACGGCCAGTACGACACGCACGGTCAGGGCGGTGACGAGGCGATTGGAGTTGCCCTCGTCCTTGACCAGAAAGAACAAGCCACTGAACAGACTCACAACGGTCGCGATCAGCATCAGGGCAATGGCGGCTTTGAGCATGGTCGGGCTCCAATGGGATGGGCGGGCAATGAAAACAAGTATAGCCAGCGCCGCAAAACGCTTTCGTCCAGGGATCGCACCCACCTTAGTGGTGCTGGTGTTGCTGCCGTTGATGGTGGGGCTGGGGTTCTGGCAGCTGTCTCGCGGCCATGAAAAGCAGCTGCTGGTGGACAGTTACACCGAGCGCCGCGCAGCGGATCCGATCAGCAGTGCGCAACTCACCGATATGCCTGACCCGGCCTTTCGCCGTGTGCGGCTGCGCGGACAATTCGATGCCGAACACAGCGTTTTCCTCGATAACCGCATGCGCGACGGCAAGGCCGGCGTTGAACTGCTGCAACCCTTCCACGACCAGGCCAGCGGCCTGTGGCTGTTGCTCAATCGTGGTTGGCTGCCCTGGCCGGATCGGCGCACGCCACCGGTCTTCAGCACCCCTGAGCAACCTGTGAACCTGGATGCCTGGGTCTACGTCGCCCCCGGCGAAACCTTCCAGCTGCACGCCGACCCGGCGGGCGCGCAATGGCCGCGCCTGCTGACGGCGCTGCACCCGGCCGCATTGTGGGCGGAGCTGGGACGCAGCGGTTTCGCCTACGAGCTGCGGGCCGAAGCCGGCCCCGGCACCTACGAAACCACTTGGCCGATCGTGGCCATGGGGCCGGAAAAACACCTGGCGTACGCCGTGCAGTGGTTCGCCATGTCGCTGGCCCTGCTGGCGCTTTACCTCTACCTCGGATGGCACAACAAAAAGGAGAAGCCCCATGGGAGCGGCCATGAATCCACTCAACATGTCTGAAGTGCCTGATCGGCGCAAAGGCCGTTGGCAGTTGATCCTGATCCTGATGATGGTGATCGGTCCGATGGCGCTGGCGACCTTCATGTACAAGCTGCAGTTCTGGGTGCCGGACAGCCGCAGTTACCATGGCGAAATGATCGGCAACGGCCAGACCCGCGCCGACATCGGCGTGCAGGCTGATGAACAGCGTTGGCAACTGCTGGTGACCGCGCCCGCCGCTTGCGCCGCGGATTGCCAGCAACTGGTGTACCTCGCGCGGCAATTGCAGATTGGCCTGGGGCGCGATGCCTCCCGCGCCAGCCATGCCTTGGCCAGTGCTCAGCCGCTGGGCAGCGACTATGACGCCAAGCTCAAGGCCGAGTACCCGCAACTGCAACGTTACCCGCTGGACCTCTCGACCTTCAGCAAAAATGCCGGTGCGCCGGGTGATGCGCAGCTATGGATCGTCGATCCCCACGGCAACCTGGTGTTGCGCTACGACGCCAAGGTCAAGGGCAAGGACTTGCTCAACGACCTGCGCCACCTGCTGAAACTGTCCAACATCGGATAAGGGCATCGTCATGGCCAAACCTGGATTTCGCCTCGCGCTGTTTGCCACCTTGCTGGCGCTGATTGTCGTGCTGCTCGGCGCCTATACCCGCCTGACTCACGCCGGACTTGGCTGCCCGGACTGGCCCGGCTGCTACGGCTTTATCAGCGTGCCCAAGACCGAAGCCCAATTGGCCCATGCCGAGCTGCACTTCCCTGATACGCCGGTGGAAGCGGACAAGGGCTGGGCCGAGATGACGCATCGCTACTTTGCCGGCACCTTGGGCTTGCTGATCGTATTGCTGGCCGCGCGCTCGTGGGGCCATCGGCGCGATCCGGGGCAGCCGGTGAAATTGCCGCTGTTCGTGCTGGCGGTGGTGTTCGCGCAGGCGGCGTTTGGCATGTGGACGGTGACGCTGAAGCTGTGGCCGCAGGTGGTGACGGGGCATTTACTCGGCGGCTTTGCGACCTTGAGCCTGCTGTTCCTGCTGACCCTGCGCCTGTCCGGGGTGTTGCCCGCCTTGATCGTGCCCAAGCGCCTGCAGTATTGGGCAACCGCCGGCCTGGTGCTGGTGATCGGCCAGATTGCGTTGGGCGGCTGGGTCAGTTCGAACTACGCGGCGGTGGCCTGTATCGATTTGCCGACCTGTCATGGCGAGTGGTGGCCGGCAGCGGATTTTGCCAATGGCTTTCATCTCACCCAGCACATCGGCCCCAACTACCTGGGCGGGCAGCTGGACAGCGAGGCGCGCACCGCCATCCACCTCACCCATCGTATGGGCGCCGTCATCGTCAGCCTGGTGCTGTTCGGCCTGGCCTGGCAATTACGCGCGGTCGGCATGACGCGATTGGCCGGCTTGCTGCTGATCGCCTTGGCGGCGCAAATCTGCCTGGGCCTGAGCAACGTGTACTTCCATCTGCCGCTGCCGGTTGCGGTAGGGCATAACGCCGGCGGTGCGGCTTTGCTGCTGACGCTGGTACTGGTCAACTACCACGCCCGCACCAGCCTGGTCCGGGTGCGCAACCAGCTGCCGTTCGGCTGGCGCTTTATCCCGCGCAAACACGTATCGGGCCTCATCACCCTTAAAGGAGAGATGCCATGGCGACCTTGATCGGCGCGCGCCACCGCCAGGCGATCTGGCGAGACTATTTGGAGCTGACCAAGCCGAAGGTGGTGGTGCTGATGCTCATCACTTCGCTGGTGGGGATGTTCCTGGCGACCCGCGCCGGCGTGCCGTGGACGGTGCTGGTGTTTGGCAACCTGGGGATTGCCCTGTGTGCGGGGGGGGCGGCGGCGGTCAACCATGTGGTGGATCGGCGCATCGACGCGGTGATGGCGCGCACTCACAAGCGGCCGTTGGCGGAGGGCCGTGTGTCGCCGCTGGCGGCATTGGCGTTTGCATTGTTTCTGGCGGTTGCAGGATTGGCGCTGCTGCTGGCGTTCACCAACCCGCTGGCGGCCTGGTTGACGCTGGCCTCGTTGCTGGGTTATGCGGTGATCTACACCGGCTTTCTCAAGCGTGCCACGCCGCAAAACATCGTGATCGGTGGGCTGGCCGGAGCCGCGCCGCCGCTGTTGGGCTGGGTTGCCGTCACCGGCCACATCAGCGCCGAACCCTTGCTGCTGGTGCTGATCATCTTCGCCTGGACCCCGCCGCACTTCTGGGCCCTGGCCATTCACCGCAAGGAGGAATACGCCAAGGCCGATATCCCGATGCTGCCGGTCACCCATGGCGAGCATTACACCAAGGTGCATATCCTGCTTTATACCTTCGCCCTGCTGGCAGTGAGCCTGATGCCCTATGTCATTCATATGAGCGGCCTGCTGTACCTCGCGTGTGCGCTGGTATTGGGCGGGCGCTTTCTGCAATGGGCCTGGGTGCTGTACCGTGGCGCTCAGCCGCACGCGGCGATCAACACCTTCAAGTACTCTATCTGGTACTTGCTGCTGCTGTTCATCGCCCTGCTCGTAGACCACTACCTACTGTTGAACCTATGACTCGAACTCAAAAAACTGTCTTTATCCTGGTGGCCATTGTCGCGTTGATCATGGGCCTGACCGTCAACAAAGTGCTGAGTGGCAAAGGCCAGGGCGATCCCACCGCCTTGATCGACGCCGGCATCATCCTGCTGCCGCAAAGTCGCCAGCTGCCGCCGGTAACCATGACCAATCAGGAAGGGCAGCCGGTGGTGGTCAATGAGTTGAAAGGCAAGTGGAGCTTGTTGTTCTTCGGCTACACCTTCTGCCCGGACATCTGCCCGACCACCCTCGCCCAGCTGCGCCAGATCAAGAGCGAACTGCCCAAGGACGTTGTGGATAAGCTGCAGGTGATCCTGGTCAGCGTCGACCCGAACCGCGATACGCCGACCCAGCTCAAGCAGTACCTGGGCTACTTCGACCCGCAGTTCCAGGGCCTGACCGGCGCGAATGTGGAGGATGTGCAGAAGGTCTCGAATGCCGTGAGCATTCCGTTCATACCTGCCGATACCAGCAAGCCGAACTACACCGTCGACCACAGCGGCAACCTGGCGCTGATCGGGCCGGATGGGACGCAGCGCGGGTTTATTCGTGCGCCGTTGAATAACCAGAAGCTGGTGGCGCAGTTGCCGGGGTTGTTAAAGCGCAACTAACAGGCGACACATAACAAATGTGGGAGGGGGCTTGCCCCCGATTGCTGAGTGTCAGTCATTGCTTTGGTGGCTGACCCACTGCTATCGGGGGCAAGCCCCCTCCCACATTTTTTGATCTCCAGTGCTTGGGAGATCGGGTTACATCAGAACGCCGGCTTGATCGCGCCTTTGTACTTCTCTTCGATGAATTGCTTCACTTCAGGGGTGTGCAGGGCTGCTACCAGCTTCTTCACCGCGTCGGAATCCTTGTTGTCTTCGCGGGTCACCAGAATGTTCACGTAAGGCGAGTCGTTGCCTTCGATCACCAGGGCGTCCTTGGACGGATCCAGCTTGGCTTCCAGCGCGTAGTTGGTGTTGATCAGCGCCAGGTCGACCTGGGTCAGCACGCGCGGCAGGGTGGCGGCTTCCAGTTCGCGGAATTTGAGCTTCTTATCGTTGCCAGTGATGTCCTTGATGGTCGACAGGATATTGGTCGGGTCCTTCAGGGTGATCAGGCCGTTCTTGGCCAGCAGCAGCAGCGCGCGGCCGCCGTTGGTGGCGTCGTTCGGGATCACCACGTTGGCACCGTCAGGCAGGTCGGCCAGCTTCTTGTACTTGCTGGAGTAAGCGCCCAGTGGTTCCAGATGCACGGCGCCGACGCTCACCAGGTGAGTGCCCTTGGCTTTGTTGAACTCATCCAGGTACGGCTGGTGCTGGAAGAAGTTGGCGTCCAGGCGTTTTTCCGCGACTTGTACGTTGGGCTGCACGTAGTCGGTGAAGACTTTGACCTGCAGATCTACGCCTTCTTTGGCGAGGGCAGGTTTCACGAACTCCAGGATTTCCGCGTGAGGAACCGGCGAAGCGGCGACCGTGATGGTCTCGGCGTGGGCGGAAAACGCGGCAACGGCGGCGAAAGCAACCAGTAGTTTTTTCATCCAACAAGCTCCTTGTTCGGGCATGGGCCGGCGGGGGCCGGCCATGGCCGTTATTTTCGAGAAAAGTGCACCACCAGCTTGTCGCCGACGGTTTGCAGAATTTGCACCAGGATCAACAGCATCACCACCGTGACCACCATCACATCGGTCTGGAAGCGCTGGTAACCGAAACGGATTGCCAAGTCGCCCAGGCCACCGGCACCGACCACACCGGCCATGGCCGTGTAGGACACCAGTGTAATCGCCGTCACCGTAATCGCTGCGAAAATGCCCGGACGGGCTTCTGGCAGCAAGGCATTGGTGATGATCTGGCGCGTGCTGGCGCCCATGGATTGGGTGGCTTCGATGATGCCGCGGTCCACTTCACGCAAGGCGGTCTCCACCAACCGCGCGAAGAACGGCGTCGCGCCCACGACCAGCGGCGGAATCGCACCCGCCACACCCAGCGAAGTGCCGGTGAGCAGCACGGTGAACGGGATCATCACGATCAACAGAATGATGAACGGCAGCGAGCGCAGAATGTTCACAATCAGCGACAGCAGCGCGTACAGGCCCTTCTGCTCGAACAGTTGGCGCGGGCTGGTCAGGAACAGCAGCACACCCAGCGGCAGGCCGAGCACCACGGTGAAGAACAGCGAGCCGAACAGCATGGTCATGGTGTCGCCCGTGGCCAGCCAGATTTCAGACCAGTCGATATTGGCGAAGAAACTCATCAGGACTTCCATTAGCGCAGGACCTCCATGTGGACGTCGGCGGCGGTGAAGCGTGCAAACGCGGCTTCCATGTCACCACCGGTGACGGCGAGGGTCAGTTGCCCGTAAGGGATGTCTTTGATGCGGTCGATACGACCGGCCAGGATGCTGTAGTCCACCCCCGTTTCCCGGGCGACGGTACCCAGCAATGGTGCGTAGGTCGCTTCGCCCTGGAATGTCAGGCGCACGATGCGGCCCGGCACGTGGGCGAAGTCATCGTGTTGCTCGCCTTCGTCGACCTGCTCGGCTTCTTGCACGAAGCGTTTAGTGGTCGGGTGCTTGGGGTGCAGGAACACATCGGCCACCGAGCCTTGCTCGACGATCACGCCGGCGTCCATCACGGCAACTTGGTCGCAGACGCGGCGGATCACGTCCATTTCATGGGTGATCAGCACGATGGTCAGCTTCAACTCGCGGTTGATCTCGGCCAGCAGTTGAAGCACCGAAGCGGTGGTCTGCGGGTCAAGGGCACTGGTCGCTTCGTCGCACAGCAAAATCTTTGGCTTGGTCGCCAGGGCGCGGGCGATGCCGACGCGTTGCTTCTGACCACCGGACAACTGCGCCGGGTATTTCTTGGCGTGGTCGGACAGGCCGACGCGGGCGAGCAATTCGGCCACTCGCAGGTCGATGTCCTTGCGCGACAATTCGCCGGCCAGGGTCAGCGGCAGCGCCACGTTGTCGGCGACGGTCTTGGAGGCCAGCAGGTTGAAGTGCTGGAAGATCATCCCGACCTGCTGGCGGAAACGGCGCAGGCCGTTGGCATCCAGGGCGGTAACTTCTTCGCCATCCACCGTGATCTTGCCGCCGCTCGGTTCTTCGAGCCGGTTGATCAGGCGCAGCAGGGTGCTTTTGCCCGCACCAGAGTGGCCGATCAGGCCGAATACCTGGCCGTTTTCGACACTCAAGCTGGTGGAGTGCAGCGCGGGAATATCCTTACCGGCGACGCGGTAGGTTTTATGGACGTTTTGAAACTCGATCACGTAGCGAACCTTGTGGGGCGCATGGAAAAGGGATCAGCGGTTAGCCGGGCGCGCATTTTAGCCTGTCCGTATAGCGTTTCTTAGCATTTATTTCGCATTCAACCTTTGATTTGGCAATAACGCGATCAAAGGTCATAAAAAAGGAACGGCCCAAAACCCCATCAGTCACTACTTAAGCAACTCGATTTCCCAGGTGCCGTGCCTGGGGTTTTGCTCAAACGAGCCGGGGACCGCTCTGGCCACTTTGAATAAGGAGTTTTGTCTGATGAGTACCAAGAAGCCAGCCACCCCGCCGAAGAGTGAACTCGCGGGCACCGATACCCTGGACCGTGGCAACACCAACGCCAAGCTGCAGGCCCTGGAGGAATTCCGTTCCGATGCGACCGGCCAGGCCCTGCGTACCAACCAAGGCGTCAAGATTTCCGACAACCAGAACACGTTGAAAGTCGGCTCCCGTGGCCCATCGCTGCTGGAAGACTTCATCATGCGTGAAAAAATCACGCACTTTGACCATGAGCGCATCCCGGAGCGCATCGTGCATGCCCGTGGTACGGGTGCCCATGGCTATTTCCAGACGTATGAGAACCATTCGGCGCTGACCAAGGCCGGGTTCCTGCGTGACCCTGGGCATAAAACCCCGGTATTCACACGCTTTTCCACCGTGCAGGGCCCGCGTGGCTCGGGTGATACGGTGCGCGACGTACGGGGCTTTGCCGTGAAGTTTTTCACCGAAGAAGGCAACTTCGACCTGGTGGGCAACAACATGCCGGTGTTTTTCATTCAGGACGCGATCAAGTTTCCTGACTTCGTGCACGCCGTTAAGCCTGAACCGCACAACGAAATTCCTACCGGCGGATCGGCACACGATACGTTCTGGGACTTCGTTTCGTTGCAGCCCGAATCTGCCCACATGGTGATCTGGGCAATGTCTGACCGCGCCATTCCAAAAAGCCTGCGCAGCATGCAGGGCTTTGGCGTGCACACCTTCCGCCTGGTGAATGCCGAGGGTCAATCCAACTTCGTCAAATTCCACTGGCGCCCTACGGCGGGTACTTGCTCGCTGGTGTGGGACGAGGCGCAGAAGCTGGCCGGTAAAGACACTGACTACCATCGCCGCGATCTGTGGGAAGCCATTGAGATGGGCGACTACCCTGAGTGGGAATTGGGCGTGCAGGTTATTCCTGAGGACAAGGAGCATGCCTTCGACTTCGACATTCTCGACCCGACCAAGCTGATTCCCGAAGAGCTGGTGCCCATCACCCCATTGGGCAAGATGGTGCTCAACCGCAACCCGGATAACTTCTTTGCTGAAGTCGAACAGGTGGCATTCTGCCCAGGGCATATCGTGCCGGGTATCGACTTCTCCAATGACCCACTGCTGCAAGGTCGACTGTTTTCCTACACCGATACGCAGATCAGCCGACTGGGTGGCCCGAACTTTCACCAGCTGCCGATTAACCAGCCTGTGACACCGCTGCATAACAACCAGCGTGACGCCATGCACCGCAGCACCATCGACAAAGGGCGTGCGGCTTACGAGCCAAACTCCATCGATGGTGGCTGGCCGAAAGAAACCCCGCCGGCGGCGCAGGATGGCGGTTTTGAGTCTTACCCTGAGCGTATCGATGCGCACAAGATCCGTGAGCGCAGCGAGTCGTTCGGCGATCACTTCTCCCAGGCGCGCCTGTTCTTCCGCAGCATGAGCAAGCACGAGCAAGAGCACATCATCGCGGCTTATAGCTTTGAGTTGGGCAAGGTGGAGCGTGAGTTCATTCGCGCGCGCCAGGTCAACGAGATCCTGGCCAATATCGACCTCGAACTGGCCAAGCGCGTGGCCCAGAACCTGGGGCTGCCAGCACCGACCAAAGGCACTGTACCGGAGCGCAAAACCCAGCCGGAGCGCTCGCCAGCATTGAGCCAGGCGAACCTGCTGCCGGGCGATATCAAGACGCGAAAAGTGGCGATACTGGCGGCCAATGGTGTGGACGGCGTGGCGATTGCCGCGTTGAAGAAGGCGCTGGAAGCGGAAGGTGCTCACGCCAAACTGCTGGGGCCGACCTCGGCACCGGTGAAGACGGCCGATGGCAAGAGCCTGCCGGTGGATGCGTCGATGGAAGGCATGCCGTCCATTGCGTTTGATGCGGTGTTCGTGCCGGGTGGGAAAGAGTCGATCAAGGCGTTGAGCGGTGACGGTGTGGCGCTGCATTTCGTGCTGGAGGCGTACAAGCACCTGAAGGCGATTACCGTCGCCAGTGATGCGAAGCCATTGCTCGATCTGTTGAAGCTTGAGGCGGATGCAGGGCTGATCGTCGGGTCGGATGCCAAGGCGTTCAAGGCGTTTTTTGCCGCGATCGGCCAGCATCGGGTCTGGGATCGGGAGCCTAAGGCCAAGGCGATTCCGGCTTAAGTCTTTGGTTGTTTGTTAGATCGTCATCGGGGGCAAGTCGAATCGTCGCTCCGCCCCCGATGCTCTTACTCCGCTTTGCGCGGAATCAGCACAACCTGCGCCGGAATATTCTTCAGAATCTGCCGGTGAATCTTCAGGTCATACCCCGAATCGATACGCTTCACCCGTTTGGTCAGCAAGGTGGCCAGCCACGGGTAATCCTCTGTGCGCGGCGCTTGGATGCTCACATCGCACTGGTAATTCACCACATCGGTGGCAATTGCATCCAGCTGGTGGCGCAGTTCTTCGATATGGGTGAGGTTCAGCGCCACGGTCGTGCTCGGTGCCGCCGGGTCGATGACCTTGGCGGCGGGCTTGGCTTCGGCGGCTTTCAGGGCAGCCTCGGCTTTGTCCAGCTCGGCTTTGCGGGCGTGGGTGATGGCGCTGTTTACGCCGCCGGTGAGTGCGGGTGCCTTGGGCATCAGGGCGCGGGCACGGCTGAGGGCGGTGGCGGCGGCGTTTACGTCACCTTTTTGCAGCACGATCTGACTGCGCTGCAGATAGGCTTCGGCCAATTGACGCTGGTAGGTTTCCAGCGCCGGGTCGTTGGGCGACTGGGCCTGTAGCGCGGCTAACTGGTCTTCGGCGGTGGCCAACTCGCTGCTGGCCAGGTTTTGCTCCAGCTGTGCAATGGCCACAGCGCGTGCGTCCGGGGCCTCGGGGGCAGCGGGCGGTGTGCTTTGACAAGCGCCCAGCAGCAGGGAAAATGCGGCAAGGAGCAGATAACGGGAGGTGAACGGCTTCATTCCTGCGACTCTCTATTTGCGCAAAAAGCGAGCAAGTCTACACCCCTCGACGGGGCAGGACAAAACTCAGCAAAAACAGGGCGGCGGCCGTGACCACAATCGATGGCCCGGCGGGCGTATCCTTGAACCAGGACAGTGCCAAGCCCCCGCACACTGCGAGCATCCCCAACAGGCTGGCGCCGATCGCCATTTGCTCCGGCGAACGGGCATGGCGCTGGGCAGCAGCTGCAGGAATGATCAACAGCGACGTGATCAACAATACGCCCACTA
The DNA here is from genome assembly GCF_020093335.1 of Pseudomonas fluorescens group sp. NCBI lineage: Bacteria > Pseudomonadati > Pseudomonadota > Gammaproteobacteria > Pseudomonadales > Pseudomonadaceae > Pseudomonas > Pseudomonas fluorescens group sp. Next base: position 45,587 of record NZ_JAIOKW010000027.1, on the reverse strand, counting down.
TCTTCATCGCGACAGCAATCACCACGGCGATCAGCAACATCAGGGCCATGCGCAGGCTCGGCACCGGCAAGCCCTCGACCGTGGCCAGCTCTTCGTGCACGGTAATCGCCAGCAATGGGCGCCACAGGGCGACCAGCAATACCAGGACGGCCGCGCTGCCGCCGAGGATCCACGCAAGGTCGGTGGGGCTGATCGCCAGCAAATCGCCGAACAGGTAGGCCATCAAGTCGATGCGCACTTCGTGCATGAAGCTCAGCACCACCAGGCCCAACGACAGGGTGCTCGGCGCCAGGATGCCGAGCAAGGTGTCGGAAGCCAGCGGCTGGCGCTGCTGCAGCGTCACCAGCAGCACCGCCAGGAGCAGGCAGCCCACGGTCACGGCGATGGTGGGGCTGACATCCAGCAAGAAGCCCATGGCCACACCCAGCAGCGCAGCGTGGGACAACGTGTCGCCGAAGTAAGCCATGCGCCGCCAGACCACGAACGAGCCCAGTGGGCCCGCCACCAGCGCCAAAGCCAAGCCTGCCAGCAGGGCGTAGAGCAGAAAATCAGCCATGCTTGCAGCTATCTCCATGAACGTGGGTGTGAGGGGCAACGGGATCGTCGACCACGGCGCCATGCAGATCGTGGGCGTGGTCGTGATGGTGGTGGTAGATCGCCAGGCTTTGGGCATTCTTGCCGAACAGCTCGACGAAGGCCGGGTCGCCGCTGACCTGTTCCGGATGACCGGAGCAGCACACGTGGCGGTTGAGGCACACCACTTGGTCGGTGGTGCTCATCACCAAGTGCAGATCGTGGGACACCATCAGCACGCCGCAGCCATGACGGTCGCGCAGCCGGGTGATCAGGCTGTATAGCTCGGCCTGGCCGGCGACGTCGACGCCTTGCACAGGCTCATCCAGCACCAACAGTTCCGGCTCGCGCAACAGGGCGCGGGCCAGTAGCACGCGCTGCATTTCGCCGCCGGAGATGCTTTGCACCGGGCTGTCGATCACCTGTTCAGCGCCGACTTCCTTGAGCGCAGCCTGGGCACGGGCGCGATCCACGCCTGGCACCAGGCGCAGGAAGCGCAACACGGAGAGTGGCAGTGTGGGGTCGACGTGCAGTTTCTGCGGCATATAACCGACGCGCAGCTTGGGTTTGCGCCACACGCTGCCGGTGTCGGGCTTGAGCAGTCCGAGCACGGCGCGTACCAGGGTGGTCTTGCCGGCGCCGTTGGGGCCGATCAGGGTGACGATCTGCCCAGGCTCAACGCTGAGTGCGATGTTATCCAGCACGGTTTGCCCGGCGAACGTGACCCCAACCTGCTCCAGGCGGATTAACGCGTTGCTCATCAAGCCCCCTGGCAGCCCGAGCACAGGCCGACCACTTCGACCGTTTGCCCTTCGACCCGGAAGCCGACATCGGCGGAGCTTTTGATGATGGCGTCGCTGATGCTTTTTTGTTCAAGCTCGATGGCGGCGTGGCACTCGCGGCAGATCAGGAACTGGCCCTGGTGCGCGTGCTCCGGGTGGCTGCAGCCGACGAAGGCGTTGAGCGATGCGATGCGATGCACCAGGCCGTTTTCCAGCAGGAAGTCCAGCGCGCGGTACACGGTCGGCGGTGCGGCGCGGCGGCCATCCTGCTCGCTGAGCACGCCGAGAATGTCGTAGGCGCCCAGCGGCTTGTGGCTCTGCCACACCAGTTCCAGCACGCGGCGCCGCAAGGCGGTCAGGCGCAACCCCTTCTGTGTGCACAGGGTGTCGGCCTCCGACAGCGCGGTATGCACGCAGTGAGAGTGGTCGTGGGGACGGCTGGCAAGCGGTGTTTTAGGCATGAGCGGCGACAGATATTTGATAGAGACGTTATTATGTTACCCGTTCCTACGCCATTGAGTGGTCATCGTGTCCCGACTTTTTCCCGTTTTTGTCGTATTTGTCACCAGTTTGTTCATTACTGGCGCCGCTCAGGCCGAGGTCAAGGTGCTGACCAGCATCAAGCCATTGCAGTTGATTGCCGCTGCTGTGCAGGACGGCGTAGCGGTGCCCGAGGTGTTGTTGCCGCCGGGTGCATCGCCTCATAACTACGCGTTGCGACCATCCGACGTACGGCGCGTGCAGTCGGTGGACCTGCTGTACTGGATCGGTCCGGATATGGAGAGTTTCCTACCACGCGTGCTGAAAGGTCGTACGGCTGCAACGGTGGCGGTGCAGGACCTTCCGGGCATGAAGCTGCGTCGATTCGCCGAAGATAGCCACTCCCACGCCGACGATGCCGACGAGCACGACCACGATCACCGACCAGGCAGCCTGGATGCGCACTTGTGGCTATCGACTGTAAACGCTCGGGTGATTGCCGCGCGTATGGCGACTGACCTGGCGACAGCCGACCCGGCCAATGCCACGCGTTACCAGAGCAACGTGAAGGCCTTCGATGAACGCCTGGATGCCCTGGACGCGCGCTTGAAAGCCCGCCTGGCGCCGATTGATGGCAAACCTTACTTCGTGTTCCACGAAGCCTTCGATTACTTCGAAGACGCTTATGGGCTCAAGCATGCCGGTGTGTTCAGCGTTGCCGCAGAGGTACAGCCTGGTGCCCAGCACGTGGCGGCGATGCGTACGCGTTTGCAGGAAGTGGGCAAGACGTGCGTGTTCAGCGAGCCACCGTTGCGTCCGCGTTTGGCTGAAACCCTGGTGGCGGGTTTGCCGGTGAAGCTGGCGGAGTTGGATGCGCTGGGTGGGTATACCCCGGCTACGGCTCAGGGTTATGAGCAGGTGTTGGAGAAGTTGGGGAATGACTTGGCCGGGTGCCTGGAGTCGTTGTAACAGACGGCGCACGTCTAATGTCGGAGCTGGCTTGCCTGTGATTGCGGTGGGCCTGCGACGAAATTGCTGGCTGACCTGACGCTATCGCAGGCAAGCCAGCTCCCACATTGACCGAGTTGGGGCTTTAGAGGGCGAACGGTAGTTGGATCGTGACCTGCTGGCGTTGTGCCAAGCGGTGCTCGAACTCTGCCGGGTCATGGATCAACACATCCTGCCCTGCAAACGACTCGGCGGCGATCAGGCGTGACAGCCAGAACCGCACACACGCCACCCGCAACATCGTCGGCCACAGTTCGGCTTCCTTGGCAGTGAACGGTCGCAGGCCGGCATAGGCGCCGAGCAGCGCACGGGCGCGTTGCCCGTCAATCACGCCATCCGCGTCCGAGCACCAGTCATTCAGGGCGATTGCCACGTCGTAGAGCATCGGGCCCGAGCAGGCGTTGTAGAAGTCGATCAGGCCGGTCAGGTGCGTGCCTTCGAACATCGCGTTATCGCGGAACAGGTCGGCGTGCACATTGGCGCGCGGCAGGGCGAGGATCTGGGCCTTGTGCGCTTTGATCTCATTCAGCGCGTCTTGCAGCAGGCGCTGCTGTGCGTCGTTCAAGTGCGAAATCAACTGCGCGCCTTCGTTGAGCATCCAGTCCAGGCCGCGATCGGTCTTACGTTCCAGTACCTTCTCGCCTTGTGTCGCCAAGTGCAGGTGGCCAAGCAGGTCGCCGACCTGGGCGCAGTGCTGGGCGTTGGCGTCCTTGATGTGCTTGCCGGCCAGGCGCGGTTGCAGCAGGGCCGGTTTGCCTTTCAGCTCGCGCAGGGCCACACCGTCGGTGGTGCGCAGGGCGTAGGGCACGGGCAGGTCGGCGTCGTGGAGCACGTCGAGCAGTTCGATGAAGAACGGCATTTCCGCGACCGGGCCGCGTTCAACCAGGGTCAGGACGAATTCACCCTGCTCCAGGCTGATAAAGAAATTGGTGTTTTCGCTACCGGCGGCAATCCCCTGGAAGTCGATCAGGCGGCCGAGCCCGTAAGGGGCGAGAAAGGTTTCCAGCTCGGGCCGAGCCAGGGGGGTGAACACAGACATGGTTAAAACTGCCAGTACGGGCGCCGCGGTGTGCGGCGCCAATTGAAGTTAAGAAATCATTTCCATTCGAAGATCTTCCATGACGGGATCAGCATATCCGGCTGGTCAGAGCGGATGAAGTTCGCGTCGGTTCCGTCCGCGCGTACCAGGAAATACGGAGGTGCACCCTTCGGGGTGACCTTGATTGCGTACAGGAAACCGTTCTGACGGTATTCCTGGATGGTCTTGTCGCCTTCCGTGCGGATCGTAACTTCCGGATCACCCCCAGGGGCATCGTCTGCCGCCATGGCAGCCATCGGAGCGAGTGCAATCAAGCCGGTCAACAGCAGGCGATTGAATGTACGCATGATAACCTTGTCCCTTTGTCGTCATTGGTCCGGCTATTCTAGCGCCTGACCCGCCGAAAAGGTTGATTCTGCTCATGAGCCAAGCACCCCTCGTCCTGGTGGACGGTTCTTCCTATCTGTACCGCGCGTTCCATGCGCTGCCACCGCTGACCACCTCCAAAGGCCTGCCCACCGGCGCGGTCAAGGGGGTGTTGAACATGCTCAAAAGCCTGCGCAAGCAGTACCCGGACAGCCCGTTCGCGGTGGTGTTCGACGCCAAGGGTGGGACCTTTCGCGATGACATGTACGCCGAATACAAGGCCAACCGCCCGAGCATGCCCGATGACATGCGCCTGCAGATCGAGCCGCTGCACCAGAGCGTGATCGCCCTGGGCTTCCCGTTGTTGTGCGTCGAAGGCGTTGAGGCCGATGACGTGATCGGCACCCTGGCCCGCAGCAGTGCGGCCGCTGACCGTCCGGTGGTGATCTCCACCGGGGACAAGGACATGGCACAGCTGGTCGACGGGCACATTACCTTGGTCAATACCATGACCGGTAGCGCGATGGACATCGAGGGCGTGAAGGAGAAATTCGGTGTCGCTCCCGAGCAGATCATCGACTATCTGGCCTTGATGGGCGATTCGTCCGACAACATCCCAGGCGTCCCGGGCATTGGTCCGAAGACTGCTTCCGGCTTGCTGGTCGGTGTGAATGGTGGCCTTAAAGAGCTGTATGAACAGCTGGATATCGTGCCGACCCTGCCTATTCGGGGCGCGAAGACGCTGCCGGCCAAGCTGGAAGAGCATAAGGAGATGGCGTTCCTTTCCTACCAGTTGGCGACGATCAAGATTGATGTGCCGCTGGATGTGGGCCTGGATGACCTGCACCTGATTGAGCCGGACCGTGAAAAACTGCTGGAGCTGTACACGCTGCTGGAGTTCAAGAGCTGGTTTGATGAGATCCAGCGCGACGCCAAGCGGGTGGAGCTCAAGGCTGCGCCGGTTGTTGAGGACGTCGCTGAGGTAGCGGCGCCGGCGGAGGCGACCTACACCACGATCCTTGATCAGGCCACCTTCGACATCTGGTTGAAGAAGCTCAACGACGCGAAGCTGTTCGCCTTCGACACCGAAACCACCGGGATCGATGCCCAGCAGGCGCAGTTGGTGGGTGTTTCCTTCGCGGTGCAGCCCCACGAAGCGGCCTATATCCCGCTCACCCACGCCTACATCGGCGCGCCGGAGCAGTTGGATCGCGATACCGTGCTGCTGGCCCTCAAACCGCTGCTGGAAGACCCGACCAAGCTCAAGGTCGGCCAGCACGCCAAGTTCGACATGAACATCCTGGCCAATTGCGCCATCGGCGGCGACCCGGCGCACGGCATTACCGTGCGGGGCATCGCCTTCGACACCATGCTCGAATCCTATGTGTTGAACGCCACCGCAACGCGGCATGACATGGACAGCCTGGCCAAGAAGTACCTGGACTACGACACCGTCGCCTTCCAGGACATTGCCGGCAAGGGTGCCAAGCAGCTGACTTTCGATCAGATCGCGCTGGAGCAGGCTGGCCCTTATGCGGCGGAAGACGCCGATGTGACCTTGCGTCTGCACCAGGCGCTGTTTGCGCAACTTTCAGCCATTCCGAGCCTGGCGAGTGTGCTCACGGATATCGAGATTCCGTTGGTGCCGGTGTTGGCGCGTATTGAGCGCCAGGGTGCGCTGGTCGACAAGGACCTGCTGGGTATCCAGAGCATCGAACTGGGCAACAAGATGGTCGAGCTGGAGCGCCAGGCGTTCGAGATCGCCGGTGAAGAATTCAACCTGGGTTCGCCCAAGCAACTCGGGGCGATTCTGTACGAAAAACTCGGCCTGCCGGTACTGAAGAAAACCGGCAAAGGCCAGGCTTCAACCGCCGAAGAAGTGCTGGCAAAGCTGGCCGAAGATGACTACCCGCTGCCCAAGGTGCTGATGCAGTACCGCAGCATGAGCAAGCTGAAAAGCACCTACACCGACCGTCTGCCGGAACAGATCAACCCGCGCACCGGGCGTATCCACACGTCCTATCACCAGGCGGTGGCGGCGACCGGGCGTTTATCGTCCAGCGATCCGAACCTGCAGAATATCCCGGTGCGTACCGCTGAAGGGCGGCGGATTCGCCAGGCCTTCATCGCGCCCAAAGGCTACAAAATGCTGGCGGCGGACTATTCGCAAATTGAGCTGCGGATCATGGCTCACCTGTCGAAGGACGAAGGTTTGATGAACGCCTTCCGTCACAACCTCGACGTGCACACGGCCACGGCGGCCGAGGTGTTCAAGGTTGAGCTGGGTGACGTCACGTCTGATCAACGCCGCAGCGCCAAGGCGATCAACTTTGGTTTGATCTATGGCATGGGCGCACAGAAGCTGGGCAAGGATATTGGCGTCGATACCAAGACGGCCAAGGCGTACATCGATGTGTATTTCGCCCGTTATCCCGGGGTTCGTGAGTACATGGAACGCACCCGCGCCCAGGCGTCCGATCAGGGCTACGTAGAGACCTTCTTCGGTCGCCGCCTCTACTTGCCGGATATCCATTCCAACAAGCCCCAGGAGCGCGCGGCGGCTGAACGCACTGCCATCAACGCGCCCATGCAGGGCACAGCGGCAGACATCATCAAGAAAGCCATGGTGCTGGTGGATAACTGGCTGACGGATTCAGGCCTGGATGCCAAGGTGATCCTGCAGGTGCACGATGAATTGGTGCTGGAAGTGCGTGAGGATCTGGTCGCGGAAGTCAGCGAGAAGATTCGCGAGTACATGAGTGCCGCTGCTCAGCTGGATGTGCCGCTGCTGGTGGAAGTGGGCGTCGGCGATAACTGGGACCAGGCGCACTGATCTCGGGGCTTTGCTGCCACTGTGGGGTGGTGGCAGAGTGCTTTAGTCCGGAAATCGCCGTCAGTTATTTCAAATAGTTTTTCGAACCTGCCGGAACTTAACCCGTGAATTGCCACTCAGAGTTACTGAATGGGTGGTGAAGCCCTTCAATGCTCCTATGTTGTGTTAAGTGTTGGCAGATATCTGGACCCCGCCCTAGCGGTCCGGAACTTGAACCCCGAACTTCCCCTCCCCATACGAAGTCCGGGGTTTTTTTTGCCTGCGCAAAAGTTACTCCGCGATTTCCGCGCCCTTGTCCGCCAATTCCATCCAGCCGGCCAGTGCGGTGTAGGCGTCTTCCAGGCCCATGCGCTTGGGCGCCGAGAACAGTTGGATGGTGATCGCATCACCCCAGCCTTTACGGATTTCAGACTGCACTTTAAGCAACGTGTTTTTGGCGGCGCCGTAGGTCAGCTTGTCGGCTTTGGTCAGCAGGATATGCATCGGCATGCCGCTGGCAACTGCCCAGTCGAGCATCAGCAGGTCGAAATCGGTCATCGGATGGCGGATGTCCATCATCAGAATCAAACCCTTCAAACTCTCCCGGCCACCCAGGTAGGCCTCCAGGTGACGCTGCCAGTGCAGCTTCAGCGGGATAGGTACTTTTGCATAACCGTAGCCCGGCAGGTCGACCAGACGCCGATCATCGTCTAGCTTGAAGAAATTGAGTAGTTGCGTACGGCCTGGGGTTTTCGAGGTGCGTGCCAGGCTGGCGTGAGTCAGGGTGTTCAGCGCGCTGGACTTACCGGCGTTGGAGCGCCCGGCAAAGGCGACTTCAAAGCCCTCGTCATCGGGGCATTGGTCAACTTTAGCGGCGCTGAGCATAAACGTGGACTGTTGGCACAGGCCAAGGATGGGATTCTTGAGTTGCATGAGATTTCCGATGTGGGCGATGCCGAGAAAGGGTGCGGCAAGCGGTGTCGTTTCCGTTTCAGTAGCGCCAGTATATAATGCCGCAGATTTTGTGTGTGCTTTGTCCCAGCGAAGGATGAAGTTCACGGGAGCGAAAGACCTTTATTGCGCATTAGAACGCAAAACGCTCTCAAACCCTGAAATGGTCGACGTATGACCAAGTGGTTGCTCGCTATCGGTGTCCTGCTTCCGCTTTATGGCGCTCAGGCTACACAGGATCCGGAAGCGGTGTACAACCGAGTTTGCGTGGCTTGCCATGCCGGCCAGTTGCCGAATGCCCCGAAGCGGGGTGATCAGGCTGCTTGGGCGCCAAGACTGGCGCAGGGCATGGACACATTGGTGCAACACGTGACCCAGGGTTTCAAGGCAATGCCGCCGCGTGGTTTGTGCATGGACTGCAGTACTGAGGATTACCAGGCCGTCATTGAGTTGATGGTGAGTAAACCCGGTAGATAACTCTTAAACCCCTTAGCCGTAGTTGGATTAGCTGATGAACAAACTGATCGTGAGTCTGCTGTTGACCTTGGGCATCACAGGCGCTGCCGTCGCTGCAGAGGGCCCCCTTAAAGGTGATGCCACTGCCGGTCAAGCGAAGGCCGCTGTATGTGGTGCTTGCCATGGACCGGATGGTAACAGCCCGGCGCCGAACTTCCCCAAACTGGCCGGCCAGGGTGAACGTTACCTGACCAAGCAACTGCACGACATCAAGGACGGCAAGCGAACGGTGTTGGAAATGACCGGCTTGCTGACCACCCTCAGCGATCAGGACCTCGCGGACCTCGCAGCGTATTTTGCCAGCCAGAAAGGCAGTGTGGGAGCTGCTGATCCGAAACTGGTGGCCCGTGGTGAGAAACTGTTCCGCGGCGGCGACCTGGAAAAAGGCCTGCCAGCCTGCACCGGCTGCCATTCGCCCAATGGCGCGGGCATAGCCGCCGCCGGCTTCCCGCACCTGAGTGGCCAGCACGCGACCTACATCGCCAAACAGTTGACCGATTTCCGTAAGGAAGAGGCAGGGCGAGCTAACGATGGCGACGCAGCGATCATGCGTACCATTGCGCGCAAGCTGAGCGATGAAGACATTGCAGCGGTCTCCAGCTATATCCAGGGCCTGCACTAACATGCCTGCAACGTTAACACTCGATTAATCCAGCGATGCAAGCATAAAAAGGGTGGCTTAGGCCGCCCTTTTTTGTGGCCGGTGCCGTTACACTAACGAACTCATGCCCGCGCAGACCTGTCACAACAAAGGTCGCGTGAGGCGACTTTATTTGTCCAGGAGTAAAGCATGCGTAATCTGATCCTCAGCGCCGCTCTCGTCACTGCCAGCCTCTTCGGCATGACCGCACAAGCTGCCGACGTGCCGCTTGAAGCCGGTAAAACCTACGTTGAATTGGCTAACCCGGTTCCGGTCTCGGAGCCAGGCAAGATCGAAGTGGTGGAGCTGTTCTGGTACGGCTGCCCGCATTGCTACGCCTTTGAGCCGACCATCAACCCATGGGTCGAGAAGCTGCCTAAAGACGTGAACTTCAGACGTATCCCTGCCATGTTTGGTGGCCCATGGGATGCCCACGGCCAGCTGTTCCTGACCCTGGAAGCCATGGGCGTGGAGCATAAGGTCCACAACGCGGTATTCGACGCGATCCAGAAACAAGGCAAACGCCTGACCAAACCAGACGAAATGGCTGACTTCGTGGCCACCCAAGGTGTCGACAAGGACAAGTTCCTGGCCACCTTCAACTCCTTCGCGATCCAGGGCCAGATCAAACAGGCCAAGGAGCTGGCGCAGAAGTACGGCGTACAGGGCGTTCCAACCATGATCGTCAACGGCAAATACCGTTTCGACCTGGGCACCTCCGGTGGTCCTGAGCAGACCCTCAATGTTGCCGACCAGCTGATCGCCAAAGAGCGCGCAGCCAAGTAAGGGGCTCGTCATGCGCCGCTGGGGTACCGAACGCGTGGTTGGCCTGCATGATCCGCAGGTCAACGAACATCACCTGGAGTCCACGGGGTTGCCGCCGGACAGCCGCTTGCGGCTGCTCAGCTTCAATATCCAAGTGGGGATCAGTACCGAGAAATACCGTCACTACCTCACCCGTGGCTGGCAGCACCTGCTGCCCCACAACGGGCGGGCCGGCAACCTGCAAAAGATTGGCAACCTATTGAATGACTTCGATCTGGTTGCGTTGCAGGAAGCCGACGGCGGCAGCATGCGTTCCGGTTACATCAATCAGGTGGAGCACCTGGCCCAGCTCGGCGCGTTCCCCTATTGGTACCAGCAACTCAATCGCAACCTCGGGCGCCTGGCGCAGCACAGCAATGGTGTGCTCAGTCGCCTGAAGCCCACCGCCATCGAAGACCATCCGCTGCCAGGCCCCAAGGGCCGGGGGGCGATCCTTGTGCGTTTTGGCGAAGGCCCAGAGGCGCTGGTGGTGGTGATGATGCACCTGGCGTTGGGTGCGCGCACCCGCACGATGCAACTGGCCTACATCCGCGAGCTGATTGGCGGTTACAAACACCAGGTACTGATGGGTGACATGAACACCCATGCCAATGACCTGTTGTTGAATTCTCCGTTGCGCGACCTCGGGCTACTGGCTCCGCAAGCCGAAGCCACATTCCCCAGCTGGCGCCCGCAACGCTGTCTTGACCATATCCTGCTCAGCCCTACCCTCACACTCGAGAGTGTGCAGGTGCTGGCGCAGCCCATCTCCGATCACCTGCCGGTCGCGGTAGAGATTCGTCTGCCGGGTTCGCTCACGGCTGATGCATTACCCGCGTTGAGCCCCGGCCCTCGCGGACCCCTTGCATGAGCGACGACGCCCAGCGCTGGAAAGAGAAATACCTCAAAAGCATAGAGCAACAAGAAAAGCTCGAACGCCGTTGGGCAGCCCGCCTCGACCTGCTACGCCGTGGGCTGGTGCGCAGCACGCTGGCCGCTGAAGGCACCGACCGTGCCGTCGACCAGTGCATGAAGGAAATGCGTGACGTTGTCCGTACAGATGATATGGACGCCGCCCTCGCCGCCTTGCTGCCGCGCCTGGAAAAAGCCGTGCTGGATTCGGAGCAGCGCCGTGAAACTCGGGTCGACCAGATCAGCACCGCGCTGACGTCCCTGGTTACCCAGCTGCAAAAGTTGCCATTACCGCGTGAGGTTGCCCGGCCGCTTAAGACGTTCGCCAAGCAGTTGGACGGCCGAGTCAGCCAGGCACGTGAGATCCCCTTGCTGCTCAGCGAGTTGAGTGGCCTGCAGGGCCAGGCGCTGAACAACCTGGAGCCGGACGGCGAAACCACACGCCCAGGGCCGGGGCTTTTGCAGCGCCTGTTTGGTTCCAAAGACGTCGCGACCGAGCCGGAGGCCAGCGAATCGACAGCCCGCCCGGCACCGCAACCCATTGTGGCCAAGCCTGTCGCCGAGCCCCAGCCGCCCGAACAGTCCGAGGAACTGACGCAAGCCTTGCGCGCCTTTGCGCCGCCGCCTCAGGAAAAGGTTGCCTCCGCAGTTGAGTCGGCCGGGCCGGCCAAGGTGGCGGACGCTGTCAGTGAAACGTTTGTATACGAGGCTCCGCCTCAAGCTGAGCCCGTTGAAGCGTCCGTAGTACCCGTAGCGTATGTCGAGCGGGAGCTTCCGACAGAAGAGCCGGCACCGGAAAGCGCCCTCGCCGCTTTTATCGAAACGCCTGACGTTCAGGTCGAAACGCCGGGTGAGACCACCATCGGCAGCCTGTCGCTCCCTCCTGTGCTGGAGGTCGAGGAGTCCGATCCCGACGAGCTGCAAGCGGACGGCACCTATGCCTTACCTGATTCGCCGGAGCCGTCCTACAGCTCCGTAGCCAAGCATATTGAAGACACTCTGCTCGGGCTGCTGGAGGAGTTGTCGCTACCCGAGCGTCACCGGCCCCAGGCCGAAGCCATGCGTGAGCGTCTGGCGCACGGCCTGAACTGGTACGAACTGCTACCGATCCTCGACGATCTGGCCGTCTTGATGCTGGCAATCACCGACAGCGGCCAGCACGAATTCGAGGCTTACCTCAAGCAGCTCAACGAGCGTCTCGAAGCGTTCCAGGGGCATTTGCAGGTCGCCAGCGACGGCCATGCCGATAGCCGTTCGGCCGCCCGTGAGCTGGACACGCAGATCCGCGAACAGGTCGATGGCTTGCAAAGCAGCGTGCAGGAGGCCGCCGATCTGGAAAGCCTCAAGCACGTATTGGAAAGCCACCTCGAAGGTCTTCTCGGCACCATGGACGAGCACCAGCAGCAGCGTGACCAGCGCGAGCAGGAAACGGCAGCGCGACTGAAAGGCTTGGCCGAGCGGGTTGCCAATATGGAGCAGGAAGCCCAGGGCTATCGCGAGCACTTGGAGGTGCAGCGCCAGAAGGCCTTGATCGATCCGCTCACTGGCCTGCCCAACCGCGCCGCGTGGAGTGAGCGGCTCGATCACGAGGTCAACGCCTGGCATCAACGGGGCAACAGCCTGTCGCTGGCGATGCTGGACTTGGATCACTTCAAGCGCATCAACGACGGCTACGGCCACCTGGCTGGCGACAGGGTGCTGAAGATCATCGCCAACGTACTGCGCAAGCGCCTGCGGCCGACCGACTTTATCGCGCGTTTCGGCGGTGAGGAGTTCGTGTTGCTGATGCCCGACTCATCCCTCGCGGATGCCCTGGCGGCGGTTGAAGTGTTGCGCGGCGCGATTGAAGCCTGCCCGTTTCACTTCAAGGGGGAGCCGGTAACGATCACTGTGTCCATGGGTGTGGCGCAGTTCCAGCCGGGAGAGCGCAGTGACCTGGCGCTCAAGCGCGCGGATGCGGCCTTGTACCGGGCCAAGGCCGCAGGCCGAAACCAAGTGCAGGCCGCCTAAAAAATGTTCCATTTTGTAATTTGACGGTTAGGTCACAAGCGGTACGTTACACTGTTGCATTATCGTCTTCAGCGTAACGTCTTCCGTCATGAAATTTTTGTACATTGCCTTTGTGTTTCTTTTCCTTGCGGGCTGCGCCAGCGGCCCTCGCCTGGACACCAACCACCCCTCGGTGAACCACGACAACCGCGTGCAGTTCGTGGTGGTGCATTACACCTCCACCAACCTTGAGCGCTCCCTGGCATTGCTCACCCACGGTCAGGTGAGCAGCCATTATCTGATCGGCGACGATGCCTCAGGCACTATCTACAAGCTGGTGGATGAGAGCCAGCGCGCCTGGCATGCCGGGGAAAGCGAATGGATGGGCCGCACCTGGCTCAACTCCAGCTCCATTGGTATTGAGATCGTGAACCCTGGCTACAAGGACACGCCGACAGGCCGCTTGTGGTATCCGTACTCCGAAGCCCAAGTGAAATCGCTGGTGGTGCTGCTCAAGGACATCAGCAAGCGCAATGGCATCGACCCCAAGAACATCATCGGCCACAGCGATATCGCACCGCTGCGCAAGCTGGACCCGGGTCCCTTGTTCCCCTGGAAGCGCCTGGCCGCTGAGGGGCTGGGTGTTTGGCCGGATGCACAGGCCGTCGCGCGGTTCCAGGTGCAGTACGCCACAGAACTGCCGAGCATTACCTGGTTCCAGGAACAATTGGCCCACTTGGGTTACCAGACGCCACAGACTGGAGAGCTGGATGTGGCTACACGTCATGTGATCGCGGCGTTCCAGATGCATTTCCGGCCATCGCTGTTCGACGGCACGCCTGACGCGCAAAGCGCTGCGATCCTGCGAGCGTTGAACTGTGGCGAGCAAGCGTGCTTGCGCTCGGGTGCGGAGCGCCCTTAAGAGGCGGGTGGAGCGGTGCGACGCTTCAACAAGCGTCCTTGCTACAACAAGCGGGGTTCCTACAAAGGCAACGCCATATAGAACTGAGTGCCCTGCCCCGGCCGCGAGTACACACCCATGCGGCCGCCGTGCAATTGCACGATCTCTTTGCACAGCGCCAGCCCCAGGCCGGCGCCGCCTTTCTTGCGACCCACCTGCACAAAGGGCTCGAAGATCCGCCCCTGCTGCCCATAGGCGATGCCTTCGCCGTTATCTTCGACGCTGATAATCACGCGCTCGCCGTGGCGGCGTGCCTGCAGACGAATCTGCCCCCCATTAGGCGTGTGGCGTAGGGCATTGCCCAGCAGGTTGTCGAGCACCCGTTCCAACTGTGCTTGGTCCGCATATAACCGCGGCAGGTCGGATTGGGCTTCTACCATCAGCTCGACGTTTTGCACGTTGGCCGGCTCGACGAAGCGTGCTCGTGCGTGTTCAAGCAGATCGGTCACGTCGCACGGGCCTAAGGTGAGCTTCTGCAGGCCGTTCTGGTAGCGCGAGAAGTTGAGCAGGTCGTTGATCAATTGCATCAGCCGCTGCATCTCTTCATTGACTGTATCCAGCAGGTCCGCTTCACGGGAGTCCGGTGGAAATTTCGCCCGCTCGCGGAACAGCCCGAATGCCATGTGCATGCCGGTCACCGGTGTTCGCAGCTCATGGGAGGCGCGCAGTACGAACTCGCTGCGTACCCGCTCGAAGGCGCGTTGTTCGGTGACGTCATGCAGCACCATCACCGCCCCGAGGATATGCCCCTGGGTATGGCTGACGGGGGTCAAGCTGTAGGTCAACAGGCGCAATTCGCCTTCGACTTCCACTTCCAGATCTTCCGGCGCCCGCTCCAGGCTGCCGCCACGCAGTACCAATTGCAGCTGTTCATCCAGTTCCGGTCGCACCAGGGCCTCGCCCAGGCCCTGGCCAAGGCGCTCCTCGTCCCAGCCCAGTTGGCGTTGGGCCACCGGGTTGAGGTGTTCCAGGCGGCCTTGCCGGTCAATCATCAGCAGACCATCGTCTATGCTGTCGAGCACCGCTTGCAGGCGCTGCTGACCAGCCAGGAGTTCATCGACATTGGTCGCCTGATGCTGGCGCAACGCCTCGGCCATGATGCCGAAGCGGCGGGTGAGTTGGTTCATCTCTGCTGCCGACGAGATCGGCAGTGTCACTTCGAAATCGCCCTGCCCTATCTTGTCCGCCGCCTTGGCCAGCGCTTCGATCGGTCCGCCAAAACGCCGGGCGATGCCATGCGCCGTCACAAACCCGATGATCAGCACCGCGAGCCCGACCAGCCCCAGTAGCCCGGCGATCAGCAGGGCACGTTCGCGGGATTTGTGTTCGCTGTTGCTGATGTTCTCCAAGGCCTGCTTGTGCTCGTTGATCAAGCCATTGCGCAGCGCATTGAAGGTGTCGGTGAGTTTTTCCTTGGCCCCAGGTGGAGGGGTCGGTTGCTGGGACTCGTCAAAAGCGTTCAGCAGTTCCTGATACTGGCCCTTGGCCTGGCTGAACCCCGTCCCGCGACCGTCGCGTTGTTCATGGGCGATACCTTGGTCCAGCAGGTCGACGTAGCGCTGCTTGGAGGTTTGCAAGGCCTCGGGGTCGGGGCGCTCCTCCAGCATCATGATCAACTGATCACCCAGGCTCTGACGCAGCTTGAGGCCCAGGTCCAAGGTGATGAAGTTGCTGCGAATCAGGGATTCCTGAGTCTTGGCCATTTGCATGACGCTGACCAGGCCCAGGATCAAACCCAGCAGGGCAACGGTGATCAGCGCTGAGATGCTCAGGAATAGCCGAGTGCGCAGCTTCATCGCTAACTTCATAGGGTACAGCTCACAGGTTGTACTGTTTGCGTTTGCGGTACAGGGTCGACGCGTCGATACCCAGGGTGCGAGCCGCCTGGTCCAGGGTGTCGCTGGTGGCGAGCACGGCGCCGATGTGAGCTTTCTCCAGCTCGTCCAGGCTCAGCGCCGCGCCGATCCGCGGAGCGTTGTTGGTCGGCTGCTCGGCCATCCCCAGGTGGCTGATTTCTACCTTCTCTTGCGGGCAAATGATGCTGGCGCGCTCTACTACGTTGCGCAGCTCGCGGATATTTCCCGGCCAGCGGTAGTTGAGAAGGGCCTCGCGCGCTTCGTCGCTGAAACCGCGCGCCGGTCGGGCGTAGTCCTTGACGAAACGTGCCAGGAAGCGGTCGGCCAGGGTCAGGATGTCCTCGCTACGTTCGCGCAGCGGCGGCAAGTGCAGGGTGATCACGTTGAGGCGGTAGAGCAGATCTTCGCGGAAGCGGCCATCACGCACCATGTCTTCCAGGTTCAGGTTGGTGGCGGCGAGGATGCGCACATCCGCACGTCGGGTAACGGGGTCACCGACCCGCTCATATTCTTTGTCTTGGATAAAGCGCAGTAACTTAGGTTGCAACGTGAGCGGAAAATCGCCGATTTCGTCGAGAAACAGCGTGCCGCCGTCCGCCTGGTTGACACGGCCCAAGGTGCTTTCACTGGCGCCGGTAAAGGCACCACGACTATGGCCGAACAGCTCGCTCTCCATCAGTTCCGCCGTCAGCGACGGGCAGTTGATGGTCACACAGGATTTCTTCGAGCGCTTGCTCCAGCCGTGAATGGCTCGGGCCAGTTCACCTTTACCCGTGCCGGATTCACCCAGGATCAGAATGTTGGCGTCTGTGCCAGCCACCTGGCGTGCGGTTTCCAGTACTACCATCATCGACGGGCTGTGGGAATCAAGGCCGTCTTTCGGTTGGCGCACTGCGCCTTCCAAGGCTTCGAGGCGCGCAGAGAGTTGACGCACTTCCAGCTGCTTGGCAGTGGCAAGGCGCAGTTGGTCTGGGCTGCAAGGCTTTACCAAGTAGTCAGCGGCACCGGCCTGGATCGCATCAACGGCAGTGTCGACCGCCGAATGGGCGGTGACAATGACCACACGCATCCATGGCGCCTGGATGCGCATCTGGGCCAGTACGTCCAAGCCGTTGTCTTCACCCAGGCGCAAGTCCAGGAAGCACAGGTCGAACACTTGGCGCTGCATCAAGGTATCCGCTTGGGCAGCGCTGTTCGCCGTGGCGACGGTGTAGCCCTCATCTTCCAGGCAATAACGGAAGGTGCGGAGGATCGCGGATTCGTCATCCACTAAAAGAATGCGGCCTTGAAGTTCCTTGGCTGATTCCATCTGTCCCGCGCTCCTTAACTCTATGAATGATGGTGTTTAGTCCCGGAATAATCGGGCAAGTTGCATGGTTTATTCTGATCGATAAAAGACAACGTTGTGCAGGTATCTGCATCACTTCCTACAAGGCGCCGATTGCTGGCGTTTTCATGCCGTCTTGCCACTTCGGCAACACACCCTCCGTGTTCTATCCCTTGATCCGACCGCTGGCTATCGTGCATTTCGCACGGCCCTCAAGGGGGCATCGTGCAGGATGCTGGAAGCTTGTTGGTTTATAAATATTTAACTCATTGATTTTATTGGTATTTATTTTGTAAAAAAGCTGGCATGCGCTCTGCAATACCTCTCCTAACGAATAATCAGAATGCGGGAGAACATCAGCATGACTCGCCAAAGCTTCAGCCCACTGCGTGTATCGCCACTGCGCTTGCAGCAAGGTCTGTTTGCCAGCCTGGCCTTGATGGTCACGTTGATTGGCGGCCAGCAGTTGCAGCATTGGCAGCAGAGTCAGCAGCAGATCCCGCAATTTGAACGTCCGAGCATGACCCAGAACCATTTCCGTTCCGTTGGCAGTGTTGCTGCCGATGCAACAGCCCCGCAATTGCAGATGGTTGATCAGGAATCTTCCCTGAGTGAACTGCCGTCGCAAGAGCGTTGGGTGTTCTAGGCACCAAAAGCCGCTCGTGTTGAGTGGCAGTACGGCACTACCGCTGTTACCTCTAAAAGAAGCATAAGGAGAATCACCATGTTGAGTTGGGCAATCACATTTCTGATCATCGCCATTGTGGCTGCAGTCCTGGGCTTCGGTGGTATCGCGGGCACCGCCACGGGTATCGCAAAAATTCTGTTTGTGGTCTTCCTGGTGATGTTCATCGCTTCCTTCTTCTTTGGTCGTCGCGGCCGAGGCTGAAAATGACCACTTTGTCCTTCAAAGCCATTACTGCCGCCCTACTGTTGGGCGGCAGCGGTTTGGTGATGGCCGCCAATGACGGTCAATCCCGAGCCAACGAATTGCTCAGCGCGGACCCGCAATACCGTGAGACCTGGCAAAGCGTGGTGAAGAAAGAAGAGCGCCTCCCGGAATGGGTGATGAACCTGTCGGGTACGGCCGAGCAAATGAATGCCGTGGAAGAAGATGGCGACAAGTACTTGGTCGGGCCGCTCTGCGAAACCGCAGACACCTGCCGGAACAAGCGTCTGATCGTTGCCTTCAGCCTCGACAAGGAAGATGCCTACGCCATGTTGGTGGAAGTCCCGGCCGGCCTGCCGGCGGACAAGTCCCCAACGCGCCACGCCGATTACCGGTTTATCGGTAAACCGGATGAAGGCATGCAGAAGTTGCTGATGGAACAGCTGAAGAAAGATCCGAATTGGTACTAGGTTCCGTCCGGCGCGTCTGTCGTCAGCGGGACCAGCGTCCATAGAAAGAAGCCCCCTCGCTTCTTTCTGTTTGCACTGCTCGCCAAGGGTGGTGCATGACCAGGGGGCTGGGTTGCTCTGATCAAATGGGATCGGCGTGACCTACGGGTACAGGGAGTGCCTGCGCAAGGGCCGGGTCAGGAGAAAAGCTGCGACGCAGGTTCACAAGCCCATCGCTTGCTGAACTTGCGGCGGGCTTGTGACTTTCATCCATCCCCTCGCCTCTCATATCGCTCTGTCATACCTCTCGCTCTGTTATACCTCCCATAGCCGCAAATTTTGTTATCGCTCGCCTTTAACCATTTCTTGGTGTGTCGAGACGACCATCTATCGATAAAATTTTCGTCGCGCTATAGGACATATCTGGCGTCAGGTCGCGGATTCCCCAGGCATTTCTGCCAGCACCGCAAAGACGTGCTGCATCTCTAGGCGAGCCGGGTTTGGCAGGTTAACGGCATATTTGCCGGACAATCTGTCGCATTTGAACTGACCGTTCGGACAGTTATTATGAAAAAAGGCCATGCCGATTCGGCATAGGGTAGGCGTTTACGGCATTAGACGTCGCTCCCTTGCATGGGAATAGTTGCGCCTTTTTTCGCCTGCCAGTAAGCCATTTCGGCCACGCTGCGGTGACCTTCCATGGAGGCAGATGCACACACTTTTTCGCTCTCGAGCGTTCCAGCTGGCGCATTTGCCTTAAGTTCACTTGAAGTAAGGGTAATGACATGAAGAAGGCAAAGCTAAGCCTCGCCTGGCAGATCCTCATCGGTTTGGTGCTGGGGATCGCAATCGGTGCAGTGCTCAACCATTTCAGTGCTGAAAAGGCCTGGTGGATCAGCAATGTGTTGCAGCCAGCGGGCGATATCTTTATCCGCCTGATCAAGATGATCGTGATCCCAATCGTGATCTCCTCGCTGATCGTCGGCATTGCCGGTGTCGGTGACGCGAAGAAGCTCGGGCGTATCGGTGTCAAAACCATCCTTTACTTCGAAATCGTCACCACCATTGCCATTGTGGTCGGCCTGCTGCTGGCCAACGTGTTCCACCCAGGCGCTGGCATCGACATGAGTACCCTGGGTACCGTCGACATCTCCAAGTACACCGCCACCGCTGCTGAAGTGCAGCATGAGCATGCGTTTATCCAGACCATCCTCAACCTGATCCCATCGAACATCTTTGCCGCTGTTGCCCGTGGCGAGATGCTGCCGATCATCTTCTTCTCGGTACTGTTCGGCCTCGGCCTGTCGAGCCTCAAGCCTGAGCTGCGCGAGCCGCTGGTGACCATGTTCCAAGGCGTGTCCGAGAGCATGTTCAAAGTCACCCACATGATCATGAAGTACGCCCCGATCGGCGTATTCGCATTGATCGCCGTGACCGTCGCCAACTTCGGCTTCGCCTCGCTGTTGCCGTTGGCCAAGCTGGTGATCCTGGTTTACGTCGCCATCCTGTTCTTCGCTTTCGTGATCCTCGGCCTGATCGCCCGCCTGTTCGGCTTCTCGGTGATCAAGCTGATGCGCATCTTCAAGGATGAGCTGGTACTGGCCTATTCCACCGCCAGCTCCGAAACCGTGCTGCCACGCGTGATCGAGAAGATGGAAGCCTACGGCGCGCCGAAGGCGATCTGCAGCTTCGTGGTGCCGACCGGCTACTCGTTCAACCTCGACGGTTCGACCCTCTACCAGAGCATTGCGGCGATCTTCATCGCCCAGCTGTATGGCATCGACCTGTCGATCGGCCAGCAACTGATGCTGGTGCTGACCCTCATGGTCACCTCCAAAGGCATCGCCGGTGTGCCGGGCGTGTCCTTCGTGGTGTTGCTGGCCACGCTGGGCAGCGTGGGCATTCCGCTGGAAGGCCTGGCGTTTATCGCCGGTGTCGACCGCATCATGGACATGGCACGTACCGCCCTGAACGTAATCGGCAATGCCCTTGCAGTGCTGGTGATCTCCCGTTGGGAAGGCATGTACGACGATGCCAAGGGCGAGCGCTATTGGAATTCGCTGCCGCACTGGCGCAGCAAGGAAGCCTCGCCGCTGGGCCAAGCCACCCGCAGCTGATAATACGACTGCTCTGACACAAACCCCGGAAAATTCCGGGGTTTGTCGTTTCTGCCAGCCCCGCTATCATTCGCTCCATTCTTCGGGGGATTTAACTGATGCTCAATGGCCTGTGGCTTGGCTTCTTTGTCGTGGCAATGGTGTCGGCACTGGCGCAATGGCTGGTCGGCGGTAACGCCGGGATTTTCGCGGCGATGGTCGAAAGCATTTTCGCCATGGCCAAACTGTCGGTGGAAGTGATGGTGCTGCTGTTCGGCACCCTGACGTTATGGCTGGGCTTTTTGCGCATCGCCGAAAAAGCCGGGATCGTCGACTGGCTGGCCAAGGCCCTCGGCCCGCTGTTCCGCCGCCTGATGCCGGAAGTGCCCGCCGGCCATCCGGCCATCGGCTTGATCACCCTCAACTTCGCTGCCAACGGCCTGGGCCTGGATAACGCCGCCACGCCTATCGGTTTGAAAGCGATGAAGGCGCTGCAGGAACTCAACCCAATCCCCAACACGGCGAGTAACGCGCAGATCCTGTTCCTGGTGCTCAACGCCTCATCGCTGACGTTGTTGCCGGTCACCATCTTCATGTACCGCGCCCAGCAAGGCGCTGCGGACCCAACACTGGTGTTCCTGCCGATCCTGCTGGCGACCAGCGCGTCCACCTTGGTGGGCCTGCTGTCGGTGGCGGTGATGCAGCGCCTGCGGCTGTGGGATCCGGTGGTGCTGGCCTACCTGATTCCAGGCGCATTGGTGCTGGGCGGCTTCATGGCGCTGCTGGCGACCCTCTCCGCCACCGCTCTGGCCGGGTTGTCGTCGATCCTGGGCAACCTCACGCTGTTCGGCCTGATCATGTTGTTCCTGGTGATCGGTGCGTTGCGCAAGGTCAAGGTGTATGAGGCGTTTGTCGAAGGGGCCAAAGAAGGCTTCGATGTGGCCAAGAACCTGCTGCCCTACCTGGTGGCGATGCTGTGTGCCGTGGGTGTGTTGCGTGCCTCAGGGGCGCTGGATTTTGGCCTTGAAGGCATTCGCCATGTGGTCGCCTGGACGGGCATGGACACGCGCTTTGTGGATGCCTTGCCGACCGCGATGGTCAAGCCGTTCTCCGGCAGCGCTGCGCGAGCGATGCTGATCGAGACCATGCAGACCCAGGGCGTGGACAGCTTCCCGGCGTTGGTGGCGGCGACGATTCAGGGCAGTACCGAGACCACTTTCTATGTGTTGGCGGTGTACTTTGGTTCGGTGGGGATCCAGCGAGCGCGGCATGCCGTGGGTTGTGCGTTGCTGGCGGAGTTTGCCGGTGTGGTGGCGGCGATTTCGGTGTGCTACTGGTTCTTCGGTTAAGGCTTGGATTGCTATCGGGGGCAAGCCCCCTCCCACATTTGAATGTGTTCACAGATCAACCTGTGGGAGGGGGCTTGCCCCCGATGAGGCCCTCAGTGTTTAGCTGCGTTATTGCCTTGCTGAACCACCCAATCCACCACCTGCTTATTCAACTGATCCCCCGCCTGTCCAAACCCGGCGACCACCGCCGGCACCTTGGTATCGCTCACCGGTTGCCTCACTTCAAACCGCCGACTGGCAACAATCCGCTGATCACTGCCGCGTACCAGGCGCGCGTCCAGGCGAATCACCACCTCCACCGCACTGCCGCGGTATTCACTCTGGAACGCCTGCAATTGCCCGCCCAGTTCATAGTCGGACTGCAGGTTGGTGTCATCGGTACTCAGCAGCGTCACCCGACCATCGCGTTGAAAGCCATCCATGAAGCGGTTGCGCAACAGTACCGGCGACGGATCGCTCCAGCGCGAGTTGGCATAGCTGCTGATCAGGTCGCCATTGGGCACCACGGCAATACGTGGGCTGTCGAGAAATTCGCTGGTCTGCGGCTTATTCACACGCAGCGACCAACTGACCGGCGCACCCTGGCTGGTGGTCTGGGCCGAGGTCAGGCGATACACATCAGAAGGGTCGGCCTTGGGAAGAATCGAGCACGCGCTCACGAGTGCCAGCGCCACAGGGGCGATCATTTGGTAAGCACGCTTCATGGCGTGAACTCCTTGTTCTTGTCGCTGCCCAGCAGGTAACCGCTGGGGTTGGCTTCCAGGCGGCGGGAGATGGCGCGCAGCGAACCGAGGGTTTCGCGCAGTTCGCGCACGGCCGGCGCCAGTTCGTTGAGGCCTTGCATGCCGCTGTTCACCGAATCCTTGTTGTTGGTCAGCAAGGTGTTGATGGTCGCGGTGCTGTGTTCCAGGGACTTCATGGCCTGCTCGGCGCTGCCAAAGGCCTGCTTGCCTTGTTCGTTGAGCAAGCCGTTGGCGTTGCGCATCAGCACAGTGGTCTGCTCCAGGGCGGCGCTGGCCTGTTTGCTCACTTGCATCAGTTGCTGCATCACCACCTTGATATCGCCGCGCTGGTCGGCGATGACGCCGGTAGTTTTTTGCAGGTTATCCAGGGTGTTGCTCAGGCGCTCGACGTTCTCGCGGGAAAACAGGTCGTTGGCGTTATGCAGCAGCAGGTTGATGCTGGTCATCAGGTCGTTGCTGTTGTTCAGCAGGCGCGCGATAGGTGAGGGTGAGGCGATGATTTCCGGCAAGTTACCGTCTTTGCCCTTGAGTTCGGGGCTTTGCGGCGTACCGCCGCTGAGTTGGATAATCGAGGTGCCGGTGATGCCGGTCAGCGCCAGCTTGGCCTGGGTGTCTTCCTTGATCGGCGTCTCACCGGCCAGGCGGATACGTGCCAGTACGCGACGCGGATCTTTGGGGTCCAGGCGCAGGCTGATCACATCGCCCACTTTAATCCCGCTGTACTGCACCGAACTGCCCTGTGACAGGCCGCTGACCGCCTCGTTGAAAATCACTTCGTAATCCTGGAAGGCGCTGTCGACGCTGGACTTGGCCAGCCACAGGCCGAACAACATCGCGCCGACTACCACGATCACGCTGAACAAACCGATCATCACATGATGGGCTCGGGTTTCCATGTCATACCTCGTTGAGCGATTGAGCGGCATCCAATGCCGCGCGGCCTCGGGGGCCGTGGAAATATTCGTGAATCCACGCGTCGTCCGTTTCCGAGACGACATCGATGGCGTCGGCCACCAGCACCTTTTTCTGTGCCAGCACTGCCACGCGGTCGGTGATGGTGTACAGCGTGTCCAGGTCGTGGGTGACCAGGAACACGCTCAGGCCCAGCGCATCGCGCAGGGTCAGGATCAGTTGATCGAATTGCGCCGCGCCAATCGGGTCGAGGCCAGCGGTGGGTTCGTCGAGAAACAGGATGTCGGGGTCCAGGGCCAGCGCACGGGCCAGCGCGGCGCGCTTGATCATGCCACCCGACAGTGACGCCGGGTATTTGTCGGCTGCCGACAGTGGCAACCCGGCCAGGGCCAGTTTGACCGCGGCCAGGTGCTCGGCGTCGCGGCGGCTGAGGCCGGCGTGCTCGATTAATGGCAGCGCTACGTTTTCGGTCACGGTCAGCGAGGAAAACAGCGCGCCCTTCTGGAACAGCACGCCAAAGCGTCGCTCCACCAGGGATCGCTCATGCTCCGCCAGGCTCGGCAGGTTCTTGCCGAACACCCGGACTTCGCCTGCGCTGGGCCGGCGCAGGCCGACGATGCTGCGCAACAACACCGACTTGCCGCTGCCGGAGCCGCCGACCACGGCAAGGATCTCGCCTTTGTACAAGTCCAGATCGAGGTTCTCGTGCACGCGTTGAGTGCCAAAGCGATTGCACAGGCCGCGCACTTCAATCACCGCCTCGGCGGTCGCACGGTGTAAGCGACTCACCAGCCCATCTCCATAAAAAACAGCGCGGCGACCGCGTCCAGCACGATCACCACAAAAATCGATTGCACCACGCTGGAGGTGGTGTGGGCACCGACGGACTCGGCGCTGCCGCTCACCTTGAAGCCTTCCAGGCAGCCGATGGCGGCGATCAGGAAGGCGAAGATCGGCGCTTTCACCAGGCCCACCAGGAAATGCTGCACGCCAATGTCCGATTGCAGCAGTGAGAGGAACATCGCCGGCGAAATATCCAGGGCCACGGCGCACACCACGCCACCGCCGACAATGCCCGAGAGCATTGCCAGGAAGGTCAGCATCGGCAGCGCTACCAGTAGCGCCAGTACGCGCGGCAATACCAGCAGTTCCATCGGGTCCAGGCCCAGGGTGCGGATCGCGTCGATCTCTTCGTTGGCCTTCATCGAGCCGATTTGTGCGGTAAAGGCACTGGCGGTGCGACCGGCGATCAGGATCGCGGTCAGCAACACTCCGAATTCGCGCAGGAAGGAGAACGCCACCAGGTCGACGGTGAAAATCGTCGCGCCAAAACTCTTGAGTACGGTGGCGCCGAGGAACGCCACCACGGCACCGACCAGAAAGGTCAGCAGGGCCACGATGGGGGCGGCGTCGAGGCCGACCTGTTCCAGGTGCGCGACCATCGGCGTGAGGCGCCAACGCCTGGGCCGGAAAATTCCGCGGGCGAAGGTTTCGAGGATCAGGCCGATAAAGCCCAGCAGTTGCTTGCTGTCTTGCCAGACGGTGTCTACCGCCCGGCCGATGCGAGCCAGCACTTGAATACCGGCGGCTTCTTCCGGGGCTTTCTCCGGTACGCAAAAATCATTCAGGGAGCGGTAGACGGTCTTGAGCAGTGCACGGTCAGCGGCAGACAAGCTGCAATCGGTCTGCTCGGCGGATTGCTCGATGCGGGTCGGTCCCAGCAACTCCACCAGCAGCGAGGCGCCGGCGGTATCGAGGGCGCCCAGGCCATTGAGGTCGATACGCGCGCCCGCATCGTATTGGCCGTCGAGCTTGTCCGACAGCTTCTTCAGGCTGGCATAGTGGGCAAGCGTCCAGTCTCCCGTAATCCTCAGCTGTGGCGGGGTGGTGGACGTATCGAGGTGGGCTGCACCGGCTGAGGTACTGGTGGTCATAAGCTCCGAGCTTGTTGGCTATCCACAATTCCTACGTAATAGCACGATCCTGCCTACTTTGGGTTGTCCGTTTGTGCTGAGTCCGTCACTTTGAAACGCAGCACGCCGATCACCTGCCCGTCTTCGGTCAGCACCTGTACCTGCCAGCGACCCACGGCGTCGGCGGGGAAGTTCTGCTTGTGGGTCCAGGCGCGATAGCCCTCTTTGCGCCCGCCGTGGATATCCAGGGCGATGCGGTCAACCTCTTTGCCATTGAATTTCCACACGTGGTAAATCCGCTCATCCAGCCCACGCGGGGCGTTGATCGCGGTGTAGGCGTAGAGCCCGCCGCTGCGCAGTTGAGCGGCGGTGACTTCCTTGAGGTCGTCGCCCGGCGTGCGGTCTTGCAGTTGGGTGCTGATGGCCACTTCGGTCATCCACAGCGTGGCTGGCGGCACCCAGCTGCGCAGGAACCAACCGGCGCAGCCAATCGCAGCGGTGACCCCCAGTAGCATCGCCCAGCCTTTGAGGCTGCGCAGCGGCAGGCTTACCGCCAGGCTCGGGATCGACAGTGCCATGGCGACGCCGAGGGCCAGCTTGTAACTCTCAGCCGTGGTCAGGTGCAGGATGATCGGCAGTGCGGTGAGCAGCGCCGCGAACAGCGTGAAGGTGTGCAGTGCGAGGAACAGCGAGCGTTTGGGCGCCAGCCATTTGTAGTACAGCGGGTCGATTATCGATACCAGCGCTGCGGCGCCGAGCAGGCCGGTGAACACCGACTGGCCGCTGTTCCAGGCGGTGGTGATGAAAAAGAACGGCAGCACAAAGAACAGGCTTTCCTGGTGAATCATCTGGGTCGCATAGCGCAGCAGCGGCTCGGGGATTTCGCGCTTGAAGACTTTGGTGAACAGCTGGGTAAAGCTGTTTTCCAGCATCAGCCACAGCCAGCTCACCAGCATGATCACGGCGATCCAACTGGCCATGCCCTGCTGGCGATCCACCAGAATGAAGCTGCCCACACCCGAGACAAAACCGCCCAGTGCTATCACCCCGGGGTAGCGCTTCATCAGTTCGAGGATGCGGGTGATCAAGCGGGTCAGGTTTTGCATTCGGCGGTTCGCAGTCTTTGTAGGAGAAAATCCCAGACAGAATAACGTCTTAGCCCGTTGTCCGGTGCCTCATTACGCAAACCGTTTGCGATAAACCCGCACGCCGATCAACACAAAGGTGATCAAGCCGAGCACGCCGACACCGATCCAACTCAGGCCGTCATAGCTGAGCAGCGGTTTCTCGATACGCCAGTAGCCGGGCTGCTGGAACACTTGGCGCATGGCCTGGTTGGTCTGGTCCAGGCTTACCGCCTTGATGCGCTTGACCGGGTCGCTGAAGTGGCCGTTGTTGTAGTCACCGGAAGCGCTCCAGTAGTAGTCGGCCAACGCGCTGTTGCCCTGCACTGCCCAGGCCTGGCGCGCGATGGCGGCTTGTTGCAAGCGAGCGAATACCGCCGGATCGAGGCCATCCTTGAGCAGTTGGGCCTTGAGGTCCTGGAGAACCTGCTCTGCTTCGGGGAGGTTTTCGCGCTCAAGGTCGGCATTCAGGCTGAGGAAGCCGACGCCGCCGAGGACTTCACGTTCGCTCCAGGGGCCGTAGGACAAACCGTGCTTGAGGCGCAGTTGGCGGTACAGCGCCCAATCGAGGTAATCCTTGAGCAGGTCGTAGGTCTCATCATGCTGGTCGTCCAGCACCGGCTCGGGGAACAGCCAGTGCAGCTTGGCGCTGTCGCCGACCCAGCCGTGGATCAGTTCGCGATGGCTGGCGGCGGCGTGCTGGATCTCCGGCAGCGCTGGGTGTTCAGTGGGGTCAACCGGGTCGAGTTGCCCGAAGGTGCGCTCCAGATAGGCCGGCAGCAGCTTGTCGAGGTCGCCGACGATGATCAAGGTCATGTTGTTGGGCGCGTACCAGTGTTTGCGCAGGTGCTCCAACTGGTCGCGGGTCAGGTGGTCGACCTCGGCGCGCTCGGCGCATTTGAGTCCCAGTTCGACCGCCAATTGGTTGCTGGCGGTGTGGCCCAGGTCCTGGCGGTCCAACAGGCGTTGCAGGTGTGAGTAGTGGCCGCCGTCTTCACGTTCGACGACCTGCTTGGCGGCGTTGATATTGGCGTCGGTCAGTTCGGTGCGGGTGATGATCGCCAGCAGCAGGTCCAGCACTTTGCGCTGGTTTTGTGCGGGCGCCTCGATCACAAAGGTGGTGTCGGCGTTGCTGGTGTAGGCGTTCCACTCGCCGCCCAGCGCTTGCATGCGGTCTTCCAGCTCACCTTCGCCGCCGCCGTCGATGCCGCTGAACAGCAAGTGTTCCAGCAGGTGCGGCAATTCCTTGTCTTCGCAGCTGAAGTCATCCAGGCCCACGCCCACCACCAGGCGGATCGCCACATGCCCGCGCTCGGTGCCCGGTTTGAGCAACAGTTGCAGGCCGTTGGGCAAGGTGTAGCCCTCGACTTGCAGGCGGTCAAAGGCGAAGACGTGGGCAGAACCCATGAGCAGACAAGCGAACAACAGGCGACGCATAACAAGCTTCCTGGCGAGTGAGGTCAGTGTTAACTGACTTCACGGGCCATAGTACGTTCAGGGCGAATGTGTGATGTCGGCAATATCTTCGGCAGAGAGCGCGCCGGTGTCAGACGTTTCCAAGACTACATAGGCACTGCTGCAAAACAACGAGTTCAGTCGTTTCATGTCGGCAATCAGTTCCAGGTGCAGGGAGCTGGTCTCCAGGCTTTGCACGATTTTGCGCTGTAACCGGCTGACGTGGGCGTGGGCCAGGCGGCGTTCCTGGGCGCGGAAACGGCGTTTTTCGCGCAGCAATTGGCGGGCGCTTTCCGGGTCGGCGCTGAGGAACACCGACAGGCCGAGGCGCAGATTGGCGATCAGTTGGCTGTGCAGGCCAGTGAGTTCTTCCAGGCCGACTTCGGAGAACTGGCGACGCTGTGAGGTTTTTTGCTGCTGGACTTTGCGCAGCATGCGTTCGATCAGGTCGCCGGCCAGTTTCAGGTTGATGGAAAGCTCGATGATTTCCGCCCAGCGGCGGCTGTCGTGCTCGCTGAGGTCTTCGCGGGGCATCTGCGCCAGGTAGAGTTTGATCGCGCTGTAGAGCGACTCGACGTCATCGCTGAGGCTGCGCATTTCCTGGGTGATGGCGGTCTGTTTGCCACGCAGGACTTCCTGCATGGCGGTGAGCATATTGTCGATCAGGTCGCCCAGGCGCAGGGTTTCACGGGCGGCGTTGGCCAGCGCCAGGCTCGGTGTGGCCAGGGCGGCCAAGTCAAGGTGGCGGGGTTTGGCCTTGCCATTGGTTTCTTCGCGCTCGGGCAGCAACCAGGCACATAGCCGGGCCATCGGGCCGATGGTCGGCAACAGGATCAGGCAGCGGCTGACGTTATAGAGCAGGTGGAAGGTGATGACCATGCCTTGGGCGCTGTAGTCCAAGCCGTCCATCCACAGCACCAGCGGGTCAAGTACCGGGATGATCAGCAGCAAGCCGATCAACTTGTACAGCACGCTGCCCAGCGCCACTTGGCGTCCGGCGGCGTTTTGCATGCTCGTGCTGAGGAAAGCCAGGACGCCGCTGCCGATGTTGGCGCCGATCACCAGGCCGATCGCCACGTGCAAGCCGATCACGCCGGCGCCGGCGAGGGTGGCGGTCAGCAGAACGGCGGCCAGGCTGGAGTAGGAAATCATCGCGAACAAAGCGCCGACCAGGGCGTCGAGCAAAATGTCGCCGGTCAACGAAGCGAACAGCACTTTCACACCTTGGGCGTGGGTGATGGGGCCGGCGGCTTCGACGATCAATTGCAGGGCGAGGATGATCAACCCGAGGCCGATGCCGACCCTGCCCAACTGCCCTGCCCGCGTTTGTTTGCGCGACAGAAAGAAAATCACCCCGAGAAAGATCAGCAGCGGTGACAGCCATGACAAGTCAAACGTCAGCACCCGCGCCATCAGCGCGGTGCCGACGTCGGCACCGAGCATGGTCGCCAAGGCGGGCATCAGCCCCATCAGGCCCTGGCCGACAAAGGAGGTCACCAGCATTGCCGTGGCGTTGCTGCTCTGCACCATGGCGGTCACCAGGATACCGGCGATAAACGCCAGCCAGCGCTTGGACATGTTCTGCCCGATGACTTGGCGCAAGTTGGAACCGTAGACCCGCAGGATGCCGGTACGGACGATGTGCGTGCCCCAGATAAGCAGGGTCACGGCGGAAAGCAGATTGAGCAGGGTCAGCATGCTCGGCCCCCCGTGTAGGTGCGCTCTAAAATGAGCGAAGGAAAGTTACCGCGTGCCGCTCTACGTCTTTTACTTAAGCTGTAGTTGGCGAATGGGCTCTGCGCCAGCATCGCATAGCTAAAGTGGGGATTGAAACAAAACTGTCATGAAATCAGCTTTTTGCAGATGCGAAAAAGGGGCTCGAAAGCTAATGCCAGTCAGTTAAGGGCAAACACTGTACCTGTGGCGAGGGAGCTTGCTCCCGTTGGACTGCGCAGCAGTCCCAGTCTTTTGAAACAAAGAGCTGGGGCCGCTTCGCGGCCCAACGGGAGCAAGCTCCCTCGCCACAGGTTATTTTGTACCCTTTCTACGTCTTAACTGACTGGCATTAGGCGCGAAAGCCCCTTTCAGCAGCGGGTCAGCTTTATTGACCCGGAATGTCTTTGCGCAGTTTCACCGGATCCTGCTGTTTGCGCTTTTTCGCGATGGCCGTACGCATCTTGATGTTCACCGCTTCCACCGCCAGCGAGAACGCCATGGCGAAGTAAACGTAGCCTTTTGGCACGTGCACATCGAAGGATTCGGCGATCAGTACAGTACCCACCACCAGCAGGAACGACAGGGCCAGCATCTTCAGCGACGGGTGCTTGTCGATGAATTCGCTGATGGTGCCTGCGGCCAGCATCATCACCAGTACCGCAACAACAATCGCCGCGACCATGACCGGCACGTGGGAGACCATGCCAACAGCGGTGATCACCGAGTCCAGGGAGAACACGATGTCGATGATCGCGATCTGGATGATGGTGTAGATGAACTTACCACCCTTGCCGCCTGGCTCGTCGTGGGTTTCGTCTTCACCTTCCAGTGCGTGGTACATCTCCTGGGAGCTTTTCCACAGCAGGAACAGACCACCGAAGAACAGGATCAGGTCGCGGCCGGAAATGCCTTGGCCGAAGACCACGAACAGGTCGGCGGTCAGTTGCATCACCCAGGTGATCGACAGCAGCAACATGATGCGCGTGACCATGGCCAGGGCCAGGCCGAAGATCCGGGTGCGCGCCTGCATATGCTTGGGCATGCGGCTGACCAGGATCGAAATCATGATGATGTTATCGATGCCCAGGACGATCTCGAGGGCCGTCAGGGTGAAGAAGGCAATCCAGATTTCCGGATTGGTCAGCCATTCCATGTGTATTCCTTTGAGCAAGTGTTAAACCGCGCAAGCTGCAGCGCCGCGCGGTGAGTGAGTCGGTACGATTATAGAGTGCTGAACAGCGGAAAAATCCCCATCAGCAATGCGGCGAACATTATGCACAGGCACACCAGTACTGCCCACTTCAGGGTGAAGCGCTGGTGATCGCCAAATTCGATACCGGCCAGGGCTACCAGCAGGTAGGTCGACGGTACCAGCGGGCTGAGCAAGTGCACAGGCTGGCCAACGATGGAGGCGCGGGCCATTTCCACGGCGGTGATGCCGTAGTGGCTGGCGGCTTCGGCGAGCACTGGCAGAACGCCATAGTAGAACGCGTCGTTGGACATGAAGAAGGTAAACGGCATGCTCACCAGTGCGGTGATCACGGCCAGGTAAGGGCCCATGGCCTCCGGGATGACCGCCAGCAGGCTCTTGGACATGGCGTCGACCATGCCGGTACCGGACAGGATGCCGGTGAAGATACCCGCGGCGAAGATCAGACCCACCACCGCCAGTACGCTGCCGGCGTGGGCGGCGACGCGGTCTTTCTGCTGTTGCAGGCAGGGGTAGTTGACGATCATCGCGATACTGAATGCCACCATGAACAGCACCGGCAACGGCAACAGACCGGCGATCAGGGTGCACATCAGGGCCAGGGTCAGTGCGCCGTTGAACCAGATCAGCTTGGGACGACGAGCGTCGGGGTATTGCGACACGCTGATTTCACTGTGGTCGATCTCATCGCCTTGCAGGTGCAGTTCACCCAGGCGCGCACGTTCGCGTTTGCCGTACATGTAGGCAATCACCAGGATCGCCACCACGCCGGCGGCCATCGCCGGGATCATCGGTACGAAAATATCCGATGGGTCCACATGCAGCGCACTGGCGGCACGGGCGGTCGGGCCGCCCCAAGGGGTCATGTTCATCACGCCACCGGCGAGGATGATCAAGCCTGCCATGATCCGCGGGCTCATGCCGATGCGCTGGTACAGCGGCAGCATCGCGGCCACGCAGATCATGTAAGTGGTAGCGCCATCACCGTCGAGGGACACGACCAGGGCCAGCACGGCGGTACCGACGGAGACCTTCAGCGGGTCGCCCTTGACCATCTTTAGGATCTTGCGCACGGCCGGGTCGAACAGGCCGGAGTCGATCATCAGGGCAAAGTAGAGAATGGCGAACATCAGCATCACGCCGGTCGGCGCGAGCTTGGTGATGCCTTCGAGCATCATCGGGCCGATCTTCGGGGCGAAACCGCCGAACAGCGCAAACAGGATCGGCACGATGATCAGGGCGATCAGCGCGGACAGGCGCTTGGTCATGATCAGGAACATGAACGTGATGACCATGGCAAAGCCAAGGAAAGTCAGCATAGGAATACTCCAGGCGTAGCGCGGCTAGGGAATGGCGAACCGGGTGGGGTCAGCGCAGAACTAAAGGCACGAGGCGTACGGGTGGAGTTGGGGCGAACAGGCGGGTACGGACGGACATCGGGAATCACCATTGTTGTTGTTAACAGCCGGTCTGTTGCCGGCAGTGGAGGCGATCCTAGACGGGTAAGCTTTCAGCCAGCTTTCGCCGGAAAAACAGGTGACGAAGGGAATGCACGCAGTCTCTGGCTTTATGTAGATCAAAATGTGGGAGGGGGCTTGCCCCGATAGCGGTGTGTCAGCCTGTGCATGCAGTGACTGGCACGCTGCAATCGGGGGCAAGCCCCCTCCCACATTTGTCTGTGTTTGGCTTGAGGTTTTTAGGGCAGTTCCAGACCGCCCGCTGCTTTGTGCAACGTCCGCAAATGCTCGCCCACCAGTTTGAGGTTGGCTTCGCAGGCGGCAATTTCGGCGGAACGGGAAGGATCCAGCAGCGCCCTCACCTCTTTATCCAATTCGCCGGTCAGGGATTGCAGCTGCTTCTGGCGCTCGGCGCTTTCCGATTCAAGACGCTTTGCTTCCGAAGGTTGCGGCAGGCCATAACCACCGCTGCCCAGCAGCTCCGCCGGGCGACTGAGGAAGCCGCTGTTGGCGAGGATCTGCTGCAGCGTGGCGTTGGCTTTCTCCATGCCACCGTTTTTCAGCTCGCGGGCACCGAGGTAGCGTTGTTTGACTTCGTCCTGGGCCAGCATCAACTGCTTGCGAAAGCTTGCCTGCTCAAGCAGTAGCAGCGCGGCGCTGGTGCGCAGATCGGCCTGGCCGAACCACTGGCGGCGCTCCTCTGCACTGAGGGACAGCCAGTCTTCAACCTGGGTCTGTTTGATCGGCAGGCGTTTGCGCAGCACATCGAACATGGCCTGGTAGCGTTCGCGGAAGGAGTCGAAGTGATAACCCAGGCGCAGTGCCCGGCGTTTGTCATCCAGCACACTGGTGTCGGCCAGGCCGCGGGCGTTCAGGACTTCGAGCAGACCGTTGGGAGTGATGTTGTCCAGGCCGGTCAGTTGCGGGTTGGCGCTGCCGCTGCGTAGCAGTTTCAGGCTCTCCACCGCGCAGTTGTTGGAGATGAAGAAGTAGTTGCCGTCGTAGCTCCAATGCATCTCGGCGGCGTGCTCGACGGTGTCGTTGATTTCCTGGCGGGTCAACTTCAACGGTACGGAAGCCAGGCCGCGCAATTCGGTCTTGGTGTATTCGTCGATCACTTGCGCCAGTGGCAGTACAAACAACCGCGATGGGTACTTGCCGACCAGGCCATCCCAGCTCGATAGCTGTACGTCACCGACGAACGCGCGGTAGGACAACACCAGATGCTGGTCCAGGTCGAGCCGACAATCCGGCCCGCGTGGACGCCCCGGCGCACAGATCACCAGGCGTAGCATGCTGTGGCCCCAGCGGCTGACCAGGTTCTGGTTAGCTTCGGCCAGCAGGTAGTCGATTTCGTAGACGCGCTCCGGGTCCACATGACCCAGCGGCGTCTTGGCGAAATCGTTACCGGCGTTCAGGAAGGCGTAGGTGCTGGCGCAGGTGTCTTGTTCCGGCGGGGCCCAGCCGAAGTGTTCCTGGTAATAGCGGAACAATGCCGGGCGCCGGCAGGCGTAGCTGGGGTCGAGGAGGAAGTACTCCATGTTGACCGCGACGAATTCCAGCGGGCTGGTGGTTTCGTAGATGTCCGGGCTGCGGGCGACCTGATGGTTGTGCTGCTCACGCTCGCCGCGACGGCCGACGTATTGCGGCCAGCCGGCAAGGTCCAGCAGGCGCGGGTCGTCACTGAGGGTAAAGCGACGGCCATTCTGGCCACGGCATTGATCAGGCAGGCCGATCAGGCCGGTGAGGTTGTTTTGGCGGCTGCAACGATTGATCAGCGCGCGGTCCTCTTTGGACCACAGGCGCGCACGGTCATAGATGTGGGTCAGTTCGTGCAGCACCGTGGCGAGCATTTCGCGACGCACGGTGCCGTGGGGGCGATTGGTTTTCTGCGTGGCGGCGCTGCCGTCGGTCAGGCTGGCGAGCAGGTTACGGTTGAGGTCCAGCTCGGACACGAGGGAGGCTTGCCCGTAGGCATTCTCGGGCATTTTGTCGGTCCAGCCGACATCGATGCGCCGGTCCAACTGCTCGATAAAGCGCGGCGGTAACGAGCGCATGGCTTCGTCGAGCAACGCCTGGCTGGCCTGCTGTTCAGCCGGACTCAGACCCTCGGTCTTGAGCCGCAGTTGCAAGCTGGCCTGGGCTGCGCTGGCACACAGCAGCACAGTCCCGGCCAGGAGCCAGGCGGCAATTCGCCTCACAGTGCGAGGATAGCTTCTGCGAGGGTCTGGTCACTGGCGTCGCGGGCTTCCGGCAGGCGTGTGCGCAGGGTGTCGAAGGCCGCTTCCAAGTGCGCGCCACGGATCTCGCCGTTGGTAGCGACGAAACTGGCGGCGTCATCGTGGGCTTCGCGCACCACTTTGGAGTCGCGGATGGAGGTGGTGGTGTCCGAAGTGAAATCAATGGTGCGGCCTGAGGCGCGAACAATGATGTTACTGGTGGCCACCAGGGTATGCGCCTGGGCAACGTCGGCCAACAACAGCAGGCCAAGGGTGGCGGCGATCAGCGGGCTACGCATGGAATTACTCCGAATACAAAGATGGAATGCAAAGATGATTATTGGACGAGAATTGCTTGCGCCAGTTCAAGGTCGCTGGCGTTAAGTTTTGGTTGGCTGCGGCGCAGATAATCCAGCGCTGACTCCAGCCGTGCGCCCCGCCATTCGCCGTCAGTGGCGATAAACGCGGCAGCGTCATCCTGAGCGGCCATTATCACTTTTTTGTCGAAGGGTGCGGAGGTCACCTTGCTGGTGGCATACGCGCTCACGACCGTGCTCTGGGTGGTGAGGTCAAAGGCCGAAGCCAATGGCGACCAGCCGCAGAAAAACACCACAGGGACTATTAAAAGGCGGTATGAAAAAGCCATGGGACTCGACAACTGAAAGCGAGCGCCAAGGCTAGCGCAATGCCCAGGCGAGAGCCAGTGCATCGGTATCAGGGAGCGGCAGACGCTCCCTTTGTGCTCCGAATCAGATAGCCAGGATCGCTTGGGCCAGTTGCGCGTCAGTCGCGGTATTCAATTGCGGCGCTTGTTGGCGGATCTGTGCCAGGGCGCTCTCCAGTTTCACACCACGAATGGCACCTTCGCTGGCGACAAAGCTGGCGGCGTCGTCACGAGCGGCGCGCACGACTTTGTTGTCGCGCAGCGAAGAAGTGGCATCGGAGCTGGCGTCGGAGGTGGCCTTGAGCGCGCCGACGATGGAGTCGGTGGTCACGATGAAGCTGGTCGCGCTGGCGTTGGCAGTCAGGGCCAATAGGGCAGCAGCACTCAGCAAGCGAAGACGGGACATGGGAAGACTCCTGTAGATGAACGGATAAGGTGGCGCAGGGCAGCCATTGGGGATCAGACGCCTGTACAACGCGGTTCGCCACGTGGTGGCTGGATATTAAGCCGCCGCTTATCCGTTCGGGAAGCTTCTTGACTGCCTAGTCACGCCAGAACGGCTTGGACAGCTCGGCCATTCGGTCGCCATGGCTGATGCCCAGGTCTGACAGTTCCCGAGCATCAAGCTGTGACAGTTGACGCCGTTCATAAGCCAGGCGTGCCCATCTAACGAAGGCAAAGGCCACCTGGCGTGGCAGCCGCTTATAAAGAGGGGAAGTCGTATCCATGGCGAGTACCTTTCATGAGGTCTTGGATCACCATGTTGGATGGGGCGGGGTCACCGATACAGATACACCAGAGTTAAATTGTACTGCTTAACTGTTTTGCTTTATTAACTGTACCTGTCATTGAGAAAGGCTTCTGTTTTTACGCTCAAAACCCCAAACCCGGAAACAACAAAGCCCGCCTCCGGTTTCCCGGGGCGGGCTCTGTTTTGACAAATCAGGTTGCTGGCAGTGGACCCGTCAGGTCAGGGCCAGCGAGCGCTAAATCAGCGCCAGAACGGCTTGCTCAGCTCTTCGTAGCGTTGAGCTTCGCTGATGCCTGCGTCAGCCAGCAGACGCGAATCCAGACGAGCCAGTTGGTGGCGGCTGGAGATGCGGCGCTGCCACAACATCAGGTTGGCGATAACGCGCAGAGGCAGGGAAGCCTGGGTGTTTACAGCTTTTTCTTCAAAGAACAGTTCGGAACTGAGTGTACGTTCCATGATGACATCCTTCCGCTTGTGGCGGGATTAGGTAGTGGTTTAACTGATGCCAATGATCCTCTCCCGGCGCAAGACTCTCTAGATACAGTTCACCTGTATTGTGAGGGGCCAGTTAACTGTTTATAGGCGCTGTACTGTACGAAAATAGGGCAACTGTACCTGTCTGCACTTAAGTAGTGCGAAATAGCCATTTTCGATGAGGGTTGTGGGATATTTCGGTAGGAAATGACCGGTACAGCAGTACAGTTTTTTCAAGAAGTGGCAGCGACAAGGCCGAGCTGATGAAACTGTATTTGCATCAGCTCGGATCTGTATCAATCAGGCCTTGAGCATGTGCCCGGTTTCTTCCAGGTTAATGTGCCAGCTCAGTGCTTCGCGCAGGATGTGCGGGGTATGCCCGCCGATGGCACAGGCAGCATCGAAGTAACTGTTCAGCGCATCGCGGTACGCCGGGTGTACACAGTTGTCGATGATCACCCGCGCTCGTTCCCGTGGCGCCAGGCCACGCAGGTCAGCCAGCCCGACTTCGGTCACCAGGATGTCGACGTCATGCTCGGTGTGGTCCACATGACTGACCATCGGCACTACGCTGGAAATTGCCCCGCCCTTGGCAATCGACTTGGTCACGAAGATCGCCAAGTGTGCGTTGCGCGCAAAATCCCCGGAGCCGCCAATGCCGTTCATCATGCGCGTGCCGCAGATGTGGGTGGAGTTGACGTTGCCGTAGATGTCGAACTCCAGTGCGGTGTTGATACCGATGATGCCCAACCGACGCACCACCTCAGGGTGATTGGAGATTTCCTGCGGGCGCAGTACCAGCTTGTCTTTGTAGTGTTCCAGGTTGCCGAACACATCGGCATTGCGCCGCTCTGACAACGTGATCGAGCTGCCCGACGCGAAGCTCAATTTGCCTGCATCGATCAGGTCGAAGGTCGAGTCCTGCAACACTTCCGAATACATGGTGAGGTCTTCGAACGGCGAGTCGATCAATCCGCACATCACTGCGTTGGCGATGTTACCTATCCCTGCCTGCAGCGGGCCGAGCTTGTTGGTCATGCGTCCCGCATCGACTTCCTGCTTGAGGAAGTTGATCAGGTGATTGGCGATGCCTTGTGTGTCGCTGTCGGGCGGCGTCACGGTAGAGGCCGAGTCAGCCTGGTTGGTGATCACGATGGCGACGATTTTTTCCGGTGGGATCGGGATGGCGGTGCTGCCAATGCGATCATCGACTTTCACCAATGGGATCGGCGTGCGCGTCGGCCGGTAGGTCGGGATATAGATGTCGTGCAGCCCTTCCAGGTTCGGGTTGTGCGCCATGTTGATCTCGACAATCACCTGCTTGGCGAAAATCGCGAAGCTGGCCGAGTTACCCACAGACGTGGTGGGCACAATATGCCCCTGTTCCGTGATTGCGACCGCTTCAATCACTGCAATGTCCGGCAGCTTGAGTTGGTTGTTACGCAATTGCTCGACGGTTTCCGACAAGTGCTGGTCGATAAACATCACTTCGCCGGCGTTGATCGCTTTGCGCAAGGTACTGTCGACCTGAAACGGCATGCGTCGGGACAGCACGCCGGCTTCGGTCAATTGCTTATCCAGGTCATTGCCCAGGCTGGCGCCGGTCATCAGGGTGATTTTCAGCGGAGAAGTCTTGGCGCGCTCGGCCAAGGCGTGGGGGACGGCCTTGGCTTCACCGGCACGGGTGAAGCCGCTCATGCCGACGGTCATGCCGTCTTCGATCAGTGCGGCGGCGTCTGCCGCGCTCATGACCTTGTTCAACAACGAAGGCAAGCGGATGCGATCACGGTACATGGATTCTTATCTCGGGCTACGGAAGCAAGGTGCGCAGTTTAGTGATTTCAAAAAAAATCGGCCCGCTACCATGGTCGAATGCCAGGTAGCGATTTAGAGCCTTTGGTCGGGTTTCATGGAGTAATAAAAAACCCCAGCCTACAAGAGGCCGGGGTTTCGAGTATTGCGCTGAAGCAGTGTTACTCGACGGCTTTGACCATGTCTTCAATGACCTTCTTGGCATCTCCGAAGACCATCATGGTCTTGTCCAGATAGAACAGCTCGTTATCCAAACCGGCATAACCGCTGGCCATCGAGCGCTTATTGACGATGATGGTTTTGGCCTTGAACGCCTCGAGGATCGGCATGCCGGCAATCGGCGAGTTCGGGTCGTTTTTGGCGGCCGGGTTGACCACGTCGTTCGCGCCAAGCACCAGCACCACATCGGCCTGGCCGAACTCGGAGTTGATGTCTTCCATCTCGAACACTTGGTCGTAAGGCACCTCCGCCTCGGCGAGCAGTACGTTCATGTGCCCAGGCATACGGCCCGCCACTGGGTGAATCGCGTATTTCACGGTGACGCCGCGATGGGTCAGCTTCTCGGTCAGTTCCTTGAGTGCGTGTTGCGCTCGCGCCACTGCCAGGCCGTAGCCCGGCACAATGATCACGGTGTCGGCGTTGGTCAGCAGGAAGGTCGCGTCGTCGGCCGAACCGGATTTCACCGGGCGCGCTTCTTTCGAGCCCGCCGCCGCGCCGGCATCCGGCGCATTGCCGAAACCGCCGAGCAGTACGTTAAAGAAGGAGCGGTTCATCGCCTTGCACATAATGTACGAGAGGATTGCGCCGCTGGAGCCCACCAGGGAGCCGGCGATGATCAACATCGAGTTGTTCAGCGAGAAGCCGATGCCCGCCGCTGCCCAGCCGGAGTAGCTGTTGAGCATCGACACCACCACCGGCATGTCCGCGCCGCCGATCGGGATGATGATCAGCACGCCAAGCACGAAGGCCAAGGCCAGCATCAGGGCAAAGGCAGTGAGGTTGCCGGTGAACATGAACGCCAGACCGAGGCCAAGTGTTGCGAGGCCGAGCACCAGGTTCAGCTTGTGCTGGCCGCCGAACTGTACCGGTGCGCCTTGGAACAGACGGAACTTGTACTTGCCCGACAGTTTGCCGAACGCGATCACCGAGCCGGAGAACGTAATTGCGCCGATGGCCGCGCCGAGAAACAGCTCCAGGCGATTACCGGCTGGAATCGAGTCGCCCAGGTGTTTGACGATGCCCAGGGATTGCGGCTCGACCACCGCGGCAATCGCAATAAACACGGCGGCGAGACCGATCATGCTGTGCATGAACGCCACCAGCTCCGGCATCTTGGTCATTTCTACGCGCTTGGCCATGATCGAACCGGCGGTGCCGCCGATCAGCAGGCCGACGATCACATAGCCGATGCCGGCGGTGGCGAGCTCAGCGCCCAGCTTATAGATGAGGCCCACCGTGGTAAGTACCGCCAGCGCCATGCCGAGCATCCCGAACAGGTTGCCGCGCCGCGACGTGGTCGGATGTGACAGGCCTTTGAGGGCCTGGATGAAGCAGATCGACGCGATCAGATAGAGCGTCGTTACCAGATTCATGCTCATTACTTCGGCGCCTCTTCTTTTGCTTTCGGGGCTTTCTTCTTGAACATCTCAAGCATGCGGCGGGTGACCAGGAAGCCACCGAATACGTTCACTGCTGCCAGTGCCACGGCCAGCGTGCCCATGGTCTTGCCCAGTGGTGTGACGGTGAGGGCTGCGGCGAGCATGGCGCCGACGATCACGATCGCGGAAATGGCGTTGGTCACCGCCATCAATGGCGTGTGCAGTGCGGGCGTTACGTTCCAGACCACGTGGTAACCGACATAAATCGCCAGCACAAAGATGATCAGGTTGTAGATACCGGGGGAGATAAGCTCTTCCATCGTCTGAATCCCTGCTTAGGCGTTTTTGCGGATGACTTGGCCGTCGCGGCACATCAGGCACGCAGCGACGATGTCGTCTTCGAGGTTGATTTCAAACTGCCCTTCCTTGGTGAAGACCAGCTTCAGGAAGTCCAGCAGGTTGCGCGCATACAAAGCTGACGCGTCGGCAGCGACGGCACCGGCCAAGTTGGTCGGGCCGCAGATGATCACGCCATTTTCCACCACCACCTGGTCGGCGACGGTCAGCGGGCAGTTGCCACCTTGGGCGGCGGCGAGGTCGATGACCACTGAGCCAGGCTTCATCTGTGCGACGGTTTCGGCGCTGAGCAGGGTCGGCGCTTTTCGGCCGGGGATCAGGGCGGTGGTAATGACGATGTCGGCCTGCTTGGCGCGCTCGTGCACGGCCAGGGCCTGGCGCTGCATCCAGCTGGTCGGCATTGGGCGTGCATAGCCACCGACCCCGACGGCGCATTCGCGTTCTTCATCGGTTTCGTAAGGCACGTCAACGAATTTGGCACCCAGGGATTCGATCTGCTCTTTAACGGCCGGGCGCACGTCAGACGCTTCGATCACTGCACCCAGGCGCTTCGCTGTGGCAATGGCTTGCAGGCCTGCGACACCGGCGCCGAGGATCAGTACGCGCGCGGCTTTCACGGTGCCTGCGGCCGTCATCAGCATCGGCATGAAGCGCGGGTAATGATGCGCAGCCAGCAACACGGCTTTATAGCCGGCGATGTTGGCCTGGGATGACAGCACGTCGAGGCTCTGTGCCCGTGAGGTGCGTGGCGCTGCTTCAAGGGCAAAGGCCGTGATGCCGCGTTCGGCGAGCTTGGCAATGGTTTCATTGCTGAACGGATTGAGCATGCCCACCAACACGGTGCCGCTTTTGATCAGCGCCAGCTCGCTGTCACTGGGGGCCACCACCTTGAGAATCAGCTCGGCGCCAAACGCATCGTTGGCACTGCCAATGGTTGCGCCTGCCGCTTCATAGGCATTGTCCACGACGCTGGCCTTTAGGCCTGCCCCGCTTTGTACAGTGACCTTATGGCCCTGGCCGATCAGCTTCTTGATGGTTTCCGGGGTGGCAGCCACCCGCGTTTCACCGGTCTGGGTTTCGAGAGGAACACCAATGTGCACGTCAAATCTCCTGCATGATCTTTTTGCTTTTGATCTTTTTGTAAAAAGGCCAGTGCACCGCGAGTGGCGCAACTGGGGCGGCCGATCAGCACGATCCCGCTGAAATGACAGCGGGGCGCGGCATTTTGCAGGCGAACTTTACGGCCTTCAAGGGATTATGACGGGTGACGAAAAATTAACTACAAGTCACCCTGTGACTGATTGTCGCAATACCCTGAAATAACCTCTTCAAATACATGGGCTTAAAGGGCTGCAGGCAGTTTTGCACTCTTTTGCCATCGCCGATGTGAATAGTCGGCTATTGGCTTGTGACAGTCGCTATAAGCCAAGTAGATCATGGCTTTGAGCCTTTTCTTGGACTGACAGATACAGTCTGCTGAAATGCGACATATACGTATATCTGTAGGATTGAAAATTTACTGACTACAAAGTCAGTAACATGGTTGTGGCCTTTAAATGCTGGGGCTGTAGCGCTGGGACTGGTCGATAAGCCAATCCCTGAAGGCGTGCAATGAGGCAGATTCGACCTTTTTGTCCGGAATCATCAAGTAATAAGCCTTTGAGCTGCTCAGCGCCTCTGGGCTGGCGATCAGCAATTGTCCCTCCTCAAGCTCGCGCTGGATGAGGAACGGTGGAATCAGCGCGATCCCCATATCG
Source organism: Pseudomonas fluorescens group sp. (assembly GCF_020093335.1). NCBI lineage: Bacteria > Pseudomonadati > Pseudomonadota > Gammaproteobacteria > Pseudomonadales > Pseudomonadaceae > Pseudomonas > Pseudomonas fluorescens group sp. The sequence goes on along the minus strand of NZ_JAIOKW010000027.1, from coordinate 3,626 downwards.
TGCATGGCGGCCTGGGACAACATCGAGAATAGCTCGTATCGGGGGCCTGTCATGTCGCGGGGTATGTTCAGTTGTTGGGCGTTGAACCATTGGCGCCACGCGTAGGGGCGTGTGGTCTGCTGCAGAAGCGGCAGTTCTGCGATCTCCTGGGGACTGAACCGCGTGCGGCTACCCAATAGCCGAGGGCTGCACACTGGGACAGGGTTTTCCCCCATCAGTCGGTGGGATTCTGTGCCGGACCAGTCGGCATCGCCGAAGTAGATCGCGGCGTCGAATTCAGTGTCGGCAAACAGGAAGGGTCGTGTTCGGTTCGTGAGGTTAACGGTGACTTCGGGGTGCTGGCGTTGGAAGTCCTTGAGGCGAGGAATCAGCCATTGAGTACCGAATGTCGGGACAACGGCCAGTTCGATGGTGTTAGCGCCCTGCTGACCCATGACGGAAAGCGTATCGCGTTCCACCGCATCCAATTGCGTGGCCACGCGACGACTGTAGGACAGCCCCGCTTCTGTAAGCTTTACCCCACGCCGTGAGCGGCGAAACAGCTCGACACTTAAAAACTCTTCGAGGCTGGCGATCTGTCGACAGATGGCACCTTGCGTGATCAAAAGCTCCTGCGCCGCCTTGGTAAAGCTCTCGTGGCGGGCTGCCGCTTCAAAACTGACAAGAGCGGTGGTGCTGGGGATTTTTCTGCGCATATACCGTGTCCTCACTTACTAAAGCGCATATGCGCCTTTCTCGGCTACTTCGAAGTGAGAAATTAGCACAACCCTATGCGGAAACCTCGTTTGCCCTCTGCGCGTGTCGGGCCTAGGCTGCTTCCACGACTTCCGATTCTTTCCGCGAGGACTTATTCATGGCTGGCAAGGCAAGCTTCAACTGGATCGATCCACTGCTGCTCGATCAACAGCTCACCGAAGAAGAGCGCATGGTGCGCGACAGTGCTGAGCAGTTCGCCCAGGACAAGTTGGCCCCGCGTGTGCTCGAAGCCTTTCGCCATGAAAAGACCGACCCTGCTATTTTTCGCGAGATGGGCGAGACCGGTTTGCTCGGTGCGATGATCCCTGAGCAGTACGGTGGCAGCGGCTTGAATTACGTCAGCTATGGGTTGATCGCGCGCGAAGTGGAGCGTGTCGACTCCGGCTATCGCTCGATGATGAGTGTGCAGTCGTCACTGGTCATGGTGCCGATCAACGAGTTCGGCACTGAGGCACAGAAACAGAAGTACCTGCCGAAGCTGGCTTCTGGCGAATGGATTGGTTGTTTCGGCTTGACTGAGCCCAATCATGGCTCCGATCCGGGTGCGATGATCACTCGTGCTCGCAAGGTCGAGGGGGGTTATAGCCTGACGGGCGCGAAGATGTGGATCACCAATAGCCCGATCGCGGATGTGTTTGTGGTCTGGGGTAAGGACGATGCTGGCGATATTCGTGGGTTTGTCCTGGAGAAAGGCTGGAAGGGCCTGAGCGCTCCGGCGATTCATGGCAAGGTCGGGCTGCGCGCCTCCATCACCGGTGAAATCGTCATGGATAACGTGTTTGTTCCGGAAGAGAACATCTTTCCGGATGTGCGCGGTTTGAAGGGGCCCTTCACCTGCCTTAACTCGGCACGCTATGGCATCTCCTGGGGGGCGTTGGGGGCCGCCGAGTTTTGCTGGCATACCGCCCGCCAATACACGCTTGATCGCCATCAATTCGGCCGCCCATTGGCGGCGACCCAGTTGATCCAGAAGAAGCTGGCCGATATGCAGACTGAGATCACCCTGGCCCTGCAAGGTTGCCTGCGTTTGGGGCGGATGAAGGACGAAGGTACGGCGGCGGTTGAAATCACGTCGATCATGAAGCGCAACTCGTGTGGCAAGTCCCTGGATATCGCACGCATGGCGCGTGACATGCTGGGTGGCAACGGTATTTCCGACGAGTTCGGGGTGGCACGTCATCTGGTCAACCTGGAGGTGGTGAATACCTATGAAGGTACTCATGACGTGCATGCGCTGATTCTGGGGCGTGCGCAAACCGGTCTTCAGGCGTTCTATTAATAGGAGCACGGCATGGGCGCGCTTTCGCATCTGCGGGTACTGGATTTATCGCGAGTACTGGCGGGCCCCTGGTCCGGGCAGATCCTCGCGGACCTTGGGGCTGAGGTGATCAAGGTTGAGCGGCCGGGCAGTGGTGATGACACACGCGCCTGGGGGCCGCCATTCCTTAAGGATGCTTATGGTGAGAACACCAGTGAGGCGGCTTATTACCTGTCGGCCAATCGCAATAAGCAGTCTGTGACGATCGATTTCACGCGGCCGGAGGGGCAGGCGCTGGTCCGTGAGCTGGCGGCCAAGTCAGACATCCTGATCGAGAACTTCAAGGTGGGTGGTCTTGCTGCGTATGGGCTGGACTATGAATCGCTCAAGGAGATCAACCCGGAGTTGATCTACTGCTCGATCACTGGCTTTGGTCAGACGGGGCCATATGCTACGCGTGCGGGTTATGACTTCATGATCCAGGGGCTCGGCGGGCTTATGAGCCTGACTGGCCGCCCCGAGGGTGATGAGGGGGCTGGGCCGGTGAAAGTGGGCGTCGCGCTGACTGACATCCTGACGGGGCTCTACTCGACCGTGGCCATCTTGGCGGCACTGGCTCATCGGGATCATGACGGTGGTGGGCAGCACATCGATATGGCGCTACTGGATGTGCAGGTGGCATGCCTGGCGAACCAAGCGATGAATTATCTGACGACAGGTGCCTCGCCCAAGCGCCTGGGGAATGCTCACCCGAACATCGTGCCTTATCAGGACTTTCCCACGGCCGACGGTGATTTCATCCTGACGGTGGGTAATGACGGGCAGTTTCGTAAGTTTGCTGAAGTGGCCGGGCGGCCACAGTGGGCGGATGATCCGCGCTTCTCTACTAATAAGGTGCGGGTGGCCAATCGGGCGGAGCTGATTCCGTTGATTCGCCAGGCTACGGTGTTCAAGACGACGGCTGAGTGGGTATCGCAGTTGGAGCGGGTGGGTGTGCCTTGTGGGCCGATCAATGACCTGGCCCAGGTGTTTGATGATCCGCAGGTCAAGGCGCGCGGCTTGGCGATGGCGTTGCCTCATGCGTTGGCAGGGATGGTGCCACAGGTTGCCAGCCCAATACGGTTGTCGAAGACGCCTGTGGAGTACCGGAGCGCGCCTCCTCTGCTGGGTGAGCATACGGCCGAGGTGCTTCAGGAAGTACTGGGGTTGGGCATGGCGAATGTAGTCGCTTTAAAGGCGGCGGGGGTTATTTGACTGCTTCCTTCTATATAGAGGGTATTGGCGGCTTTTTGTTGGTGGTTTTTTAATCAATGCTAACTAATTGATAGAAAAGCAGAATTAAGGGTTGACGGCAGATTCTGGAAGTCTATAATTCGCCCCACTTCCGGCGCAGTCGAAACGGAAAACTCCTTGGTAAACAAAGAGTTATGCAGGATTCGACAGCGAGTTGCTTCAGTTCATCGAAGCCCAGAAGGAGTTGGTAGGGCAGTGTTGTTTGGCTCTATTAACGTTTCGATCCTCTCGGTCGAAAGCGGAGAAAAAGAGGTGTTGACAGCAGCGTGTAACGCTGTAGAATTCGCCTCCCGCTAACGAGAGATCGGAAGCGCAAGTG
>NZ_JAIOKW010000026.1:0-77651 GCF_020093335.1 Pseudomonas fluorescens group sp. | reverse complement strand
TACCTGCCACTGGCTGCCCTTTCTGACGCTCTTTACGAACCTGATCAACCCAGCGGCGCAGAGCCGTAGGACCAACGTCCATCGATGCACAGACGTCAGGAACTGAGCAGTTATCATCAAGAACCATACTTGCAGCACGTTGCTTGAACTCGCGGGTGTAGGTCTTTCGCTCTTGCATGGAACCTCCTGATTGGGCGAATCATATCGCCCTTAAGAGGTGTCCGGGATCATTAGGCCAGTTCAGCTTGCCTGCGATACCCATAGGTATCAACACAATTCGGGGTACGGCGCTGGACCTGTGGCGAGGGAGCTTGCTCCCGCTGGCGGCCTGACCGACGACCGCCATCTAACGGTTAGACCGCGATTCAAATGTGGGAGGGGGCTTGCCCCCGATAGCGGTGCATCGGTATCTACACAATTCTGGGTATGGCGTCGGACCTGTGGCGAGGGAGCTTGCTCCCGTGGCGGCCTGACCGACGACCGCCATCTAACGGTTAGACCGCGATCCAAATGTGGGAGGGGGCTTGCCCCCGATAGCGGTGCATCGGTATCTACACAATTTCGGGTATGGCGGCGAACCTGTGGCGAGGGAGCTTGCTCCCGTTGGCGGCCTGGCAGACGACCAGGATGTTGGATCAGACCGGGTACATATCCGTTATTTAGGTCACGGCCGCTATGGATTCCGCTTTTACAGCGGCTCACTTTTGAAGAGCGCAAAAGTAAGCAAAACGCTCTTGCCCCAACACTCGGCACCTCGCTCACGCTCGGTGTGCCCGTAATCCGACAGGAATTTGGGGGGCCGCCGCCACGCGCCATCCATGGCGCGGGGCGGCTAAACCGGCATCCCTGCCGGTTTACCCCCCAAATCCCTGTCGAATTCCGGCCAGCGTGTTTGACGGGGCGCTTGAGATCAAGATCAAAAGCAAAAGCACAGCGGCCTGACAGCCGGCTTGAGTGGTGTGGAGCAAAGGCAGTCTTGCCGGCGATGCAGGCAACGTGGTGAGTCAGGCGTACCCAGGTGATACTTTCGCAGGCAAGCCAGCGCCCACAGGGTTCAGCGCTACTGGGCTACTGGGCGGTAGGCAGGGTAATCGATGTAACCCGCTTCCGTCCCGCCATACAGCCCTTCCGCCTTCAGCGGGTTCAACGGCCAGCCATTGAAAATCCGTTGTGGCAGATCCGGGTTGGCAATGAACGGCCGCCCGAACGCAATCAAGTCCGCCAGCCCCGCTTCGACCAGATCAGCACCGCGCTCAGCGGTGTAACGACCGGCGTAGATGATCCGCCCGCTGAAGGTCTCACGCACCGCTCGGCGGAAGGACTCCGGTAACACCGGGGCGTTGTCCCAGTCGGCTTCGGCGATGGAAACGTAGGCGATGCCCGACTCTTCCAGCACTTTGATCGCTTCGATGTAGGTGTGGTGCGGGTCGTCTTCCACCAGGCCGATGTAGACACGGTCCTGATCGGTGCCGCTGAATAACGGCGAGAACCGTACGCCCAGACGCTGCGGCCCGACCACGGCGCTCACGGCTTCGACAATCTCGCGCAGAAAGCGCAGGCGGTTGTGCAGCGAGCCACCGTATTCATCCTCGCGCCGGTTGGAATGGGCGGAGATGAATTGGTTGACCAGGTAACCATTGGCCGAATGGATTTCCACCCCGTCAAACCCGGCATCCAGCGCATTGCGGGCGGCCTGGGCGTAGTGCCCGACCAATTCTTCGATCTCAAGCACGGACAATGCACGTGGCACCGGCGGCTGCTTCAGTTCGCCCATGCCAGGCCCGGTTTCGATAAAGGCCTTGGCCTGCAACGCCTGGATCGCCGACGGCGCGACGGGGGCGGCGCCGTCTGGCTGCAACGCGTTGTGGGACACGCGACCGACATGCCACAACTGGGCGAAGATCACCCCGCCTTCGGCATGCACAGCCTCGGTGACGGTGCGCCAGCCGTCGATCTGCGCCGGGGTGTAGATACCCGGCGTCCACGCGTAACCCTGGCCACGCGGTTCAATCTGCGTGCCTTCGCTGACCATAAAACCGGCCGTGGCGCGCTGACGGTAATACTCGGCCATTAAGTCGGTGGCGATATCGCCGGGCTGGGCACTGCGCTGGCGCGTCAACGGCGGCAGCACAATACGGTTGTTCAGCGTGTGGTGCCCCAGTTTTACCGGGGTACTTAAAATAGGGTCATTCATTGAATACTGTCCAAATAGCGGGCGCGCTAAAGCATTGGCGACTTATAAAAGTCGCCAATGCATCAAGCGGTGAGTTAATTAAGCGGTGAGTGTCAGCAGGGCTTTAGCCACATCACTGGAACTGCCAGGGTTTTGCCCGGTGACCAGCAGGCCATCGGTAATCACAAAGGATTGCCAATCGGCCCCCTTCTCATAGTGGCCGCCGAGTTTCTTGAACTCGTCTTCAATCAGGAACGGCACCACATCGGTCAACTCCACCGCCGCCTCTTCCGAGTTGGAGAACCCGGTGACACGACGGCCCTTGATCAACGACTCACCATTGACTGCCTTGACGTGACGCAGGGCACCCGGTGCATGGCAGACGAAACCGATGGGCTTACCGGCGCGCTCGAAGGACTCGATCAGCGCGATCGACACCGGCGATTCCGCCAGGTCCCACAGCGGGCCGTGGCCGCCTGGGTAGAACACGGTGTCGAAGTCGTCGGCGTTGACCGTGTCCAGTTTCACCGTGGTGGCCAGGGCTTGCTGGGCGGCCGGGTCGGCGGCGAAGCGATGGGTCTGTTCGGTCTGGGCGTCCGGCTGGTCGCTGACCGGGTCCAGCGGCGGTTGACCGCCGGCCGGGGATGCCAGCACCACGTCGGCACCGGCGTCTTTGAACGCGTAGTAGGGAGCGGCAAATTCTTCGAGCCAGAAGCCGGTCTTGCGTCCGGTATCGCCGAGCTGGTCGTGAGAGGTCAGTACCATTAATACTTTCATTTTCCAGTGCCTCGATAGGGGTGAGTGTCAGTTTCTTCCGGCTGCCCCAACAACTGTCGGGTCAGCCCCAGCGCCTCGTCGAACGGCGCCGCTGTACGGGTGATCTTGCTCATGACGCTGGTCCCCAGCCACAACGCATACAGGCGCCGGGCCAGGCTTTCGGGGTGTTGCGTGATCGTTACCGAGCCGTCTTCGACGCCCTGCTGCAAGGCCTCGCTGAGCAACCCGATGGTGCGTGCGGTGCCGCGTTGCAGGGCCAGGCGCATCGGCTCTGAAAGGTCTGACACCTCTGCACCGAGTTTGACGGCAAGGCATTTGCCGGCGTCGGTGCAGCCGGTCTGGTTGTTGATCCAGCTTTGCCAATAACGCATCAACTTGGCGTGTTGAGATAAGCCCGGCTGATTGAACAGCTGTTGCATAGCGTTCAAGTAGTTATCGAAATAGGTATCGAGCAATACCACCCCGAACGCGTCTTTAGAGTTGAAGTAGTGATAGAACGAGCCTTTAGGCACATCGGCGGCGTGAAGTATTTCGTTCAACCCCACCGCAGAAAATCCCTTGGCGCCCACAATCGGCTGCGCCGTTTCCAGAATCGCCTGCCTTGCACTTTTAGTTTCGCGGCTCATGCTTCATCTCGATCGATTAGACCAGTCGTCTAGTTCGTTGAGTGAATGTTAGGAGCCAGGCGAAACGCGCACAATGTCAGATCCGCAAGGATTTCGGACATGCGCCAAAGTGGGTTGCCGTTTTCCCGGCAGCCGCCGACAATCCCTGCCCCCCACACCCCTGGAGACATGCGATGCACAGCGTTGCGCTGATGGTTTACCCGAACTTCCAATCCCTGAGCCTCAGCCTGGGCTCGGTGTTCGAGTGCGCGAACCTGTTGCGCGGTGAGCCGGCCTATGAGTTTCATCTGGTGTCGGAAAGCGGCGGCGCGGTGATGACGTCCCAGGGTTTTTCGGTGAACACCACACCGATCCGGCCGGAGGGTTACGACACGCTGATCGTCAGCGGCTACCTGGAATTCCGCCTGCCGGAAGCCAATCTGCTGGAACTGGTCAAGGCCGCCTCCGCCCAGTCGCGGCGTGTGGCCTCGCTGTGCATGGGCATCTTCGTGCTGGCCGAAGCCGGTCTGCTCGAAGGCAAGCGCACCACCACCCACTGGATCCACGCACCGGCCTTTCGCAAGCGCTACCCGGATATCCGCCTGGAAGAGGACAAGCTGTTTATCGTCGACGGCCACATCTGGACCGGCGCCGGCATGAGCGCCGGCGTGGACCTGGCGTTGGCGATGGTGGAGAACGACCTGGGCAGCGACTTGGCGCGGCGCATTGCACGCAAACTGGTGATCGCCCAGCGTCGCGGCAGCGAGCAATCGCAGTTGTCCGCCCTGCTGGAGTTGGACCCTAAATCGGACCGCGTGCAACTGGCCCTGGCCTACGCCCGCGAGAACCTGACCCATGACCTCTCGGTGGAAGCCCTGGCCGATGTCGCGCGGCTCAGTCCGCGCCAGTTCAGCCGAGTGTTCCGTGAAGAAACCGGGCAGACACCGGCCAAGGCCATCGAGTCCCTGCGGGTCGAAGCCGCCCGGGCGCTGATGGAAACCAGTCGACACCCGGTCGAGGTGGTGGCCCGCGAAACCGGGTTTGGTGATCGCGAGCGCATGCGCCAGGCGTTTTTAAGGGCGTTCGGGCAACCGCCGCAGGTGATGCAGCAGGCCTTTAATGCAGCGCCGCCCGCGTAATCAGGTAACTCACCAACTGCGGGTCATCCTCCAGTTCAATCGTCTGCACCGGGCGCGGCAGGTTATCCAGCACCGTGCGCCAGAACGCCTGGGACACTTCGTCCTGATCATAGAACCGCACCAGCCAATTGGCCTCGCCGCTGCACAGCACCTGGGTGGCGATGGCGCGGCCAATCCCTTTGCGGCGGTAGCGCTTGAGGATGAACAGGTCGGCCAGTTCCAGGGCGTCGATGCCCGGCAGTTCGCTGCCTTCGATCAGCAGGAAACCGGCGATGTAGCCGTCGACCAGCAACAGGTTGGCGCTCCATTGCGGGTCCTGCCAGTAACGGGTCAGGTGTTCGTCATGGATGTAGAAGCGGCCATCCGCCTCGACATCTTCCTGTTCCCAGTCCGACGACTCGTAAGCGTAGTACTGGTAGAGATTACGGATCAGCTCGGCGTGCTCCGGGCCGGTCTGGATCAGTTCGACGGTGGTTTCAGGCATGGGGCTCTCGGTCAAAAATGCAGGGCGCCATTGTTCACAAAACGCCGGGACAGTCCAATAGAGTCGCCAACCTTTCTACTTGCTGAACCGATTGCAAATAGGCGTTGCCTCCCCCGAAACCCTGAAACATTTCGAATAAACTCCGCGAAATTGCCTCTCTTTTTCAAGGACACGTATTGTGAGCAACGTCTGTTCCGCCGGCCTGGATGTGGGGTTTGCCTCCCTGGACTACCTGCAGATCTTCATCCTGGGCGTGATCCAGGGCATTACCGAACTGTTGCCGGTGTCGTCCACCGCCCATATGCGCGTGGTACCCGCCCTGCTCGGCTGGCAAGATCCCGGCTCGGCGTTTTCCGCGGCCATGCAGTTGGCGGCGCTGGCGGCGGTGGTCAGTTACTTCTGGCGGGATGTGCGCCAGGTGACCACCGGCAGCATCGGCGCCGTGCGCCGGGGCGACTACAACGACCCCTGGTTCAAGCTGGCGGTGGCGATTGTGCTGGCGACGATCCCCATCGGCATTGCCGGGCTGGCGTTGTCGTCGACGTTGAATGCCTGCAACTCGCCGTTGCGCGGGTTGATGGTGATCGGTATTTCCTGCGTGGTCATGGCGGTGCTGTTGGCGGTGGCGGAAGTGCGTGCACGCCACACCCGCGAAGTCAGTGAAATGCGCCTGCGGGATGCGTTGATCGTGGGGATTGCGCAAATTGGTGCGTTGATTCCTGGCGTCTCGCGTTCCGGCTCCACGCTGACCGCCGCGCTGTTCCTCAACTTCAAGCGTGAGGAAGCCGCGCGGTTTTCCTTCCTGCTGGGCCTACCCGCCATTGCCCTCGCCGGTTTGAAGGAACTGTGGGTGTTGCTGCATGCCGATATGCCCGTGCATGCCTGGCCGCACCTGCTGTTCGGCCTGGTGGTGGCGAGCATCTCGGCATTTTTTGCGATCTGGGGGCTGATGAAGTTCCTGGAGCGGTTCTCCACCTGGCCGTTCGTGATCTACCGCGCGCTGCTGGGGGTGTTTCTGATTGTGGCGGTCAGCACCGGGCTGCTGAGCTGAAAGCAGCGGCCACGGGAGCAAGCGCCCTCGCCACACCCCCAGTACGACACTGTAGTGAGCGGGCTTGCCCCGCGCTGGGCTGCAAAGCGGCCCTAAAACCGACCGATGAAGCGTATCTGATACACCAGGTTCCTCCTTTTTGGGGCTGCTCCACAGCCCAGCGCGGGGCAAGCCCGCTCACTACAGTCAAAAGATGCGTAGATACCTAGGGTTATCGCAATTCGAACTGCTTGGTCTTGAACACAGTGCTCATGACTGAGCGGGTTCAAGGTCATCACTGACAGCGCTGCCACACCTGTCGAATCAACGCCTGCATCTTCAGCGCTTCGGCCCAGCGATCGCTGATTTCACGGCCATCTGCGCCGGTGATCGCATAGGGCGGCGGGCCCAGTTCACAGGTGAACGACAGGCTCTGCGGTGCCTCGGGCCGCGCCAGCCAGTGTTCAATCCCGTAGCGCCACCACTCGGTGAAACGTTGCACCCAGGCGTGATGCTGGGGGAAATCCAACGACACCTGCACCTGTTCGCTGCTGGCCACGCGGCCGTGAAACCCCCAGCTGTGGCGCAGGACAGTGCGGATCTGTTCATCGTCCTCGGCGGCAGCAGGCTCCGGCAGTTCACGCCCGACCACGTAGTGGGACAGGTCGGCCAGCAGTTTCAAGTCGGGCATCTGCGCCAGCAGGTCGAGGGTGAACAGCAGGTCATTGGTGAGCCGATAACGGTGGGTTTCCAGCAGCACCGGAAAGTCCACCTGCTCGGCCAGGCGTTGCCAGCCTTCGACCAGTCGCGCCGCTTCGCGTTGAGTACGCGGGCGCACGTCGGCTTGCAGGGTGAGGTGGTGACAGCCGTAGCCGCTGATCACATCCAGCGCGGCCGCCAGGTCATCCACCGATTGCGGGAACAGCTGGCCTTCGATCTGCAGGCCCCTGGCCGTGGCGGCGGCGTGCAAGCGGGCGACGTCGGCGGGTGTGTAGTAATGGTCGGTAATGCCGTCGAAACCGGCGGCCTTGATGCGGTCGAGTTGGTCGTCGAGGGTGCCGGGCTCGGTTTGCATCGCCCACAGGGATTGGAACACCAGGAATTGGCGCATATCAGCCTCGCAGCAGGTGTTTGAGGGACAGCTCGGGGTCGGCCAGGCTGGCCGCGTTGAGCGGTATACGTGCGCTGATCAGGCGCTCACACAGCTTGATGTCTTTGGCCACGCTGTTGCCCGGCGCCCAACCGCAGGCACCGTGCAAATGGTGCTCGGCATCCAGGTAGAACAGCAGCACGCCGCCGCCCGCCAATGGGCGGCTGACCGTCAAGGGCGTGATCACGCCAACGGTCTGCAACCCCCAGTCGTACTGGTCGGACCAGAAACCGGGGAGCGCGTCGAACGGCACGTCGTGCCCCAGCAGATTCAACGCCGCATGCCGCCCCTGGACCTCGGCGTTGCGCCAGGTTTCCTGGCGCTGGTAGAGACCGCCCAGGCGAAACTCACACACGTCACCGGCGGCATAGATGTCGGGCGCGCTGGTGCGCAGGTGCGTATCGACACGAATGCCCTGCCCCACGTCCAGCCCCGCCGCCGTGGCCAACTCGATATTGGGCTGCATGCCGATGCCGACGACGACCAGATCGCACGGCAACCGTTGCCCGTCCACCAGCAGCACGGCGTCGGCCTGGATGGACTCCAAGGCCACATTCAAGCGCACATCCACGCCGTGTTGGCGATGCAACGCCAGCAGCGCCTCGCTGATGACCGGCGGCAATACCCGCCCCGCCAGACGCGGTCCGGCTTCAAGCAGCGTGACTTCACAGCCCAAGCCACGTGCCGTGGCTGCCACTTCCAGGCCGATAAAACCGCCACCGACCACCACCAGCCGCGTCCCGGCCTTTAGCGCGTTGCGCAGGGCCAGCGCTTCATCGTGGGTGCGCAGGTAAAGCACATGGGCTTGCTCTTGGGGCAAGCGTCGTGCCCGTCCGCCAGTGGCCAACAGCAGACCGGCATACGGCAGCCACTGGCCGTCGGCGAGTTGCAGGCGATGGTGTTCCGGCTCCAATTGGGTCACCGGGTGACCGGCGATATGCTCGATACCCAACTCCGTCAGCCGCGCGCTGTCGCACAGGCTGCACCCCGCCAGATCCGCCGTGCCCTGCAGCACAGCCTTGGACAGCGGTGGTCGCTCGTAGGGCAAGTGCGGCTCATCGCCGATCAGGATCAGGCGCCCGGTGTAACCTTCTTCGCGCAGGGTCAGCGCCGCACGGCCACCGGCATGGCCGGCGCCGACGATGATCAGGGGTGCGCTCATGGTCACGCCGTGACGGCGAGCAACACCCGCCCCGCTTCGACCCGCACCGGGTAGGTCTTGAGGTTGACGCACACCGGCGCGCCCATGGCTTTGCCGGTGCGGTAATCGAAGCGCCCGTTGTGCTTGGGGCACTCGATCAAGTGGTCCATCACCAGGCCGTCGGCCAGGTGGATTTTCTCGTGGGTGCACAGGCCGGCGGTGGCGAAAAACTCATTCTCGGCCGAACGGTACACTGCGTAGGTATGCGGCCCGTGGTCGAAGCGCAGCACGTCTTCTTCGTCTATTTCGCCCACGGCGCAGACGTCGATCCATTGATCGTTCATGGCGTTTGTCTCCAAATGACTGACTGCCCCTGTGGCAAGCGCGCTTGTTGTGGCGAGCGAGCTTGCTCGCGCTGGGCTGCGAAGCGGCCCCAAGATCGGCAGTCGAGTTATGTCTGAATGAATGCGGTGGTTTTATTGGGGCTGCTGCGCAGCCCAGCGCGAGCAAGCTCCCTCGCCACCCTCAGCGTCGTTCGCCAGTGGGCGCTGGACGAAATAGGTCGGGTCGCTGCGCTGTTTCCAGATCGTCGGCAGGATCTCTTTGTACGCCTCGAACAGGTTGGCGTACGGCGGCGGGCAGTCGCTGCGGATTTCTTCGTGCAGGTGCTTGAGCGCGTGGTACGGCACCATCGGGTACATGTGGTGTTCGAGGTGGTAGTTCATGTCCATGTAGATAAAACGCAGCACGCGGTTCATGTAGATGGTGCGGCAGTTACTGCGGTGGTCCAGCACGTCTTCGGCCAGGCCGACGTGTTGGGTAAGGCCGAAGAGATAGCCGAGCCAGGCGCCGTAGAGACTCGGCAATCCAATCAGCATCAGCGGCAACCAGCTGTGCAGGTACAAGGCGGTGCCAATCACCACGGCATAAATGCCGACCCAGATCCGCGCCGCGCGAAACACTTTGGGCCATTCGGATTCAGGGATGAAGTCCGCTTCCTGGGCACTCATCTTGCCAATGGCATGGCGCGCCACGCCGCCGAATGTCTTCCAGGCCAAGGGCAAATTGAACAGGCTCAGGCACATCATCAAGAAGCTCGGTGGACGCGGCTCGACGATCTCCGGGTCGCGGCCGACCACAATGGTGTCGGTGTGATGACGGGCATGGCTCCAGCGCCACACGTGGGGTTCGAAGATGCACATGAAGCTGGCGACCTGGTACAGCACGTCGTTCATCCAACGGGTCTTGAATGCGGTGCCGTGGCCGGTTTCGTGCCAGCGCGGGTTGGACGCGGTGCCGTACAGCACGCCATAGACGAGGAAGAACGGCACGCAGGCCCAAGTGCCCCAGAACCAATAAGCCCCGAAGCCTGCGGCCAACAGCGCGACCACCCAGATGGCGGTGTCGAGCAAGGCCGGGCCGTCACGGCGCTGCATCAGTTCTTTCATGCGTTTACGCGAGATGGGCGACTGGTACCAGTTGGCCGAGACCAGGCCTTTTTCAGCGGCGCGGGCGGCTTCGGGGCCGGTGAGGCTGTAGTCGCGGCGGGCGGTGTGAGCGGTGTGTTCAGGCATTGTTATTGTTCTCCGCAAGCGGTGGTTTCTAGTGCTTTACGAAACCCACCATAGAGAACCGGTAAATCCCCCTCAAGGCCTTGATTCCATTCCCTATCAAGCTATCATCCAGGCCTAGCGGAGCTTGATAGTTTTCTATCAAGACGTTCAAAGGGCTTGTCATGAACAACAATAAACGCCCAACCATCGCCACCGTTGCCGCCCATGCAGGGCTGAGTGTGGCCACCGTCGACCGCGTATTGAATGCGCGTGCGCCGGTCAACCCGGACACCGCCGAGCAGGTGTTCCAGGCCGCCGAGGCCGTGGGCTATTTTGCCGCGCGGCTGATCGGCCAGCGCATTCGCGAACGTCGACCGACTTATCGTTTCGGCATCCTCTTGCTGGGGACCGCCCAAGCGTTCTATGCCAACCTGGCGCAGTCGATCAGCACCGCGGCGCAGCATCACGCCACGGCCAACCTGACGTGCCAGTTCGAATACATCGTGGATCGCACCCCCAGCGCTATCGTTGCGCAGATCGAACAGTTGGCCGTGCAATGCGATGGCCTCGCGGTGGTCAGCTTTGCCCATCCGCTGATCAACGCCTGCCTCAAGCAGATCCGCGAAGCCGGCGTGCCCGTGGTCGCCCTGCTCTCGGATATCCACGAGCAAGCCCTGGAGCCCTACGTGGGCCAGGACAACCACGTGGTCGGCCGCACCATGGGCTGGTTGCTCGCGCGCACGGGCGGCGCGCGCAAAGGCAGCGTGGGGATCCTGCTCGGCGGCCATCGTTTTCTCGGCCACCAGGCGCGGGTCGAAGGCCTGCACAGCTACCTGGCCGAACACGCGCCGGGGCTCAAGCCGCTGGAGCCGTTGATCAACCTGGACAACTGCGACATCACCGAGGAAGCCACTCTCGACCTGATCAGCCGCCACAGCGACCTGCGCGGCCTGTGCGTGGTGGGCGGCGGCGGTGACGGCATCATCAGCGCCCTGGCGCAGTTGCCCAAGCGACCGGCGCTGTGCTGCATCTTGCAGGAGTCGACCGAGCTGTCACGCCAGGCGCTGCGCCAGGGGTTGATCGATGTGGTGATGGATTCGCAGCCGGGGCAGACGGCGACCGCACTGGTGCAGTTGCTGGTGGCCTTGCAGAGTGAGGAACGGGAGCGCACCGAGGGGTTCGATCCGGTGCGGCATCGGGTGTATATATCGCCGCAGATTGTGACGTCGGAGAACCTCTAGCGGGCGCGGCACTCGATCACCACGGGCAGGAAGCGTTGGACCACCTGCATATTGCTGTGCAGATGGTCGCTCATGTGCGGCGTGGTGAAGCGACCACCACCAAATACCTGGCACGCTTTGCCATTGAATGGAAACAGTTGAAGCCATAGGCCTGCGAGACGACCCGCCAGCGAGCGGTTAGTGGCATTTGGTCATGGTTTGTAAAGGGCCAGCAAGGCAGGTCCCTTTTAATTGCAGGACGTTTCCTAGACAATCCTCGCCGCCTTGTGCCTGCTGGAATCGGTGGCTAGTCTGCGGTCCGTCGCCGCCAATTCAGTGATCGGGTTTAGTCGCCCGGTATTCCAAAAGGCGCATGATCCTCCATGAGGTTTAATGGTGGCTGTGCGCAGGGCGCCCTTGGGTGCGCCGGATTTTGCCTTTTGGCCGGTCGACTAACCTGCGTACAGCCGCCACCCTACGTTTAGTCGCGGAAGGTTCGGCTCCCTGAGTCCAAAAGGAAGCTAAACAATGAACAAAGACGCAAACGACCCCACCAAAGACCGCGCCGCCTTCAACCGCGCCATCGATCACTACCTGCCCACCCAGGGCTTTCACTCCATCAACGAAGACCTGAGCTTCGAAGACGCTCTGCTCTACACCGCCAGCTTGCTCGACAGTGCATCGGCGACCGCGCTGGATTGTGGAGAGACACTGGATAATCCCGAGCGGGCGAAGATCCTGGCGGTGTGGCATTTACTGGAGATTGCCAAGACCACCGTGGATCGCTCCATCGAGTGCCTGACGCCCCCCAAGACAACCACCTAAATACGATTAACCCTGCGAGAGCTGGCTTGCCTGCGATGGCCATAGGTACCGACACAACGCTGTAGCAACCAACGCTAACCACGATGCGAAGCGAGCCGCTCTTGATCTTGATCCCGCTTTTGATCTGAGGCGCCCCGTCAACCACGCTGGCCGGAATTCGGCAGGGATTTGGGGGGTAAACCGGCAGGGATGCCGGTTTAGCCGCCCCGCGCCATGGATGGCGCGTGGCGGCGGCCCCCCAAATACCTGTCGGATTACGGGCACACCGAGCGTGAGCGAGGTGCCGAGTGTTGGGGCAAGAGCGTTTTGCTTACTTTTGCGCTCTTCAAAAGTGAGCCGCCGTAAGGGCGGAACCCATAGCAGCCGTTACCTAAATAACGGCTATGTACCCGGTCTGATCCAACATCCTGGTCGTCTGCAAGGCCGCCGGCGGGAGCAAGCTCCCTCGCCACAGATCCAGCGCCATACCCAGAATTGTGTAGATACCGAGGCCCCGATGGCGCTGAATCAGTCACCAGATGAATCGACTGACACACCGCTATCGGGGGCAAGCCCCCTCCCACATTGGGATCGCAGCCTAACCGTTAGAGGGAGCTCGACTGTCAGGCCGCCACGGGAGCAAGCTCCCTCGCCACAGGTCCTGCGCCATACCCAGAATTGTGTAGATACCGAGGCCCCGATGGCGCTGAATCAGTCACCTGATGAATCGACTGACACACCGCTATCGGGGGCAAGCCCCCTCCCACATTTGGATCGCAGCCTAACAGTTAGATGGCGGTCAGCTGTCAGGCCGCCGGCGGGAGCAAGCCCCCTCCCACAGGTCCAGCGCCAGCCCCAGAATTGTGTAGATACCCAGGCCCCGATGGCGCTGAATCAGTCACCTGATGAATCGACTGACACACCGCTATCGGGGGCAAGCCCCTCCCACATTTGGATCGCGAGGTAACAGTTAGATTGTGGTCAGCTGTCAGGCCACCGGCGGGAGCAAGCCCCCTCCCACATTTGAACTGCGCCAGACTTAAATCTCAGTCGCCACGAAAATCCCCGGCATTCAGCCCAAACCGACTCATCTTGTTGTACAGCCCGCCCCGCGACACGTTCAGTTGCCGCGCAGCCAGGCGGATATTGCCACCGGTGCTTTTAAGCGCGGCGACGATGGCGTGCATTTCGTGGCTGCTCAGGTCCTGGGCAGGGTGCGGTTCGTAGCCGCGCAGCAGGGCGCGTTGGCGGTTTTCCAAGGGCAGGTCCACCGGTTCGATCAGCGCCCCCGTCGCCAAGTTGGTCGCCCGCTCGATGCTGTTTTCCAACTCGCGCACATTGCCCGGCCAGCCATAGGCCGAGAGCAATGCCATCGCCTCCGGTGAAAAGCCCTGCACCGACTTACGCAACGAGCGCGCACAGCGGGCTAGAAAGTGCCGCGCCAGCAGCGGAATGTCTTCACGGCGCATGCGCAGTGGCGGCACGGTCAGGTTGAGCACGTTGAGGCGGTAGTAGAGGTCTTCGCGAAACGCGCCTTCCGCTACTGCCTGGCTGAGGTTGCGGTGGGTGGCGGCGATGATGCGCACGTCCACTTGCCGCGAATTTTTCGCGCCGACACGGGTGATCTCACCTTCCTGCAACACCCGCAGCAAGCTCACCTGGGCATCGAAGGACATGTCGCCAATCTCATCCAGAAAAATCGTACCGCCATCCGCCAGTTCAAACTTACCCGCCGAGCCGCCACGCGCCGAGCCGGTAAACGCGCCTTCGACATGCCCGAACAGCTCGCTTTGCACCAGGTCGCGTGGAATCGCGCCGCAGTTGACCGCCACAAACGGGCCGTTGCAGCGGTCGCTGCCGTTGTGGATGGCCTGGGCGAACAGCTCCTTGCCGGTGCCGCTTTCACCCAGGATCAGCGTGGTGGAATCACTGCGACTGGCGATGCGCCCCAGGTGCAGCGCGTCCTGGATCGCCCGCGAGTGCCCCTGGATGGTGTCGAAGGTGTAGCTGGCCTGGGTGCCGATGAGGCGTCGGGTGATTTCGCGGATGCGGCGGTTCTCCCGCAGTGACACGATCACCCCGCCCTGCTCCAGCGGGCACACCGAGACCAGGCAGGCGAGTTGGCTGCGGTTGTGCAGGTGGAAGGTGCAGTCGAGGTCGCGAACGGCCTCGCCCATCGAGTCGCTCAATTCGCTGCGCCCCAACTGCTGAAACGGCTGACCGATCAGCTCCAGCCCCACCCCGAACAGGTGCCGGGCATAGCGGTTGAGCGCCTTGATGCAGCCACGCTCATCCAGCACCACCAGGCCTTCGTTGAGCACTTCGAGGACGGTTTGCTGTTCTTCCAACAGACCTTGCAGGGCCATCTGCCGCGATACGGCGTCGGCCGCAGCCTGCACCGTGCCGAGGGTATGGAAGTGAAACCAGCCGGGCTCGGCGGTGAGGGTCAGCATGGCCAGGGTCTGGCCTTGAGCATTCTTGATCGGCGCAGCGGCGCAGTGCATGCGGCGCTGGCGCAGGCCGATACCGAAGTTTTCCTCGGCCAGCACGTACACCAGGCGATCTTCGGCCAGCGCCAGGCCGGTGCAGTTGGTGCCTTGTACCGATTCCAGCAGACGACTGCCCACGGGGGTGATGTCCAGCCCGCAGAAATACAGGGTGGTGCCGTCGGCATCGGTAAGGTTGATATGGCCGCGCGGGTTGTAGGCCAGCAAGCCTCGCATGACTTGCGCGGCGGCGGCGATCAGCACGCGGTGGGTGGCCTGGGTGGCGGCCAGGGTTTCGGCGGCCACGAAGCGGTACGCGTTGTCTGCCGGGTCAATACCGGCCGCGACGCTGCGCCGCCACGAATCCCAGATCACTTGGCGCACGTGCGCCGGGCGCTCGACCTGACCGGCCAGGCAGTCGCGCCAGGCCTGCTCCAGCGTGGCCACCGGGCCATCATTCAACGCAGCAGGCCCAAGGGCTGTGAGGTAGTCGAGGTCTTGCACGCTGAACGCCATGCTCATTGGGGCGGTATCCATGTTCATGTTTTTGACATGTCAGTATAGACATGTTCATTAAATGAACACTTTTCGCTTATGAATAATAATAAATCGCTATTTATCAATGAGTTATGAATTGGCACAGGCCTTGCTCCTACCCCTTAGCCCACCAGGACCGTCCTGGGGCCAATAACAACAAGGGGTTATTTCATGAGTACACAGCACATCCGCCTGGGTTTGATCGGTGCCGGTCGCATGGGCAGCTTCCACGGCCTGACCGCCGCTCGGCATATCCCCGGCGCCAGCCTGGCGGCGATTGCCGACCCAACGCCAGGCCAGGCCGCCCGCCTCGCCGCTGAACTGGGCGTGAGCAAGGTTTACACCGACCCTCAACAATTGCTCGACGACCCGGACATCGACGGCGTACTCATCGCCGCCCCCGCCCGCAGCCACGCCGAGCTGGTGATCAGCGCCGCCCGCGCGGGCAAAGGGATCTTCTGCGAAAAACCCATGGCCATCACCCTGGATGAGGCCGACCGTGCCATCGCGGCCGCGGCCGATGCGCGGGTGCCGCTGCAGGTCGGTTTCAACCGGCGTTTCGCCAAGAGCTTTCGCACCGCGCACCTCGACGTCGCCGCCGGCCGCATCGGCACCCCGCAGCTGCTGCGCTCGCTGACCCGCGACCCGGCGCTGAACAACCCGGCCGCTTCGCCGCAATGGGTGATCTTCCTCGAGACCCTGATCCACGATTTCGACACGCTGCGCTACCTCAATCCCGGCGCCGAGGCGGTGCAGGTGTACGTGATGGCTGACGCACTGATCGCGCCCGATTACAAAAACAAAGGCTTCCTCGACACCGCGGTGGTTGCGATCCGCTTCGACAACGGCGCCATCGCCACTGCCGAAGCCAATTTCCAGGCCGTGTATGGCTACGACGTGCGCGGCGAAGTGTTCGGCAGCGCCGGCATGCTGAGCATGGGCAGCCTTAACGAGTCCGACTTGGTGCGCTACCTCGCCCAAGGCATCCAGGCCGACACCCAGCGCATGGACACCGACCTGTTGCGCGACGCCTACATCGCCGAGCTCAACCACTTTGTCGATTGCCTGCGCAGCGGCGCCAAGCCCCTGGCCAGCGGTGAAGACGCACGCGCGGCGCTGGCGATTGCCCGTGCCTGTATCGAATCGTTCGAAACGGGCAAGGCGGTGACCCTATGAGCCCGTTCAAGCTCGCGATCAGCGCGGAGATGGTGTTTCTCGACCAGCCCTTCATCGAGCGCGTACAGCGTATTCATGCGCTGGGCTTCAGCGTTGAAATCTGGAACTGGACCCACAAGGACATCGCCGCCCTCGCCGCCACCGGTGCCGACTTTACGTCCATGACCGGCTACATCAGCGGCACCCTCACCGACCCCGACGGCATCCGCCAGTTGCTCGACAGCGCCCGCGAATCCTTAGGGGTCGCCGAGCAATTGAATTGCCCCAGCCTCAACCTGCACGGTACCGGCCTGGGTGACGGCGGCCTGCCCGTTCAACCCGTGAGCCAGACCACCGGCCGCATGTGGCTGAGCGCCTGCAAGACCCTGGAAAAAATCGCCCGCCTGGGGGAAGACGCCGGCCGTGTGTTCCTGCTGGAAAACCTCAACACCGAGGTCGACCACCCCGGCACGCCCTTTGCCCGCGCCGACGACACCCTGGCGCTGGTCGAGGCCGTGGGCAGCCCCCACTTGAAGATGAACCTGGACCTGTACCACGCGCAGATCGGCGAAGGAAACCTGATCGAGCTGATCCAGCGCGCCGGTACACACATCGGTGAAATCCAGGTGGCCGACGTGCCGGGACGCCAGGAGCCCGGCACCGGTGAAATCCACTACCCAGCCATAGCCAGGGCCCTGCACGCCATGGGCTACCGCGGCGTGGTCGGCCTGGAAGGCTGGGCCAGCGGCGACAGCGAGTTGGCCCTGGAGCGATTTCGCCAAGCGTTCACCCTATAACAATAAAAGGAACACCCTTATGAACCGCTATTCATTGATCGTTGCCACGCTGGTGTTGCTGTTCAGCCAATGGACCTTCGCCGCCTATCGCATCGGCGTGAGCATTGCCCGGGTCGACGATAACTTCATGACCTACGTGCGCACCGGCCTGGAAGCCGCCGCCAAGCAGCAGGATGTGCAGATCCAGTTCGAAGACGCCCAGGGCGATGTGGTGCGCCAGCTCAATCAGGTCGAAGGTTTCCTCAACCAGAAGGTCGACGCGGTGATCGTACTGCCGGTGGACACCGCCGCCACCGCCAACATGACCCGCGCCGCCGTGGCGGCGAAGACACCGCTGGTGTACGTCAACCGTCACCCGGACGAACGCACCCTGCCCAAGGGCGTGGTCACCGTGGCCTCCAACGACATCGAAGCCGGGCAGTTGCAGATGCGCTACCTGGCGGAAAAGCTCGGCGGCAAGGGCAATGTGGCGATCATCATGGGCGACCTCGCGCAGAACGCCACCCATGACCGCACCGAAGGCGCCAAACAGGTGCTCAAGGATTTTCCCGGTATCAAGGTGGTCGAGCAGCAAAGCGCCGAATGGCAACGCAGCAAGGGCATGGACCTGACCAGCAACTGGCTGCTGGCGGGCACCCAGTTCGATGCCATCGTGGCCAATAACGATGAAATGGCGATTGGCGCGGCCATGGCCTTGCAGCAGGCCGGCAAAACCAAGGGCGAGATCGCGATTGTCGGCATCGATGGTTTGCCCGACGGCCTGGCGGCGATCAAGCGTGGGATGCTCACGGCGTCGGTGTTCCAGGACCCGAAAGCCCAGGCGACCCAGGCGGTGCACGCCGCGGTGCGGATGATCAAGGGTGAGCCGATTGAGCCGGAGGTGTGGGTGCCGTTCGAACTGATCAAGCCCGAGCAGGTGGCGGTGTTTGAGCAGCGCTACAGATAGCCTGTCGTACCCAGCGCACACTGTGGGAGGGGGCTTGCTCCCGATGAGGGTGGGTCAGTTGATACATCCGTGCCTGACCCACCGCTATCGGGAGCAAGCCCCCTCCCACACTCAGTCCAGGTCGCTTGCGTCATGCCGTTCGGGTAACTGTTCCTCGCCAGACACCCGGTTCACCCGCCGCCCCCGCTGCACCGCCGGCCGCGCTTCGATCGCGTCCGCCCAGCGCAACACGTGCGTGTACTCATGCACCGACAGGAACTGCGCCGCGCCATACAAGCGGCCTTTGACCAACCCGCCATACCAGGGCCAGATCGCGATATCGGCGATGGTGTATTCATCACCCGCAATGTACTCGCTCACTGCCAGGCGCTGGTCGAGTACGTCGAGCTGACGCTTGGTCTCCATGGCGAAGCGGTTGATCGCGTATTCCATTTTGCTCGGCGCATACGCATAGAAGTGCCCGAAGCCACCGCCCAGGTACGGCGCGCTGCCCATCTGCCAGAACAACCACGACAGGCATTCCGCACGCGCCGCAGGCTCAGTCGGGAAGAACGCACCGAATTTTTCCGCCAGGTACTGCAAAATCGCGCCCGACTCGAACACCCGAATCGGCGTGGCGCCGCTGCGGTCCAGCAGGGCCGGGATCTTGGAGTTCGGGTTGACCCCGACAAAGCCACTGCCGAACTGGTCACCGTCGCCGATCTTGATCAGCCAGGCGTCGTATTCCGCACCGGTGTGGCCCAGCGCGAGCAACTCCTCCAGCAGGATCGTGACCTTCTGTCCATTGGGCGTGGCCAAGGAGTACAGCTGCAGCGGGTGCTTGCCCACCGGCAGTGCCTTGTCATGGGTGGCGCCGGCGATGGGTCGGTTGATACTGGCGAAGGTGCCGCCGTTTTCGGTGTCCCAGGTCCACACTGTTGGGGGTACGTAATCGGTCATGCTTACTGCTCCAGGCGTGCTTGCGATCAGCGAAGCGCTCCAGACTAAACCAAAGGTTGATGGCGCGTCACACCTGCAGCGCTTTACCCGCCGCCGCATGCTGCCGAGGCACCTGCACCCGTAACGCGATCAACAAGGCGGCCAGCAGCATCAAGACACCGGCACCGATAAACACGCCGTCGATACCGCTGAGGCTGAACATCACGCCCCCCCCCGCAGCCCCTGCCGCAATAGCGGATTGCACCGACGCCACCACCATGCCACCGGCACTTTCAGCTTGATCCGGCACCGCGCGGGCCACCCAGTTCGACCACGCCACCGGCACCCCGCCAAAGGCCATGCCCCACAGCGCCAGCAGCAACGCCTGGCTCGGCAGCGAGGCCGGCAGCAGCACCAGGGCGAGCGCCGCGACGCCCACCAAGATCGGCATCAGCACCAACGTGCCGCGTGGATAACGCACCAGCATCCATCCGGCCAACAGCGTGCCGACGAAGTTGGCGGCGCCGAACCCCAGCAGCATCAAGGCCAGCCCTTCGGTGCCCACGCCTGTGGTGCTTTCCAGGAATGGCCGGATGTAGGTGAACAGCGCGAAATGCCCGGTGTGCACCAATACGCAGCCAAACATGCCGATGGCGATGCCCGGACGCCGCAGCACATCCAGTATCGTGCGCAAACGTGCGGTGCCCGTGGGGGCCAGGCGTGGCAGTGTGAACAGCTGGAACGCCAGCGTGATCACACCGACGGCGGCTGCGGCGACGAACGCACTGCGCCAGCCATACAAACCACCAAGGAAGCTGCCCAGCGGCACGGCGACCACCGTGCCCACCGCAATGCCACTGAAGATGATCGACAGCGCACGGGGCAGCAGCGCCGCCGGCACCAGGCGCATCGCCACCGCTGCCGCCATGCTCCAGAAACCGCCCAGGGCGACGCCCAGCAGGATGCGCATCAACAGCAGCACCGCCAGGCTGGAAGAGAGCGCCACCAACAGGTTGGACGCAATCATCAGCAAGGAAAAACCCAACAGCACCACGCGTCGGTCGATGCCACGCGTCAGGCCGGGCACCAGCAACCCGGCGAACAACGCCACCACGGCCGTCACGGTCACCGCCTGGCCGGCGAGCGCCTCTGACACGCCAAGGTCCATCGCCATCGGCGTCAACAGGCTGGCCGGCAGGTATTCCGCCGTCAACAATCCGAACACCCCCATGGCCAGGGAAAATACTGCCATCCAGGCCGGGTCTGTGGGCTCCGCCTGCGAATGGACAGAGGGTTGAGCTACACAATCATTCATCACACGACATCCTCGGGAAATTAGCGCGACGGCCAGTCTAGGTTCGTCACATCGGATGATCTATGATGCAAACCCTTGAGTTTTTGACCGAAACCCCGAACATGACGACAGCGGCCCCCTTCAACCTGTCCTCCGACCTTATCGACGAGCTGCTGCGCGGCATGCGCCTGCGCGGGGTGCAGTACCGGCGCATCCAGGCCGGGCCGAGCTTCGGCATGGGCTTTGAGGCCAAACCTGGACACGCCTATTTCCACTTCCTGGCTGCAGGGACGGCCACCCTGCGTACCGACGACGGCAGCCTGTTTGAGTTGTCGGCGGGCAATGCGGTGTTCATCTCCCACGGCGGCGCCCATGCGCTGTCATCCACCGCGGACGGGCCGGTGCAGGACATCAAGGGCTTTGACGCCACGCCGCTAGGCGAGACCGTCTGCGCGGTGGATGCATCGCCCGACACGCTCCCGAGCACCTTGCTGTTCAGCGCCTGCATGGCGTTCGAGCTTGGCAGTATCCAGGGGCTCGGCAGCCTGATGCCGGCCTTGATGCTGATCGACGCCCAGGGCCAGCGTTACCCCGGCCTGATGCCGATCCTGGCGGTGATGGAACGCGAAGTCAGCGCCGCTCGCGTCGGCTACTCCGGCATCCTCGCGCGCCTGGCCGATGTGGTGGCCGCGATGATCGTGCGCGGCTGGGTGGAATGCGCCTGCGGCAATGCGTCGGGGCTGGTGGCGGCGCTGCGCGACGCACGGTTGGCCGGTGCCCTGCTCGCCCTGCACCAGCAACCCGGCCGCGCTTGGAGCGTGGCCGAGCTGGCCGCGCACTGTCACACCTCCCGTTCGGTGTTCGCCGAGCGCTTCCAGGCCACCCTGGGTATCCCACCCTTGCGCTACGTGACGGAACTGCGCATGCGCCTGGCCAGCCAATGGCTGACCCTGGAGCGGTTGCCCATCGAAGACGTCGCACTGCGCCTGGGCTACACCTCCCAGGCGGCGTTCAGCCGTGCATTCAAGCGCATCACCGGCCAGCCACCGGGGGCCAGCCGCCACACCCTGCGGAGCCCGGCATGAACGCTCGCCTCGACGACATCCTGGCCGACCGCCTGGACGTGGTGTTCTGCGGCATCAACCCCGGCAAGGGCTCCGCCGCCCTGGGCCTGCACTTTGCCAATCGCAGCAATCGCTTCTGGCGCACCTTGCACCGGGCGGGCTTCACGCCCCAAGAAATCCGCCCGGAGGACGGCCGTACGTTACTGGACTATCACTGCGGCTTGACCACCGTGGTCGAGCGCCCTACCGCGAGCGCGGGCGAGCTGGCACGGCATGAATTCACCGACGCGGCGGCAGCGTTTGAACAGAAAATCCACCGCCACGCACCGCGTTTCGTGGCATTTCTCGGCAAGGCCGGCTACAGCGCGCTGTCCGGTCAACGCGAGATCGGCTGGGGGTTGCAGCCGCAGCGGCTGGGCGGTGCGTCGGTGTGGGTGTTGCCCAACCCGAGCGGACGCAACCTGGCGTTCAGCCTGGAGCAATTGGTGGAGGCGTATCAGTCCCTGCGCGAGGCCATTGCGCCCGTCGACCCCGCGCCCTTAATCTCTTGAGCCCATCACCTTGTGAGCAATGGAGGCTTCATGAAACTGATCGGTATGCTGGACTCGCCCTACGTACGCCGCGTGGCCATTTCCCTGGAGTTATACGGGGTGGATTTTGTGCATGAGCCGCTGTCGGTGTTCCGCACGTTCACCGAGTTTTCCCAGATCAACCCGGTGGTCAAGGCGCCGACGCTGGTGCTGGACGATGGCACGGTGCTGATGGACTCCAGCCTGATCCTGGACTACCTGGAAACCCTGGCCCCGGCGGATAAAAAGCTGCTCCCGTCGCAACCCGCCGCGCGTGCCCGCGACCTGCAAACACTCGGGCTGGCCCTGGCGGCCTGTGAGAAAAGCGTGCAGATCGTCTATGAACACAACCTGCGCCCGGCCGAGAAGCTGCATGCGCCCTGGCTCGACCGCGTCAGCGGGCAGTTGCTGGCCGCTTATTCGTTATTGGAAAAACAGCTGAGCGACAGTGAAGCACTGAGCCAGGCCTCGATTACCGCGGCAGTGGCCTGGTCGTTCAGCCAATTCACCGTGGCGTCGGTGGTCAAGGCGGATGCGTTTCCCAACCTCAAGCGCCATGCCGAGCGCCTCGAACAGCACCCGGCTTTCAAGAAGTACCCGATCGAATAAACACCCCCTATCCAATGTGGGAGGGGGCTTGCCCTAATGCCAGTCAGTTAAGGATGAGCACCGTACCTGTGGCGAGGGAGCTTGCTCCCGCTGGGTCGCGAAGCGGCCCCAGCTCTTTGTTTCAAAAGACTGGGACTGCTGCGCAGTCCAGCGGGAGCAAGCTCCCTCGCCACGGGGTACTTTTCGCTCTTGCTGCTTCTTAACTGACTGGCATTAGGGCAGGCCCTCTCCCACGTTCAGCCAGTTCACCGTGGCGTCGGTGGTCAAGGCGGGTGCGTTTCCCAACCTCAAGCGCCATGCCGAGCGCCTGGAACAGCACCCGGCTTTCAAGAAGTACCCGATCGAATAACCCCCCCTATCCAATGTGGGAGGGGGCTTGCCCTAATGCCAGTCAGTTAAGGATGAGCACCGTACCTGTGGCGAGGGAGCTTGCTCCCGCTGGGTCGCGAAGCGGCCCCAGCTCTTTGTTTCAAAAGACTGGGACTGCTGCGCAGTCCAGCGGGAGCAAGCTCCCTCGCCACGGGGTACTTTTCGCTCTTGCTGCTTCTTAACTGGCAAGCCCCCTCCCACATTCGGCCTGTGCAGCCCGGCTCAGACCCAGCCGCCATCCACAATAAAGTTCTGCGCCGAACACATCGCCGAGGCGTCAGAGGCGAGAAACAGCGCCATATTGGCGATGTGCTCCGGCAGCACACTGCCCGGCAGGCACTGGCTGCGGCTGATCAGTTCCTTGGCGGCATCATCGACCCACATCGCCAGTTGTTTCTCGGTCATCACCCAACCCGGCACCAGCGTGTTCACACGGATGCGGCTCGGCCCCAGTTCCCGGGCCAGGGCGCGGGTCATGCCGTGGGCGGCGGCTTTGCTGGCAGCGTACACCGGGTAGCCGGCGGAAGCCATCATCCAGCCGACCGAGCCGAGGTTGATGATCGCCCCGCCGCCCGCGCCTTTCATCATCGGCACCACGGCCTTGGCGGCCAGGAAGGCGTGCTTGAGGTTGACGGAGATCAGCCGGTCGAACATCTCCGAGTCGACTTCTTCCAGGGTGTGGCGCACGTCATTGGCGGCGTTGTTCACCAGCACGGTGATCGGCCCAAGGGAGTGTTCGAAACGCCCGATGGCCGCCTTGTAGGCGATTTCATCGGTGATGTCGCAGTTCACGAACTCCACGGTGTGCCCGCGCGAACTGAGCAGCGCCGCCAGGCGTTCGCCCTGGCTTTGCGCGCGGTCCACAAACCCGACTTTGGCGCCTTGCGCAGCGAAGGCGCGCACCATGAATTCACCAATGCCCGAGGCGCCTCCGGAAATCAGGACGGTCTTGCCTTCAAGGTCGGGGTAAACGGCGTGTTGAGTGCTCATAGAACAGGTGCCTCGCTCAATTAGTCTTATTTTATTTTGCAAATACGGCGTTAAAGGCTATAAATTCGCTGTCTTATCGACAAAATATCGCACATTAGTAGAACTATTCCACTCAAAACAACAAAAGGAAGTTCGATCATGAAGCACCCTCGATACCTGCTCTCGGGCCTGGCCATGTCCTTGCTGATCGCCAGTGGCGGCGCCCAGGCCGCAGGGCTCACCAGCGAACACAAACCGTTTGGTAAAACCAACGACGGCACCGCCGTCGAACAGTACATCTTGCGCAACAGCCACGGCATGCAAGCCACGGTGATCACCTACGGCGGCGTGCTGCAGTCGCTGAAAGTGCCGGATAAAAACGGCAAGGTCGACGACGTGGTACTCGGCTTCGACGACGTGCAGGGCTACCAGGCTGGCACCGCGTTTTTCGGTGCGACCATCGGGCGTTTCGGCAATCGCCTCGCGGGCGGTGCCTTTGAGCTCGACGGCAAGCGCTACCAGGTGCCACTCAACGACGGCCCCAACTCGCTGCACGGCGGCGCACAAGGCTTCGACAAGCACGTTTGGAAGGCCTCGCCCGTCAAATCCAAGGACTCGGTCGGCGTCACCCTCACCTACCTGTCCAAGGACGGTGAAATGGGCTTCCCCGGCAACCTGAAAACCGAAGTCACCTATCGCCTCAACGATAAAAACGAACTGCACATCGACTACAAGGCCACCACCGACAAACCCACAGTGCTCAACCTCACCAACCACAGCTACTTCAACCTCGCCGGCGCGGGGAATGGCGACATTCTCAAGCAGGTCGCCACCTTGCATGCCAGCCATTACACCCCGGTGAATGCCACCTTGATTCCGACCGGCGAACTGGCCCCCGTCAAGGGCACGCCGATGGACTTCCTCAAACCGACGCCGATCGGCCAGCACATCAAGGAGGATCATCCGCAGCTCAAATTTGCCGAGCCGAAACAAGGCGGGTTTGACTTCAACTGGGCGCTGGACACCAAAGGCGACGTCAAGCAATTGGCCGCCGAGGTGCATGATCCTGAGTCAGGTCGGCGCTTGCAGCTGTACACCAGCGAGCCAGGGGTGCAGTTCTATACCAGTAACTTCCTCGACGGTTCGGTGAAGGGCAAGGCTGGGAAGACCTACCTGCACTGGAGTGGTTTCACCTTGGAGACCCAGCACTTTCCGGATGCGCCTAACCAACCGACATTTGCCTCCACCCGCCTGAACCCAGGGCAAACCTACACCCAGAGCACCGTCTTCAAATTCTCCGCAAACTAAACATGTGGGAGGGGGTAAGCCCCCTCCCACATTTAATCCTCACACGGCATGACTCAGCGTTGTTTCATGCGGTCGATGACCACGGCCAGCAGCAGGATCGAGCCACGGATCACGTACTGGTAGAAGGTGTCGATGTTCTTCAGGTTCATCGCATTCTCGATGATCGCCAAAATCAACACCCCGGCGATCACATGACGGATCATCCCGACCCCACCGCTCAACGATACCCCGCCCAGCACGCAGGCCGAGATCACGGTCAGTTCAAAACCCTGCCCGATCATCGGCTGGCCCGAGGTCATGCGTGACGCCAGGATCACCCCGGCCAATGCGCCGATCACACCGTGTACGGCAAAGATCAGGATCTTGGTACGGTCGACGTTCACCCCCGCGAGCAACGCCGCTTCCGGGTTGCCGCCGATGGCCATGGTGTTGCGCCCGTAGGTGGTGTAGTTGAGCAACCAGCCGAAAAACATGAAGCACAGGATCGTGATGATGATCGGCACCGGCACGCCCAGCAGTTGGCCGTTGCCGAAGATAAAGAACTGATCCTGGGACACCCCCACCGCCTTGCCGTTGGCAAAGATGTACGCCAGGCCGCGCACGATCTGCATGGTCGCCAAGGTGGTGATCAACGCGTTGACCCGCAGCTTGGCGATCACGATGCCGTTGATCAGCCCCACGACCAGGCCCATCAGCAGCGCGGCGCCAATGCCCAGCATGACGCTGTCGGTATCGCGCATCACAATCGCCGCGACCACCCCGGCGCAGGCAATCACCGAGCCCACCGACAAGTCGAAGTGCCCCGACGCCAGGCAGAACAGCATGGTGCAGGCGGCAATGCCCACGGTGGAAATCGCCAGGCCCAGCCCGCGCATGTTCAGCGGGGAGAGGAAGTTGTCGATGAGCAAGGCGCAGAGCAAAAAGATGCTCACCGCCGCCAGCAGCATGGCCCAGTTGTCCAGCAGTGCACGCACGTCCAGGGGTTTGCGCACGGTCGGCAGCGCATTGTTTTGGATTGTCATGATCGTCTCTCAGTTCGCCAGGCTACGCGGCAAAGCCAGCTGCAGCAGGTTGGATTCAGTGGCGTGTTCGCGGGTTTGTTCGCCGCGCATCGCGCCTTCGCACAGCACCAGGATGCGGTCGGAGATACCCATCACTTCCATCAGGTCGCTGGACACTACGATGACCGCAATGCCTTGGGCCGCGAGGTTATGGATGATCTGGTAGATCTCGGCCTTGGCGCCGATATCGATGCCACGCGTGGGTTCGTCCAGCAGCAGGACTTTCATCGGCATCGACAGCCAGCGTCCCAGGATCGCCTTCTGCTGATTGCCGCCGGACAGGTACATGATTTTCTGCGCCGCATTCGGCGTTTTGACTTTCATCGCCTGGATCTGCTGGTCGGCGTTGCGTTTTTCCCAGCCGTCGCGCAACAGCCAGCCAAACGCCGAATGGGCGCCGCGCGCGCTGATATTGATGTTCTCCGCCACGCTGGACAGCGGGATGATGCCCTCCTTCTTGCGGTCTTCCGGGCACAGCAACACACCGGCGGCGATGGCATCGCGCGGTGAGCGCAGTTGCAAGGCTTGCCCGCAGAGTTCCAGTTGACCGGCGCTGGCACGTTCCAGGCCGCTGAGCAGGCGGAACAACTCGGTACGTCCGGCGCCCACCAGCCCGAACAGGCCGAGGATCTCGCCTTTGCGCACATTGAAACTGATCGGCTCACGCAGGCCTGGGCCGAGCAAACCGTCGACCTTGAGCGCCACTTCGCCCTGTTCACGCGGACGGTAGTCGTAGATGTCCTGGATATCGCGGCCGACCATGCAGGTGACCAACTGGTCGTGGGTCAGCGCACTCATGTCATCGAAGGTGCGCACGTAGCGGCCGTCCTTGAACACCGTCACGGCGTTGCAGATGCGGAACACCTCTTCCATGCGGTGGGACACGTAGAGCACCACTTTGCCCTCGTCGCGCAGGCGCGTGATGATCGCCATCAAGCGGTCGATCTCGCGCGCCGAGAGGCTGCTGGTGGGTTCGTCAAAGGCAATCACATGGGCACCACGGGACAGCGCCTTGGCAATTTCCACCAGTTGGCGCTGGCCCAGGGACAGGCGGCCGAGCTTTTCCTGCGGGTCGATTTCATCGGCCAGGCCTTTAAGGCAGGCCAGTGCCTGCTGGCGCAACAGGCTGCGATTGACCACACCGAAACGCGACGGCAAATGCCCGAGGAACAGGTTCTCGGCCACGGTCATTTCCGGCACCAGGTGCAGTTCCTGGTGGATCACCGCCACGCCGCTGGCAATGCTGTCGGCGGCGTTTTTGAAGGCCATGGTCTGCTCGCCGATCTGCAGCGTGCCACTGCTGGGGATATAAGCACCGCCGAGGATTTTCAGCAGCGTCGACTTGCCCGCGCCGTTTTCGCCCATCAAGGCGTGCACTTGCCCTGGGTAGGCGGTGAAGCTGATGCCATCCAGCGCCTTGACCCCAGGAAAGGTTTTGCCGATGCCGTTGAAGCTCAACTGGGCAGCAGCGTTGTGTGTCTGTAATTGCGCGTGCATAACCACCTCGTCACACCAAACCGGCGGCCCCGTTGTGGGGGCCGCCATGCCAAACACTCAGTTCCACAACCCGATCTTGGTCAGTTCTTCCTTGAAGTTCTCGCGGGTGATCAGGGTCACTTCGTCCATGGCGGTGTACTTCGGTGGCTCGGTGCCTTTGGTGACCCACTCGTACATCATCAGCGCCGTGTTGTAGCCCTCGATATGTGGGCTAGGCAGCATGGAGCCGAAGAAGCCGCTGTTGGGTTTCTTCAGTTCGCCGATGGCATCGGTGCCATTGATGCCGATACCGATCACGTTGGCGGCTTTGAAGCCGGCGCTTTCGGTGGCGCGCACGCCGCCGAGTACGGTGTTGTCGTTCATGCCGCCGATGATCAGGTTTTTCGCGCCGCTGGGCAGCTTGACCAGGGCCGAGTTGGTGGCGTCCATGCTGCCCGGTACATCCAGGGTCTTGGCGGCGGTGAACAGGATGTGATCCTTGGGAATGCCGGCTTCCTCCAGGGACTTGACCGAGCCGTCGGTGCGTTTCTTGCCGGTGTCGAGTTCGTTGAAGGTGTTGATCACGGCGTAGGTGTCTTTCCAGTCCCAGCCACGTTTTTTCGCTTCAGCCGCCATGGCCGCGCCCTGCTTCTGGCCCACTTCGAAGGCGGCCATGCCCAGGTACGGCACGTCTTCCATGAAGGCGCCCTTGGCGTCGACGAAGCGGTCGTCCACGGCGATGACTTTCAGCCCATTGGCTTTGGCCTTGGCGACGATGGCCGGGCCGAGGGACACGTCCGGCGGGCAGATCACAAAACCCTTGGCGCCGTTGGCCGCCAGGCTGTCGATGGCCGAGAGGGTTTTCTCGCCATCGGGCACGGCGATCTTGATCACAGTGAAGCCATGTTCCTTGCCGGCTTTTTCGGCAAACGCCCACTCGGTCTGGAACCACGGCTCTTCAGCCTGCTTGACCAGAAAACCGATCTTCACTTCTTCAGCGGCCAGCAACAGCCCGCTCAGGCTCATGGCCGAGACCGCCACAGCGGCGCAGCACAGGGAACGGATACCACGACGACGATTCATACGGGTGACTCCTTGTTGTTGTTTTTAGGTAGAACTCTAGAAGCGGGCTGGCAAGGAACCCACTCCCATTAGGGTTATCCGGCAAAGCGGTGACAGGGTTTGCCTGGCACGTCGACCTCGATGGCCAATACCGCACCATCCAGGGGGTGATCCAATGGGCTGGCAGCGCTGGTGATATACAGGGTGGTGAGGTTGGGGCCACCGAATACGCAACTGGTGGGACGGCTGACGGGCAGTTCGATGATGCGGTCCACCTCTCCTGCGGGCGTGAGGCGCAGCAGGCAACTGCCGTCCCAGCGCGCGTTCCAGAGGTAGCCTTCAACATCCATCGCCGAGCCGTCCGGCCCGCCGCGCTCGTGTGGACCAAACCACGTTTGCGCCGGACCGAGCTGGCCGTCCGCGTGGATCGCATGCCGGTACAGCGTGCCATCCAGGCTGTCGCCGAAATGCACCTGGCAGCCGTCATCACTCCACAGCAAGGTGTTGGGAATGCCCAGCCCGCTCAGCAACGGCGTCACCTGTGCATCGGCATCGATGCGAAACAGGCCGCCGGAACGTCGGGTGATCGGCACGTCTTCACCGTGTTCGCCGATGTTGTTCTGCATGGTGCCCAGCCACAGCCGGCCCTGGGCATCGCAGCGCGCTTCATTGCCACGGTTGCCCGTATGCGGGTCGGCCACGCACAGCAAGGTCAGGGCCTCGGTGGCCAGGTCCAACCGGTACACGCCGCTGCTCAAGGTCACTAACGCATCGCCGCTTTCACACGGGATAAAGGCCGAGACATGCTCGGGCAACTGCCAGATCTGCAACTGCCCGCCCATCAGGCGCAGCGCCTGTTTGCCGGCAATGTTGACCCAATACAGGGCCTGGGTGGGCACGTCCCAGAACGGGCCCTCCCCCAGTTGCGCGCGGTGCGCGGTGACGGCGGTACACGACATGACGCCTCCTGGTTTTTTACAACGAATCGCGCGATGGCGTGCCATCCACCAGCCGCTGGATCCGCAACGGGTTAGCGTTTTTCAACGCGTCGGGCAGCAGGCTGTCCGGGTAGTTCTGGAAGCACACCGGGCGCAGGAAACGGTCGATGGCCAGGGTGCCCACCGAAGTGCCACGGGCATCCGACGTCGCCGGGTACGGCCCGCCGTGAACCATCGAATCGCAGACTTCCACACCGGTCGGGTAACCGTTGAGCAGGATGCGCCCGACTTTCTGTTCGAGCAGTGGCGTGAGTTCGGCGAACTGCTGAAAGTCGCCCGGCTCGCCAATGATCGTGGCGGTGAGTTGGCCGTGCAGGCCATGCAAGGCAGCGCTGAGTTGCGCCTGGTCAGCCACTTCGACAAACACGGTGGTGGGGCCGAAAACTTCTTCCTGCAGCACGTCATCGCCGTCGATCAACAAGCCCACATTCGCCTTGAACAGCTGCGGCTGCGCCTGGTTGCCTGCCTGGGCATTGCCCGCCAGGTGCTGGATGCCGGGGTGCGCCAGGAGTTTTTCCAGGCCTTTGCCGTAGCTGCTCAGGGTGCCGGCATTGAGCATGGTTTGCGCCGGTTGCTCGCCGATCAGTTGCGCCACCTGTTGGGTGAACGCGGTGAAGGCTGGCGAAGCAATCCCGATCACCAAGCCAGGGTTGGTGCAGAACTGGCCACAGCCTTGCACCACCGAGGCGGTGAGGTCGCGGGCAACGGTGTCGGCCCTGGCCTGCAACGCCTGGGGCAATACGATCACCGGGTTGATGCTCGACATCTCGGCAAACACCGGGATCGGTTGCGGGCGCGCCGCGGCCATATCGCACAACGCACGACCGCCCTTGAGCGAACCGGTAAAGCCGACCGCCTGGATCGCCGGGTGCTTGACCAGCGCTTCACCGACGCCACCGCCGAAGATCATATTGAATACGCCGGCCGGCATCTCGGTGGCCTCGGCGGCACGGATGATCGCATTGGCGACCTGTTCCGCCGTGGCCATGTGGCCGCTGTGAGCCTTGAACACGACCGGGCAACCTGCGGCCAGCGCTGCGGCGGTGTCGCCGCCCGCCGTAGAAAACGCCAGGGGGAAATTGCTCGCGCCAAACACCGCGACCGGGCCCAGGCCGATGCGGTATTGGCGCAGGTCCGGACGTGGCAGCGGTTGGCGATCGGGCAACGCTTTGTCGATGCGCGCGCCGTAGAAATCACCGCGACGCAACACGGTGGCAAACAGGCGCATCTGGCCACTGGTACGCCCGCGCTCGCCCTTGATACGCGCGGCCGGCAATGCGGTTTCGCGGCAGACCAATTCAATGAAGTTATCGCTCAGGGCATCCAGTTCGTCTGCGATCGCGTCCAGAAACTGCGCGCGACGCGCCGCACTCAAGGCGCGGTACGCGGGATAGGCCTGCGCGGCGGCCTTGGCGGCGGCGTCGACTTCCTGCGGGGTGGCCTGGTAGAAGTCCTGGGGCAAGGCTTCGCCGGTGGCTGCGTCGACGCTTTGCAGCTTGACGCTGCCGTTGGCGCTGCGCTGGCCGCCGATGTAGTTGTGGCCGAGGAACTGGGTCATGGGGGTCTCCTTTAAAGGGTGATGACGTTACCGGGTTCAAAGGCCGCATCGGCACTGCCGACACGGTTGACCAGCGGCGCGCCGAACTCGGCTTGGCTGATCTCGAACACATCGCCCGGTTGGGTACGTATACCGTCGGCGAATGACAGCGTGGCGGTGCCGAAGAAATGAATATGCACATCGCCGGGCTTGAGGAACTGACGGTATTTGAAGTGGTGGTATTCGAGGTTTTCCAGGCTGTGGCACATATTGGCCTCGCCACTGAGGAATTCGTTCCGCCAGATTTCCTCGCCGTTACGCAGGATACGGCTGGTGCCGGCCAGGTGTTGGGGCAATTCGCCCACGCGCAGCTCGGGACCGTAGCTGCAGCTGCGCAGTTTGGAGTGGGCCAGGTACAGGTAGTTCTTGCGCTCCATGATGTGGTCGGAGAACTCGTTGCCTACCGCAAAGCCGAGGCGATAGGGCTTGCTGTCCGGGCCGATGACGTAAAGGCCGCCAATTTCCGGTTCTTCACCGGCGTCTTCGGCAAATGGCGGCACCGGGAAGGCTTCGCCAGGGCGCACGACGATACTGCCATCGCCCTTGTAGAACCACTCCGGCTGCACACCGGCTTGGCCGGCTGCGGGCTTGCCGCCCTCGACGCCCCATTTGAAGATGCGCATGGTGTCGGTCAGTGCGGTGTCGTCACCGGCCTGGTGCATTTTGTCGCGTGCCGAGGCACTGCCCAGGTGAGTCAGGCCGGTGCCGCTGATCAGCATATGGGCCGGGTCCGGGTGATCCAGCGGCGGCAGGACTCTCAGGTCGGCCAGCAGTGCGGCGTAGTCATGGCTGTCGCCCAGGCCGAGGGTCTCGACCTGCTGCTGCAACTTGATACCTGCCTCGATGGCGGCCAGGGCCAGTTCGCGTACGCTGCGCGCCGTGTTCACTTCACGCAATGTGCTGCCTTCCACCACGCCGACGCGGCGCTCACCGTTGTGCAATTCGAACTGAACTAAACGCATGAAACTTCTCCCAGATTAAGTACGTGTGGCGCCACGGGCGCTGGCGGCGAACTGGTCGGCAGGCAATACGTGCTTGCGCTCAAGCACACGGTAGACCACGAAGGTCAGCAGCAGCCCGAACACCATCACCCCGGACAGGAAGTACAAGCCCGAAGCCAGGTTGCCGGTGTATTCCTTGAGCGCGCCGATCACGAACGGGCCAATGTAGCCGCCGAGGTTGCCCACCGAGTTGATCAAGGCAATGCCCGCCGCCGCACTGGCGCCGGCAAAGAAGCGCCCCGGCAGGGTCCAGAACACCGCCGTGCAGGAAAACATCGCGAACGCCGCCAGGCACAGCGCCGCCATTTGCAGCACCGGCACACTCAGCCAGGCACTGAAGAACAGGCCGATGGCACCGAGCACATAGAGCACGGCGAGGTGGCCGTAGCGGTCATTCAATCGGTCGGAACTGCGCGGGATGATCAGCAGGCCGATGATGCCGAAGATATAGGGCACGGCCGAGATAAAGCCGGTGGTGAGGTCGCTGCCGCCGAATTGCTTGATCAGGGTCGGCAGCCACAGGCCCAGGCCGTAGATGCTCAGGGTCACCGGCAGGTAGAACAGCGCCAACAGCAGCACGCGCTTGTCTTTGAGGGCATGCAGCGGGTTGCCGTGACGGGTCTGGCCGTAGGCTTGCAGGTCTTTAGCCAGTTCGCCGGTGAGCCAAGCCTTTTCGTCATCGCTCATCCAGTTGACCTGCTTGGGGCCGTCCGGCAAGTAGCGCAGCACCGGCCAGGTCAGCAGGATCGCCGGGGTGCCGATGACGATGAACAGCCACTGCCAGCCGTGCAGGCCAAGGATGCCGTCCATGCCCAGCAAACCGCCGGACACCGGGCCGGTGATCATCATCGCGATGGGTTGCGACAGGATGAACAGCCCGAGGATCTTGCCGCGATGACGCACCGGGAACCACTGGGTGATGTAGTACAGGACGCCCGGAAAGAACCCCGCCTCCGCCGCGCCGAGCAGAAAGCGCATCACGTAGAAGCTGTGCGGCCCTTGCACAAACGCCATGCCGATGGTGATGGCGCCCCAGGTGATCATGATCCGCGCAAACCAGCGCCGCGCGCCGAAGCGGTCGAGCATCAGGTTGCTGGGGATCTCGAACAGGAAGTAGCCAATGAAGAACAACCCCGCGCCCAGGCCGTAGGCGGCGTCACCGATACCCACGTCAGCGCCCATGTGCAATTTGGCGAAGCCCACGGCGGAGCGGTCCACGTAGGCGATCAGGTACAGCAGGATCAGGAAGGGAATCAGTTTCAGCGTGATGCGCCGAATAAGCCGCAGTTCCTGGCTCATGGGGGTCGATCTCCGATTGTTGTTTTTATAGAAGCTCGGGGGACGCCTCTCGCGAAAATCCGCCAGGGTCATACCTCAGTTGAGACCGACTATATAGTAGGACTATTTGCAAAACAACTCTTCCAAAGCATCGATTTTGCGCTTATGTTTAAGCACGCATAGAACATATAGTCATACAATAAGAGAATCGATCATGTCTGATAAAAAGCCCGGCCTACGCTCCGCCCAGTGGTTTGGTACCGCCGACAAAAACGGTTTCATGTACCGCAGCTGGATGAAGAACCAGGGCATTGCCGACCATCAGTTCCATGGCAAGCCGATCATCGGCATCTGCAACACCTGGTCGGAGCTGACCCCGTGCAACGCGCATTTCCGCCAGATCGCCGAGCACGTCAAGCGTGGCGTGATCGAGGCCGGCGGCTTCCCGGTGGAGTTCCCGGTGTTCTCCAACGGCGAATCCAACCTGCGGCCCACTGCGATGCTCACGCGCAACCTGGCGAGCATGGACGTGGAAGAAGCCATTCGCGGCAACCCGATTGACGGTGTGGTGCTGCTGACCGGCTGCGACAAGACCACCCCCGCCCTGCTGATGGGCGCCGCCAGTTGCGACGTACCGGCCATCGTCGTGACCGGTGGGCCGATGCTCAACGGCAAGCACAAGGGCCAGGACATCGGTTCCGGCACCGTGGTGTGGCAATTAAGTGAACAGGTCAAGGCCGGCACCATCACCCTGGACGACTTCCTCGCGGCCGAGGGCGGCATGTCGCGTTCGGCGGGCACCTGCAACACCATGGGCACCGCGTCGACCATGGCCTGCATGGCCGAGGCATTGGGCACCTCCCTGCCCCACAACGCGGCGATCCCGGCGGTGGATGCACGGCGTTATGTGCTGGCGCATATGTCCGGCATGCGTGCGGTAGAGATGGTGCGCGAAGACTTGAAACTGTCGAAGATCCTCACCAAAGAAGCGTTTGAAAACGCGATCCGCGTGAATGCGGCCATCGGCGGCTCGACCAACGCCGTGATTCACTTGAAAGCCATCGCCGGGCGCATCGGCGTCGAACTGGACCTGGACGACTGGACCCGCATCGGCCGTGGCATGCCGACCATCGTCGACCTGCAACCGTCAGGGCGTTTCCTCATGGAAGAGTTCTACTATGCCGGCGGCCTGCCCGCCGTGCTGCGTCGCCTCGGTGAGGCCAACCTGATCCCGCACCCGAATGCCCTGACCGTCAACGGCAAATCGTTGGGTGAGAACACCAAGGACTCGCCGATCTACGGCCAGGACGAAGTGATCCGCACCCTCGACAACCCGATCCGCGCCGACGGCGGCATCTGCGTGTTGCGCGGTAACCTCGCCCCGTTGGGCGCGGTGCTCAAGCCGTCCGCCGCCAGCGCGGAGCTGATGCAGCATCGTGGCCGTGCGGTGGTGTTCGAGAATTTCGACATGTACAAGGCGCGCATCAACGACCCGGAGCTGGACGTGGACGCCAACTCGATCCTGGTGATGAAAAACTGCGGGCCCAAGGGTTACCCAGGCATGGCCGAAGTCGGCAACATGGGCTTGCCGGCCAAGCTGCTGGCCCAGGGCGTAACGGATATGGTGCGGATTTCCGATGCGCGCATGAGCGGCACCGCCTACGGCACGGTGGTGTTGCACGTGGCGCCCGAAGCCGCTGCCGGCGGGCCGTTGGCCACGGTGAAGGAAGGTGATTGGATCGAACTGGACTGCGCCAACGGCCGCCTGCATCTGGACATCCCCGACGCAGAGCTGGCGGCGCGCATGGCCGACCTGAAACCGCCACAAAACCTGATCGTCGGCGGCTATCGCCAGCTGTATATCGACCATGTGCTGCAGGCCGACCAGGGCTGTGACTTTGACTTCCTGGTAGGGTGCCGTGGGGCCGAAGTCCCCCGGCATTCCCACTAATTGGGATGCTATGATGCCGCGAATTTAAGTCAGAGCCTCCCTGTCGTTATGGATCAACAGCCGTCCAAGCCGCGCAAGAGCCAGCATGCCCAGATCGTTCAGGACTTGGGCATGCACATCGTTTCCGGTCGCTTCAAGCCTGAAGAGCGGCTGCCCATGGAGGCCACGCTCTGCGAGGAGTACAATGTCAGCCGTTCGGTGCTGCGTGAAGCCACGCGGGTGCTCAGCGCCAAGGGCCTGGTGTATTCCAAGCCTCGGGTGGGCGCGGTGGTGCGGCCCCGGTTGAAATGGCACCTGCTCGACCCGGACGTGTTGTCCTGGTTGATGCAGTCCACGCCCCACAGTGAGTTCTTCAATACCTTGGCGGGTGTGCGGCGCATCCTCGAACCGGAAATCGCCGCCATGGCCGCGACTACCGCCACCGATGAAGACATCGCAACCATTGAACAGGCCTACCGGGGCATGGAAACCGCGAAGACCCACGAAGACCTGTTGCAGGCCGACCTGGATTTTCACCGCGCGATTGCCGATGCCACCCGCAACGACCTGCTCGCTTATATGTGCAACATGCTGTCGTTGCCGTTGCGCGAGTCGATCAACATCACCAACCGCCGCCCGGATATCCAGGGCCTGAGCCTGCCCCGGCACAAGGCGATCCTCACCGCGATCCAGAACCGTGACGCCCTCGGGGCACGGCATGCGTCGCTGGTGCAGCTGGATGACACGCGAGTGGCGTTGGATACGGTGATGAACGTGCTCACGCCGCTCTGACTCCAAGGCATACCCAGGACCCCATGTGGGAGGGGGCTTGCTCCCGATGGCAGTAGACCGGTCAATATTGCGTTGACTGATCCACCGCTATCGGGAGCAAGCCCCCTCCCACATTGAAGCGGTGTACGCCGTCATAGCGTGTAGGCGATTCCGATCTGCACGGTGCGCGGCTCGCCTGGGTAGGCGTAGACGTTGCCGAACGCGCCTTCTTCATACTCGCGGTTGAACAGGTTCTTCACGTCGAGGTTCAGGCGCACTTTGTCGTTGACCTTGTAGTAGCTGAGCAAGTCCACCACGGTGTAGGCATCCATCGAGAACGCGGTGTTGGACGTCTGCCCGGCGCGCTCATCCACGTATTTGCCGCCCGCCCCCAGCCCCAGGCCTTTGAGGGCGCCGTCCTGGAATTCGTAGACGTTAAGCAAGCTGAAGCTGTTGCGCGGGATGTTCAGCAAACGGGTGCCGGTGCGCAGGGTGTTGTCCTTGGTGACTTCGGCGTCCACATAGGCATAGCCGCCGATCACGCGCCACTCGGGGGTGATATTGCCCGTCACATTCAGGTCGAAACCTCGGCTGCGCACTTGGCCGGCGGCGACGCTGAAGGTCGAGTCCTGGGGGTCGGTGGTGAGCACGTTTTTCTTCTCGATCTGGTAGATCGCAGCGTCGACGCTCAACTGGCGATCCAGGGCTTCCCACTTGACGCCCATCTCGTAGGATTTGCCTTTTTCCGGCGCAAAACCGCCGCCCTGGCGGCTGGCGCCGGTGTTGGGCTTGAACGAGCGCGCGGCGTCGGCGTACACCGCGACGGTGTCGGTGAGGTCGTAGATCACACCGACGCGTGGGGTGACGGCGTTATCAGCGGCTTGCCAGCTTTTAGTGCCTGGCACGTAACTCTCGTAATCGTGCTCAAACCGTTCGAAACGCGCACCGGCCAACACTTTCAAACGCTCGGTCAGGGCCACTTGGTCTTGGACAAACGCCGCGTAGGTTTTGAGGTTTTCTTTGTCATGTGTCGGCGTGCGGGTCAACGGTGGACGCGCCTGGCCGTAGACCGGGTCGAAGATATCAATCGGGTAAGTACCCACGGCAGCGCTGGAACGTTGGATGATCGACTTGTAGTCGTAGTCCTCGTACTCGATACCGGTCAGCAACGTGTGATCAAAACCGCCGGTAGAGAAGTGCCCGGTCAAGTTGAGCTGGTAGTCCTTGTCGGTCCACTCCAGCTTGCGGTAATTGAAGTTGCGTTGCAGCGTGCGGCCGTCAGCGTTAAGGCTGGTCGTACCATTGGCCTCAATCGCGTTGCCTTGCAGCGTGCCATCCAACCATTGCATACCGCCGCCCAGGGTCCAGTTGTCGTTGAGCATATGTTCGAAACGCAACTGAGCCATGTTGTTGTCGTTGTGCAATTTACCGACATCTTTATCCCCCCAGAAGGTGTCGCGCGAAGGCGTACCTTTTTGGTTCGGGTACCGCGTCAAGCCACGGTCCAACGGGTGGTTGTTACGCATGAAATCGCCTTCGAAAATCACCTTGGTGTCGTCGGTGGCTTGCCAGGTGATGACCGGGGTCACGCCGTAGCGCTCGGTTTCGACATGATCACGGAAGGTATCGCCGCCCTCACCCACCACGTTCAGGCGATAGGCCAGGCGACCTTGCTCGTCCAGTGGGCCCGATGCGTCAAGCGTGGCGCGCTGCATGCCCTGGTCATCCAACTGGCTGCCGAGGGTGACGGTGGGTTCGGCCAGCGGTTGCTTGGACACCACGTTGAAGGTGCCGCCCGGATCACCACGGCCGTAGAGCATGGTCGCCGGGCCGCGCAGCACTTCCAGGCGCTCGATGGTGTTGGCGTCCGGCATGTTCGGGTAACCGCGGTTGATCGGGAAACCGTTGCGGTAGAACTCGCCGGTGGTAAAGCCGCGCACGGTGAACGTGGTCAACCCCTGCCCGCCAAAGTTGTTCGCACGCCCGACACCGCCGGCGTAATCCAGCGCGTCCTGCAGGCGAGTGGCGCCGATGTCGTCGACCACGGCCTTGGACACCACGGTGATGGACTGCGGGGTTTCATGAATGGAGGTGTCGGTGCGCGTCGCACTGGCTGAACGTGTGGCGTGGTAGCCCTTGACCGGCCCTTGAGCCGTCTCGTAGTCCGCCTCGCCCGTGACATTGGTGGCTTGCAGCTCAAGACTGGCTTTGTCGGCAGGGACAACCTCAGCCCAAGTTAAAGGCGAAAACGCCTGAAGCACACAGAGGGAAATCAAGGTACGACGCATGGATGTTGAACCTAGTGAATGAGCCAGAAGGGGCGGCAAACCTGCCAAAAATTCGCGGGGATGGTATACCAATCCATTCGCGTTTGACATCTATTCTCATTCACTATTTTTCAGGTAACAACTTTGTATCGATAAGCAGCAAGTTTGATGCGAACTCAATGTGGAAGGGGGCTTGCGCCCGATAGCAGTGTGCCAGACACCGATGTTGTGACTGCCACACTGCTATCGGGAGCAAGCCCCCTCCCACAGTTGGATTGCTATACGACGTCAGGATCCGATCAGCGATAGCGCTCCAGCCAATGGGCGTAAGGCGCAGGCAAGGTCCAGGAGGATTTCTCCACGCCCAGTTCCTTGGCCGCAAAGTACGCCCAATGCGGGTCAGCCAGGTGCGCACGACCGACCGAGACCAGGTCCAGATGCCCGGCCTGCAATGCGCCTTCTGCCAGTTGCGGTGTGCCAAAGCCCCAGGCCGACGTCACCGGGATACCGGCTTCACGACGTACACGTTCAGCGATCGGGCCCATGAAAGCCGGGCCCCACGGGATATTGGTGTCGGGAATGGTAAAACCGACGCTGACGCTCAGCAGGTCCAGGCCACCGGCTTTGAAGTTGCGGGCCAGTTCGATGGATTCGGTGAGGGTCTGCTCGTCACGGCCGTCGTATTCGATCACGCCAAAACGCGCGGTCAGCGGCAGGTTCTCCGGCCAGACTTCGCGCACGGCGGCCAGGGTTTCCAGGAGGAAACGGCTGCGGTTGTCGAAGCTG
This sequence comes from Pseudomonas fluorescens group sp., assembly GCF_020093335.1. Taxonomy (NCBI): domain Bacteria; kingdom Pseudomonadati; phylum Pseudomonadota; class Gammaproteobacteria; order Pseudomonadales; family Pseudomonadaceae; genus Pseudomonas; species Pseudomonas fluorescens group sp. The sequence continues at coordinate 38,327 of NZ_JAIOKW010000026.1, read as the reverse complement.
CCACCGTAGGCGTCGGTGCGCTGGTTGGAATGCTCGGAGAAGAAGCTCTGGCCCAGGTAACCGTGGGCGAAGTGCAGTTCGATCCACTCAAAGCCGGCGTCACGGGCACGGCGGGCAGCATCGACGAAGTCCTGGCGCACACGGGCGATGTCGTCCAGGGTCATGGCGCGTGGCACTTGCGGCAGGTTGGCACCAAAGGCGATGGCCGACGGTGCGATGGTTTCCCAGCTGCGCGCATCGGAGGCAGGCATATGGTCGTCCCCTTCCCACGGGCGGTTGGCGCTGGCCTTGCGACCGGCATGGCCGATCTGGATGCCTGGCACCGAGCCGGCGGCCTTGATGGCGTTGACCATGGGCACGAAGGCCTCGGCGTGGGCGTCGCTCCAGAGACCGGCGCAACCGGGGGTGATACGCCCTTCAGGCGCAACGGCAGTGGCTTCAACCACCAGCAAACCGGCGCCGCCACGCGCCATACTGGCCAGGTGCACGAGGTGCCAGTCGTTGACGATGCCGTCATCCGCCATGTATTGGCACATTGGCGGTATGGCGATGCGATTGCGCAGGGTGACGTCTTTGAGTTTGAACGGTTCGAACAAAGCGGACATTGAGAACTCCGGGAGCGAGTGGATGATTCGATAGTTCGATGGTAATCGAACTATGGTATTCGATGATACCCCCCTGTTATGATTCGTTTCATGCGAGCCTTTAAACATCCCCCTCTGGAAGACCTGACCCTCGAGCGCCTGCTATATGCGCTGAGTGATCCGGTGCGCCTGGAAATCGTGCGTTGCCTGGCCGGTGTGCCCGAAGCCACCTGCGGCGAACTGGATGGCGGGCGGCCCAAGTCGAGCATGTCCCATCACTTTCGCGTGTTGCGCGACGCTGGGTTGGTGCACACCCGCAGCGTGGGGACCACTCATCTGAATTCGTTGCGCGGTGATGTGCTGGAGGAACGGTTCCCGGGGTTACTGCACTGCATTCTTGCCCAGCGGTAAACCCTGTCAGTCCAGCAGCGCGATAAGGCTCGGCTCGATCGACGTCTCCAGCACCTCCAGCACCACCAACGTCACCGGCAACTTGAAGCGCCGCCGCCCTGCACTGCCGGGGTTCACATACAGCGTTGCGCCGCGCCATTCGATCAGGGGCTTGTGCGAATGGCCGGTGATCACCAGCCGAGTAGACGTGTCGAGTAAGGCGGGTACGTCGGCGATGTCATGCACCACCAACGTCCGCCATCCGTCCACATCCAGCAGCAGATGGTCGGGCACCTGCTCTGCCCACGGCGCGTCCTGGTCATTGTTGCCGCGCACCACGTGCAGGGGCGCGATCTGCGCCAATTGCTGAAGAATCTCAGGGCTGCCGATATCGCCGGCATGAATGATCTGCTCACATCCCTGCAAAGCCACCACGGCTTCAGGTCGCAGCAGGCCATGGGTATCGGAAATCACGCCAACTTTCATAGGGCCTCCGGGGTGGAAATCGAACCGTGAGACACCCGCGCGCCATCTAGGTACACGCGATCCTTGCCGTTGCCCTTGGCGGTGTAGAGGTTGCGGTCGGCACGCTTGAGAACCGCCGACATATCGGCCCCGAGCGTAAAATGCGTCATGCCCGCACTGCAGGTGTAGTCATGGGGCGGCGCGACACTGCTGCGGATCGCTTGCAGCAGGCGCAGCGCGTAATCGGTGGCGAGACCAGGGTCATCGCCCACCAGCAACACTCCGAATTCTTCGCCGCCAATCCTGCCGAAACTGTGGCTGCCTGGGGTGGATTTAAGGCACGCGGCCATGGCGCAGAGAATCCTGTCGCCTACGTCATGACCGAACTGGTCATTCTTTAATTTGAAACTGTCGATATCCAGCATCATGAAGTAGCCGGTATCACCGGCCGCAATCAGTTTGGAAAAGCTCTCCATAAAGGCCCGCCGGTTCAGGATGGAGGTCAAGTAATCGGTCTCGGCCAACTCCCTAAACTCACTCTCCACCATTAACACCGAACGCAGGTTCTTCAGGTAGTAGACATTCAAGATAAAGCCGATCGCCACCGACGCGGCACAAAAGATAAACACGTAGATATCGACGCCTTCGTAAAGGCTCATCTGAATGCTGGGCCACGTCAGTAACCAGACCAAGGCGGCGCAGACCAGAAAATCCTGAACCACGATAAACAGGATTGCACTGCTCAGCACCAAGGTCACGGCCAGCGGCAAGGCAAACACCTGCAGCGCGGGATGGACGTGAACCACATAGGCAAAACCCGCAGACAGCAGCACCATGTAGGCCACACCCAGCGCCCGCCACAGCACATAATGAGTCACCACTCGGTGAACCCCATACACCCCGCACAGCCCGATCGTGACCAGCGCGACCGGCCAGCCAAACATCGCCCAGCGGTCCACCAGCAACACCGCCAGCCAGGCGAAAATCCCGATCAGTTCAGCCTTGGCGATCGCGGGCGACAACAGTCTTTGCATCCGTGGCCTGAGCTTCACATTAGCCGGCATCCCGTCACTCCCTGTGCATGAGTGGCCGGTGTGCTATCGGCATGACTCAGTTGAAGACTGTGGAGGCCGGTCGCAAACGAGTAAGCCATAAACCGCCTGACCAACACCATAAAAGGTGGCAGGACTTCAAGCAATGTCTTGGAATGAATCTTGAAATAGCCCCGGTCGGCACCCTCTTGCACCAGACGAATAACGTGGGTCTTGGACACCGAGAGTTGCTCAGCGATGGAAAGGTAGGACGAAGACCTGAAACTTGCCCCTTGATTATCGAGCGCACACGCATCGTTATAGATCGCCAGCATCAACATATGCCCGGCATCGCGTTTTACCAGCCAATAACAATCAGGCATCAACAGGTCGATGGTCACGTTATGGGAGAGAAGGACCGAAAATCCTTTGAAATAACGTGCCAGATAGGCGCGATCATCCAACCCGCCCATTGACCCGCACACCGCCGTTCCCGAGCACATCACACCCAGCGGCTCGACCACGGAGGTGAGCATCCGCCGGATCTCCTCGCAGGCTTGGGATGACGGGCTGAATACCCGCAAACGGCTGTCATCCGGATGCCTGGACACCGTCATGAACCCCAGCGCCCTGAACAGCAGGAAGATCGACTCCAGGCTGTTTCTGGAACAGAACCCGCGCGCCACACAAAACGCCTTCACCTCGGACAGTAAGGGAACGGGCTTGGAGAAATACGTGCTCAATAAGGTAAAGGACACCATCAAGCGACTGAACTTGAGTGCGGTCTTATAGAAAAACGGTCTTTTTGAATAGCACTCCAACAAAATCGAATAATGGGAACGAATACACGCTTCAAAATCCACATGACGCTCAAACGCCCGCGCCGACTGTTCTATCGCCAACTTCAACGAACCACTGCACATGAGAAAGAGCCCTGATCAAACAACTTGGATTCACTGATCTCAATTGCAGCACCGATAATGGCGTTTTGCCTTGAGCGCAATCTATCGTGATTAGCGCAGAGGACACCGTCGCTACCAAAATTGTTCCAAAAAGACCTCGATGGCTTAACCGTTTCAGTCGCCGCAGCGAACCTTCCCCGCAAGCCGACGTCCGAGCTTTAGCACTGTTGCTTACTGCTCGCCGCGAGGGCCTCGTTTGAAAGCCGCCATCATCAAAAAATACCGTTTGATCATCAAGACCATGGGCTACGTGGGCTGGGCGCTGTTCTGGCTATTGCTGTGGGACGTCGCCGTCACCGTGGACTTCATGCTGTTTCTCACCGCCAAGATCAATCTGCCGCTGATGCCGCTCACCCTGCTGGGTTCGGCGCTGGTGGTGCTGATCAGTTTCCGTAACAGCAGCGCCTATAACCGCTGGTGGGAAGCCCGTACCCTTTGGGGTGCGATGGTCAACAACTCGCGCAGCTTTGCCCGCCAGGTACTGACCCTGCTGGACGACCCCGACGGCGAAGTGAACCCGGTCAAGGCCACCCTGCTGCGCCGCCATGTGGCCTACGTGAATTGCCTGGCCGCCCACCTTAAAGGCGAGCCATGCCCCGAAGAAGTGCGGGCGTTTATCCCGGCCGAGGAATTTGCGCGCAACGGTGCCACCAATAACTTTGCCAATGACATACTCACCGGCTCGGCGGCGTTGCTGGCCAAGGAATACAAGGCCGGGCACCTGGACAGCATCCGCCTGGCGCGGCTGGAGTCGACCCTGGTGGATCTGTCCAACGCCCAGGGCGGCATGGAGCGCATCGCCAACACGCCACTGCCCTACCCTTACGTGTACTTCCCACGGTTGTTTATCTCGCTGTTCTGCCTGATCGTGCCGGTGGGCCTGGTGGAATCCCTGGGTTGGTTTACCCCGCTGGCATCGACGGTGGTCGGTTTTATGCTGCTCGCCATCGAACGCATCGGCACCGACCTGCAAAGCCCGTTCAACTCCAGCGAACACCAGATCCAGATGGAAACCATCTGCGAAACCATCGAGAAAAACCTGCAGTCGATGCAGCGTGACGCTCTCGGTGGCGAGCGCATCGGTTAAACCTGCCCTCGGCCCTCAAGTGCTTGCCCCCGCGGTCGATATACAGGGGGTACGCATGGGCCATATCCCCCTCACAACAACACATGCGACGCTCGACACTACTGTTTTCTCCTTGCCAAAAATATAAATACCCGCGGGTGAAGTCATGAATATCAAGCAAAAGCTGACCTGGGCGTTTGCCGCCATCGCGTGCGTCCCGGTTATTTTGGTCGCTGTGTTAGTTGTACTGAATGTGCGCGAGGGGGCCGTGGCCAATTTCCTCGACAGCAGCGGCCGCGAAATCCGTCAGATCGACAATGGCATGAAGCAGTTCTTCGACGGCATCAGCCAGAACGTCGACTTCGTCGCCAAGGACCCGCGCGTTGTCGCGGCCAAGGACCTCAAGAGTTACGCCGGCGCCGACGCCGCGCAAATCCCCCTGACCCAGACCAACAAAGACCTGCTGGCGATTTTCGACCAGTTCGCCAAAAGCCACCCGAGCACCGCCTACTTGTCTTTGGGCCTCGCCGACGGCGGTTATGCCAGCTGGCCTGATGACACCAAACTGAACAACTACGACCCGCGCGTACGCCCCTGGTATCAGGCGGCCATCGCCGCGCCGGGTAAAACCGTGCGCACCGGCGCCTACTATTGGGCGCCGGACGATGTGACGCTGATCGGCACCGTACACACCGTCGCCGACGGCAGCGGGAATATCCTCGGCGTGGTTGGCCTGGACGTGTCGCTCAAGCAGCTCACCGAGCTGGTGCGCAACATCAAGCTGGGCGACAGCGGCTACCTGATGCTGGTGGAAGGCAACGGCAACGTGCTGGTCGACCCCAGCGATGCCAAGCACAACTTCAAGCCCCTGGCCGACCTGGGCCCCAACTACGCAGAACTGGCCAAGCGCGGCGACGGCGTGAGCCAGATCGACATTGATGGCGTGGCCTACATGGCCAACATGGTCAGTTCCAAGGATCTCGGCTGGCGGTTTATCGGCCTGATCAAGCGCGACGAAGTGATGGCCGGCGCCACCCGCCTGACCTGGTTGATCGCGGCCATCGCAGCAGTATTGGCGTTGGTGTTCGCGATTGTCGGCGCCAGTTTTGCCAGCGTCATCGTACGCCCGATTCGCGGCGTGGCCGACGGCCTGCAAGAAATCGCCGAAGGCGAAGGCGACCTGACGCGCCAACTCAAGGTGCAAGGCAAGGACGAAACCGCCAGCCTGGCCGGCTGGTTCAACCAGTTCCTGAGCATGATCGCGCAGCTGGTGCAGCGCATCGGCAACGCCTCTTCCGACCTGCAAACCGCCGCCGCCGACACCAGCGAAGTCGCCCACAACATGAACCAGGCCGCCGGCCGCCAGCGTGAAGCGGTGGAGCTGGTCAGCACCGCGTTCAACGAAATGGTGGCCACCGCCAACGAAGTCGCCCGTTCCTGCAGCGCCGCCGCCACCAGTGCCGACGAAGGCTACCGCGACGTGCACGACGGCCAGCAGCACATCGGCGAAGCCACCGGCAGCGTGCTCAAGCTCAGCGAGGACCTGCAGAAGTCGACCCAGACCATGCAGCTGCTGGAGCAGGACAGCAAAAACATCAACACCATCCTCGACACCATCCGTTCGATTGCCGAACAGACCAACCTGCTGGCGCTCAACGCCGCCATTGAAGCCGCGCGCGCCGGTGACCAGGGCCGAGGCTTCGCCGTGGTCGCCGACGAAGTCCGCGCCCTGGCGCGCCGCACCGCCGACTCCACCGGTGAAATCGACAGCCTGCTCGGCAACCTCGCCCGCCGCACCCAGGAAGTCACGCAGCAGATGCAAGGCAGCCTGCAGGTGTCCCACACCAGCGTGGAACGCATCCAGCAGGCCCGCGACAGCTTCGACAAGATCCGTGGCTCGGTGGACTCGATCCGCGACCAGAATACCCAGATCGCCACGGCCGCCGAGGAACAACACCAAGTGGCCGAAGAGATCAACCGGCACATTGCGCAGATCCATGCCGATGCGCAATTGGTTGAAGAATTCGCCCACTCGGCGCAGACCGGGTCAGGTCGGTTGACGGATATTTCAGGTCAGCTCAAGGGGTTGGTGGGGCGGTTCAAGTTCTAACCGCCGTCACACCGGGGTCGCTTGCGGGGGCGTGTATTGGCTACTATAGCCACGCACTCCCCCGCACCTTACCTTTGGAGCCTTAATGCCCACCCCCAAGGACACGGCCGCCGACAGCAGCACCCCGATGATCCCCGAGCAGCGTCGCGAACAAATCCTGCGGCAGTTGCGCAAGCATCAGGTGATGAGCGTGCACCAGTTGATGGAGATGTTCGACTGCTCGCACATGACCGTGCGCCGTGATATTGCACTGCTGGAGCAGGAAGGCCGGGCGTACTCCGTCACCGGAGGGGTCAGGATCGCCAGCCAGCTGCACAGCGAGCCCAGCCATCAATCCAAAGCCGTGGTGGAATTGCCGCAAAAGCAGGCGATGGCACGACTGGCCGCGCGGTTGCTGCACGCGGACATGACGGTGTACCTGGATGCAGGCACCAGCACCTTGGAGATCGTCCCTTACATCAAGGCGCTGTCGGGGATGACGGTGGTCACCAACGACTTCGGGATCGTACAGGCCTTGATGGATGCGACGCAGGTCACGGTGATCCACACCGGCGGCCAACTGGACCATGACAACCATTCTTCGGTCGGCGGGCTGGCGGTGGCGACCTTGCGCCAGATAGTCACGGACATCGCCTTTGTGTCCACCAGCTCCTGGGACTTGCACCGAGGCATCACCACGCCCTCGGCGCTGAAAGTCGAGGTCAAGCAAGTGGCAATGCAATCGGCGTCCCAGGTCGTACTGGTGGCGAGCAGTTCCAAGTACGGCACCTTCAGCATGTACCGCATCGCCGGGCTGGAACCGTTCGACGTGATCATCAGCGACGACGGCCTGGCGCCGGCGGCGGCGGATGGCATCCGCAAGCGCGGGATTGAATTGATGCTACCGGGCGATCCATTGCCGGCGTGATGCCCTTCCTTTGTGGGAGAGGTCGAGCTTTAGCGAGGCTTCGATGGCGGTGCCAGGGTTGGCAGGTGTGTTGGCTGACACACAGCTATCGGGGGCAAGCCCCCTCCCACATTTGAGTTCGGTTGGCAGGTGGGAAGTGGGTCACCGCTGGTCCCCTGTGGGAGAGGTCGAGCGTTAGCGAGGCTTCGATGGCGGCGGCATTGCGGGTAAATGTGTCGGCTGACACACCGCTATCAGGGGCAAGTCGACTCGTCGCACCGCCCCTCCCCCCTTTGAACCAAACCGACGCACAGGCTCGTCGACTATCGAGCCCCTTTCCAGTCCCGCAACCATTGCAGGCCCGCCGAGGTGTCGCCCTTTGGCCGGTACTCGCAGCCGACCCAGCCGTCATAGCCCAACTGGTCCATCAGTTCGAACAGGTACGCGTAGTTCAGCTCGCCCAGGTCAGGCTCGTGACGGTCCGGTACCCCGGCGATCTGGATATGACCAATGCCGTCGAAGTCGCGGCGCAGCTTGGTGGCCAAGTCGCCTTCGACGATCTGGCAGTGGTAGCAGTCAAACTGCACCTTGAGGTTGCGCGCGCCGACTTCACGGCAGATGGCGTGGGCCTGGTCCTGGCGGTTGAGGAAAAAGCCCGGCATGTCGCGGGTGTTGATCGGCTCCAGCAACACGGTGACGCCGACCTCAGCCGCCGCCGCACTGGCGTAGGCGAGGTTTTCCAGGTACACGGCCTGATGGCGCTGGCGCAGGTTTTCCGAGGGCAGCAAACCGGCCATGACGTGCACGCGGTCATTGCCGAGCACGGCGGCGTATTCCAACGCGCGGTCGAAGCCGCTGCGAAACTCGGCCTCACGCCCCGGCAGGCTCGCGATGCCCCGCTCCCCTGCAGCCCAGTCACCGGGCGGTGCGTTGAACAACGCCTGCACCAGGCCGTTATCACTCAGGCGCTGCTTGAGCACCTGCGCGTCGTACTCGTAAGGAAACAGGTACTCCACCGCGTCAAACCCATCGGCCTTCGCGGCACTGAAGCGCTCGAGAAAGTCATATTGCGGGTAAAGCATGCTCAGGTTGGCAGCAAAACGAGGCATAGGAACTCCTGGAAATCAGACAAAAGGCCAGATCAGCAATGTAATCACGAAACCCAAGGTACCGAGCAAGGTGGTGATCACCGTCCACGTGCGCAGACCATCGGCCACGTTGAGCCCGGCAAGCTTGGTGAAGATCCAGTAGCCGGCATCGTTGATATGCGACATGGCCAGCCCGCCACCGCCCATGGCCAGGCACAGCAGCGCCAGGTGGTTGGGCGTCAGGTTGAGGGTGGCGATCAGCGGGCTGATGATACCGGCGGTGGTCACCAGCGCCACTGTGGTGGAACCCTGCACCGCCCGCAACAGCATGGTCAGCAAGAAGCCCAGGGCCAGCACCGGCAGGCCGGTGGTGCGCAGCATGTCGGAGACCACCGCGCCGATCCCGGTGTCCACCAGCACTTTACCGAACACCCCACCGGCACCGGCAATCAGGATCACCATGGCCACGCCCGGCAACGCCGAGCCGATCACGTCGGAGACCTGGCTGCGGCTCCAGCCACGGCGCGAGCCGAGCAGCCAGGCGCACAGCAAGGTGTCGATCAGCAGCGCCACCAACGGCGCGCCCAGCACGGTCATCACCCCACGCAACGTCGATTCGATCGGCAGCAGCGAGGTGGCCAGGGTACCCAGCAGAATCAAGACAATCGGCAGCAGGATCAGGCCGACGATCAGCCCGAACCCCGGCGCAGGCGCCGCCGGCAACTTGGCGGCGATGGCGCTGGTGGACTCTTCCAGGCCCATAGGGGATTCGGCCACAGCGCTCGGTTGCACCGCCTGGTGGTTTCCGTTGGTCCAGGCCCGCAGGTCTTCATTGGTCACGTGGGGGCCATAGACTTCGGCACGGATGTCATCGGTCATCGGATAGAAGCGCCGCGTCATGCGCCCCGCCACGCGGTAGCCGACGTAGCACAGCAACGCGGTGATCGGCAGGCCGAACATCAGCACCCGGCCCAGGTCGGCACCCAGTTGGCTGGCGGCGGCCACGGCGCCCGGATGCGGCGGCAGAAACGCATGCACGGTGAGCAGCGCCGCACACATCGGCAACGCGAACATCAGCAGCGGCTTGCGGGCCCGGCGTGCCACGCCGTAGGCCAGCGGCATGAGGATAATCACCCCGACTTCAAAGAACACCGGCACGCCGATGATGAACCCGGCGATGGTCAGCGCCAGCGGCGTACGGCTGTTGCCAAACCGCTCGATCAGCGACTTGGCCAAGGCTTCGGCACCGCCGGAAAGCTCGATGATCCGCCCGATCATCGCCCCCAGGGCAATGATGATTGCGATGTGGCCAAGGGTCTTGCCCATGCCGCCTTCGATCGTCGCCACCAGGTCAGCCGGTTTCACCCCGGCCACCAGCGCCACCACGATACTCACCAGCATCAGCGCGACAAACGGCTGGAATTTGTACTTGAGGACCAGAAACAGTAGCAGCGCGATACCCGCGCCGGCGGTCAACATCAAAATCAGTGGGCTCATTCGAGAATGTCCTGTTGTTATTGTTTTTTGGCGCAAGCCGCTCCCGTCACGCTCCGCAGGCGGGTCTCGCGGGGGGGCTTGCAGTGTCGGTCTACGGCATTACCAATGCGCGCCGAACGTCTCGCGCAGTTCATCCAAGGCGGCCTGGCTCAGCGGCTCGGGCCGGGGGTTGCTCATCAGCCAGAGCCGGGCGGTTTCTTCCAACTCTTCCAGGGCGTAGCTGGCCTTGGCCACCGAGCTTTCCCAGACCACCGGCCCCAGGCGCTCGAGCATCACCCCTCGCACGCTGTTGGCCAGTTGCGCCACTTGCTCGGCGACGTCGGGCGAGCCCGGACGCTGGTAACCGATCAGGGGGATGTGCCCGACCTTCATCACCTGATAGGGCGTGAGCGGCGGCAGAATATCGTCCGCCCGCCACACCCCGGCCAGGGTCAACGCCACCAGGTGGGTGGAATGGGTGTGCACCACCCCGCCCACCGTGGGATTGCGGTCATACACCTGACGGTGCAGGGCCAGGGTCTTCGAGGGTTTGTCGCCGGACACCCACTCGCCCTTCAGGTTGACCTTGGCAATCGCCCCAGGCGCCAGGCGACCCAGGCAGACGTCGGTGGGCGTAATCAACCAGCCATCGTCCAGGCGCGCACTGATATTGCCGGCGCTGCCGACGGTGTAGCCACGTTGATACAGGCTGTGGCCAACGTCGCAGATTTCTTCGCGCAGGGCCTGTTCGTCAATGCCGCTCATTGGGCACCTCCGGCCAGGTGCGCAAGGGCCTTGGCAAAGAACTCACGGCCCCCGAAGTTGCCCGATTTCAGCGCCAGTGCCAGCGGCTCGGTGGAACTGCTGACCGTGGCCGGCACGCCGGGGTCGATCTGTGCACCAATCTGCAACAGGTTGACGCCGAGGGCCTTGACCACCGCGCCGGAGGTCTCCCCGCCCGCCACCACAAAGCGCCGCACACCCTGCTCGCGCAAGCCGGCAGCGATCTCGCCCAAGGCGTTCTCCACCAAGGCGCCGGCGCGTTCGACACCCAGCTGTTGCTGCACCGCCTTGACCTCGGCTGGGGTGCTGGTGGCGTAGATCAATACGGTGTGTGCACTGTCGCGGGCAAAGGCCAGCGCCTGCGCCACCACCGGCTCGCCGGCGGCCAGGGCGATGGGATCGATGCGCAACGCCGGGCGGCCCGCCTCGCACCAGGCCGCGACCTGGCCGAGGGTCGCCACCGACGCACTGCCGGCCAGCACCACTTCGCCACCGCTGACCGTGGGCAACGTGTTCACATCGAAGTCGCGCAATTTACCCGCGCGGCGGAAATTGCCCGGCAGCCCCAGGGCCAGGCCCGAGCCCCCGGTGAGCAACGGCAAGTCGGCGCAGGCGCTGCCCAGGGTGTAGAGGTCCTGGTCCGACAGCGCGTCGGCGATGGCAATGCCCACGCCTTGCGCGCGCAGTTCGGCGATCTTCGTGCGGGTCGCGTCCACCCCCGCGGCAACCGCGTCGTAACGCAGCAGCCCGACCGGCAATGCAGTCTGACGTTGCAGCACGCGCACCAAGTTGGCGTCGCCCATCGGCGTCAGTGGGTGATGCTGCATGCCCGACTCATTGAGCAACTGGTCCTGCACAAACAGGTGGCCACGGAAAATCGTCCGGCCGTTTTCCGGGAACGCCGGGCAGGCCAAGGTGAAATCACTGCCCAGCGCCTTGAGCAAGGCCTCGCTGACCTGGCCGATATTGCCGGCGGCGGTGGAGTCGAATGTGGAGCAGTACTTGAAGAAAATCTGTTCGCAGCCCTGCTCGCGCAGCCAGTCCAGCGCGGCCAGGGATTCCTCGACAGCCTCTGCCACCGGCGTGGTGCGCGACTTGAGGGCGATGACGATGGCGTCTGCATCCAGCCCGTCCGCGACTTCGCGACTGGGGATGCCAATGCTCTGCACTGTACGCATGCCGCCGCGTACCAACATGTTGGCCAGGTCGGTGGCGCCGGTGAAATCGTCGGCGATGCAGCCCAGCAACGGGCGCGTGGTGGGGTTAGTCATAAAGCGTTCCTTACACCGGCTCGGGCTTGGCAGTCGGCAGGTCGATGCCGGGGAAAATCTTGATCACCGCCGAGTCGTCCTCACGACCAAAACCGGCGCTGGAGGCCTGCATGAACATCTGGTGCGCGGTGGCGGACAACGGCAGCGGGAATTTGCTCGCACGCGCGGTATCCAGCACCAGGCCGAGGTCCTTGACGAAAATATCCACCGCCGACAGTGGCGTGTAGTCGGCCTTGAGAATGTGCGGCACGCGGTTCTCGAACATCCACGAATTACCGGCGCTGTGGGTGATCACCTCGTACAAGGCCTCGGCGTCCACCCCTTCGCGCAGGCCCAGGGCCATGGCCTCGGCGGACGCCGCGATGTGCACACCGGCGAGCAGTTGGTTGATGATCTTGACCTTGGAACCCAGGCCGTGGACGTCGCCCAGGCGATACACCTTACCGGCCATGCCTGCCAGCACCGCATCGGCCTTGGCATAGGCGGCCTGCGGGCCCGAGGTCATCATGGTCATTTCACCGGCGGCGGCCTTGGCCGCACCGCCGGAAATCGGCGCATCCAGGTACAGCAGGCCGTGGTCGGCCAAGCGCTGGCCGAGGTCGACGGCGTAGGTCGGGGCCACGGTGGCACAACCGATCACCAGGCTCGCAGGGCGCAATGCAGCCACTGCACCGCCTTCGCCGAACAATACGGTTTCGGTCTGTTCGGCGTTGACTACCACGGTGATGAGCACATCACAGGCCTCGGCCATCTGCGCCGGTGACGCGCACGCCACTCCGCCTTCGCCAGCGAACTGCTGGGTGACCGCCTCGCGTACATCACAGGCATGCACATTGAAACCTGCGCGCAACAGCGAACGGGCAATGCCCAGCCCCATCGCGCCCAAACCGATCACACCGACATTCTTATTATTCATGGGGTACTCCAGGGGAAAACGGCGGCTGACACCACATCGGCGAGCCGCGTTGGAATTGGAATCGATCATCCACCAATGAACAGATTATGTGAAGTATTTTTTCGATCTAACATTTTTTAACATCGCCAGCGGAAGAATTTCACACATCACCCTTTATCGCCTCACCCCACGCAAACTCATTTGCGACGCTTGTGCTTTGCGTATTATGGTATACCATCATACGCAAACCACTCCCCCACACCTGATGGAGCCGCTCATGAGTTTCGAAATCCGCAAGATCGTCAGTTATGTAGAAGAAACCTTTATCGAAGGCGGCAAGGCCGCAGACACCCCGGTGAAAATGGTCGGCCTCGCGGTGGTGCTGAAGAACCCATGGTTGGGTCGTGGTTTCGTCGAAGACCTCAAGCCGGAAATCCGCGCCAATTGCTCCGACCTCGGCGCGCAGATGGTCGAGCGTCTGGTAGCAATCATTGGCGGCGCCGAAAACATCGAGGCGTATGGCAAGGCAGCGGTGGTCGGTGCCGATGGCGAGATCGAACACGCCAGCGCGATCATCCACACCCTGCGCTTCGGCAATCACTACCGTGAAGCGGTCAAGGCCAAGAGCTACCTGAGCTTCACCAACAAGCGCGGCGGCCCGGGCACTTCGATCCAGATCCCGATGATGCACAAGGACGACGAAGGCCTGCGTTCGCACTACATCACCCTGGAAATGCACATCGAAGATTCGCCACGTGCCGACGAAATCGTCGTGGTCCTGGGTTGCGCCGACGGTGGCCGCCTGCACCCACGGATCGGTAACCGTTATATCGACCTGGAAGAGCTGGCGGCCGAAAAAGCCCAGTAAGCACGGCCGGCCACCACAACAAAAAACATGCAGGAGCGCTCCATGATTCGGCTCACCGCTGAACGCACCCCGGCTGGCACCAGTTATCTGGCGACCGGCCAAGGCCAGCCTGTGGTTTTGATCCACGGCGTGGGCCTGAATAAAGAAATGTGGGGCGGGCAAGTCGTTGGCCTGGCCACGAACTACCGCGTGATCAGCTATGACATGCTCGGCCATGGCGCCAGCCCGCGCCCGGCCGCCGGCACGCCGCTGCTGGGGTATGCCGACCAGTTGCTGGAGCTGCTCGACCACCTGCAACTGCCCCAGGCCACAGTGATCGGTTTTTCCATGGGTGGCCTGGTCGCCCGGGCGTTTGCCCTGCACTACCCCGAGCGCCTCACCTCCTTGGTGGTGCTCAACAGTGTGTTCAACCGCAGCCCCGAACAGCGTGCCGGCGTGATCGCACGCACCGCCCAGGCCGCCGAACACGGCCCGGATGCGAATGCCGAAGCTGCGCTGTCGCGCTGGTTCAGCCGTGAATACCAGGCCGCCAACCCGGCGCAGATCGCCGCCCTGCGTGAAACCCTGGCGGGCAACGACCCCCAGGGCTACCTGACCACCTACGAACTGTTTGCGACCCAGGACATGTACCGCGCCGACGACCTCAAGGGTTTGCGCGTCCCCACCCTGGTCGCCACCGGCGAACTCGACCCCGGTTCAACCCCGGAAATGGCCCGGCAACTGGCCGATCGTATTCCCGGCGCCACCGTTGCGGTGCTGGCCGAGCAACGGCATATGATGCCGGTAGAATCGCCACGCCTGGTCAACCAGCTGCTGCTGGGCTTCCTCGACACGGTGTACGCCCAAAACAATCCAATCAAGGGGATCGTTGCATGACACTCGCACGCTTCCAGATGTGCATCGGCGGTGAATGGGTCGATGCCCTGTCCGGCAAGACTTTCGACAGCCTCAACCCGGCCCTGGCCGAACCCTGGGCGCAACTGCCCGACGCTGATGAAGCCGATGTGGAGCGCGCCGTACAGGCCGCCCAAAGCGCCTTCGACAGCCCGGCCTGGCGTGGCCTCACCGCCACCGCACGGGGCAAATTGCTGCGCCGCCTGGGCGACCTGATCGCCGACAACAAGGAACAACTGGCCCAGCTGGAAAGCCGCGACAACGGCAAGTTGATCCGCGAAACCCGTGGCCAGGTCAGCTACCTGCCGGAGTTCTTCCACTACACCGCCGGCCTGGCCGACAAGCTCGAAGGCGGCACCCTGCCGCTGGACAAGCCGGACCTGTTCGCCTACACCGTGCACGAAGCCATGGGCGTGGTGGCGGCGATCATTCCGTGGAACAGCCCGCTGTACCTGACCGCGATCAAACTCGCGCCGGCCCTGGCGGCGGGCAATACCATCGTGATCAAGCCGTCGGAACACGCCTCGGCGACCATCCTCGAACTGGCGCGCCTGGCCCTTGAAGCCGGAATCCCGCCGGGCGTGGTCAACGTGGTCACCGGCTACGGTCCCAGCACCGGCGCCGCCCTCACCCGCCACCCGCTGGTGCGCAAGATCGCCTTTACCGGCGGCGCGGCCACGGCCCGCCATGTGGTGCGCAGCAGCGCGGAGAACTTCGCCAAGCTGTCCCTGGAGCTGGGCGGCAAATCGCCGAATATCATCTTTGCCGACGCCGACCTCGACAGCGCCATCAATGGCGCGATTGCCGGGATCTATGCGGCATCCGGGCAGAGCTGCGTGTCCGGTTCGCGCCTGCTGGTGCAGGATGAGATCTACGACGAGTTCGTCGAGCGCCTGGTGGCACGCGCCCAGCGCATCCGCATCGGTAACCCGCAGGACGACGCCAGCGAAATGGGGCCCATGGCCACCGCACAGCAACTGGCCGTGGTCGAAGGCCTGGTCGCGGATGCCATCGCCGAAGGCGCGCGCCTGCGCACCGGCGGCAAACGCCCGCAGAACCTCGGTGAGGGCTGGTTCTATGAGCCGACGCTGTTCGAATGCGACCGCAATTCGATGAAGATCATGCAGGAAGAAGTGTTCGGCCCGGTGGCCTCGGTCATCCGTTTCAAGGACGAAGCCGAAGCGCTGGCCATCGCCAACGACTCGCAGTTCGGCCTCGCCGCCGGCATCTGGACCCGCGACCTCGGCCGCGCCCACCGCCTGGCGCGGGACGTGCGCTCGGGGATCATCTGGGTCAACACCTACCGTGCCGTGTCGGCAATGGCGCCCATCGGCGGCTTCAAGAACAGCGGCTACGGACGTGAAAGCGGCATCGATTCGGTACTCGCCTACACCGAGCTTAAGACAGTGTGGATCAACCTCTCCCAGGCGCCCATGCCTGATCCCTTCGTGATGCGTTAAGAGACCCCGACCATGATCGAACCCGGCATTTACAAAGACGTCATGAGCTCGTTCCCTTCGGGCGTCACGGTGGTCACCACCCTCGACCCGGACGGCGGCATCGTCGGCATTACCGCCAGTGCGTTCAGCGCGCTGTCGATCGACCCGGCGCTGGTGCTGTTCTGCCCCAACTATGCGTCGGACACCTACCCGATCCTGCGCGACAGCAAGCGCTTCGCGATCCACCTGCTGTCCGCCGACCAGACCGCCGAGGCCTATGCGTTCGCCAGCAAAGGCAAGGAAAAGGCCAAGGGCATCGAGTGGCACCTGAGCGAGCTGGGCAACCCGCTGCTGGCCAAGGCCACGGCGATCATCGAGTGCGAACTGTGGCGCGAATACGACGGCGGCGATCACGCGATCATCGTCGGCGCGGTGAAGAACCTGATCCTGCCCAAGGAACCGGTCACGCCGATGATCTACCACAAGGGCAAGCTGGGCCCGCTGCCGACCCTGGCCTGAGGCGCGCCGGGGCAGCAGGGAGGGCGCCATGAGGGTTTGTCGCTTAAAGAACGCAGCATGATAAACTTGGGCACGATTTTCGGCCCTCAATCGGCCCCGGCCGGCCGAGGCCTCCAGTTAACCGCTAAATTCAGAGCAGACCCCATGAAACGCGCGCCCCTCGACGACAGCTTCAAGGTCAATCACAACCCGGTCACCCTGCGCGAAATCGTGCTGGAAAAACTGCGCAGCGCCATCATGAACTTCCAACTGCTGCCCGGTGACCGCCTGGTGGAGCGCGACCTGTGCGACCGCCTCGGGGTCAGCCGCACCTCGGTACGCGAAGCCTTGCGTCACCTGGAGTCCGAAGGCCTGGTGGAATTCGCCGACGCCAAGGGCCCGCAGGTAGCGATCATTACCCTGGCCGACGCCGTCGACATCTATGAACTGCGGTGCGTGCTCGAAGGCTTGATCGTGCAATTGTTCACCCTGCGCGCCAAGGCGAAGGACATCAAGGCCCTGGAAAAAGCCCTTGAAGAAAACCGCAAGGCCCTCAAGGACGGAGAACTGCAACAGGTCATCGACTCGGTGCAGGGCTTCTACGACGTGCTGCTCGAAGGTTCGGGCAACCATGTGGCGGCCACCCAGCTGCGCCAGTTGCAGGCCCGCATCAGCTACCTGCGCGCCACCTCGGTGTCCCAGGAAAACCGTCGCGGCACCAGCAACCAGGAAATGGAACGCATGGTCCAGGCGATCAAGAGCGGCGACCCTCTGGCCGCCCACCAGGCCTGCGTCGATCACGTGCGCGCCGCCGCCGCCGTGGCCTTGGACTACCTCAAGCGCAAACAGGAAGAAACCGGCAAGCTTCCGGAAATCACCCTGCCCATCGCGCTGAAAGAACCGCGCATAGGTCACTGACCTTGGCCAGCCCCAGCTTTTGCCCGACATGTGGCGGCAGTGACCTCGGTCACCAACTGCCACCGGGCGATACCCATGAGCGCCTGATGTGCCGGGGCTGCGGCTATATCCACTACATCAACCCCAAGATCATCGCCGGCTGCATCATCGAGCAGGACGGCAAATACCTGCTGTGCCAACGCGCGATCCCGCCCCGCCCCGGCACCTGGACATTGCCTGCCGGTTTCATGGAAGGTGGCGAAACCACCGAACAGGCCGCGCTGCGTGAAGTGTGGGAAGAAAGCGGCGTACGTGCCGAGATCGTATCGCCCTACTCGATCTTCAGCGTGCCCAGGATCAGCGAGGTCTACATCATCTTCCGCGCCATCGCGCTGGAGATCACCGGGGAGTTCGGGCCGGAGACCCTGGATTACAAATTCTTCGCGCCCGAGGAGATTCCCTGGGACAGCATCTACTACCCGGCGATCCGGCAGATCCTCGAGCGTTATATCGAGGAACGCCAGGCTGGGGTGTATGGCATCTATATCGGCAACGATGACAGCGGCAAGATTCATTTCATCCGCTGACCGCACGGCCAGACACGGATCAAAATGTGGGAGGGGGCTTGCTCCCGATAGCGGTGTATCAGTCAGCATCCTTGTAGCTGACAGACCTCTATCGGGAGCAAGCCCCCTCCCACATTTGGCCCACATTTGGCCTGATGACCTAGGGTGCCAGCCCTTCCACAATAATAATCTGCGCCACCCCTGCCCCCTCCCGGTGCCCCTTCGCCTCCTGATATTCAGCAGACGCGTAACAGGCCACCGCCTGCTCATAGCTCTCAAACTCAATCACCACATTACGCTGCCGTGACGGCCCGCCTTCCATCGCCTCGCTGCGCCCGCCCCTGGCCAGGAACCGGCCGCCAAACTTTGCAAACGCCGCCGGCGCGCGCTGGGTGTACTGGGTGTACTGCTCTGCATCAGACACATCCACATGGGCAATCCAGTAGGCCTTCATCGTGACATCCTCTTGTTGAATTTTTGTGGTATACCATAATACATACAACCAACAAATCGAGCACTCTCCATGTCCTTCAACAGCATCGCAGACATCATCGAAGACTACCGCCAAGGCAAGATGGTGCTCCTGGTGGACGACGAAGACCGGGAAAACGAAGGCGACCTGTTGCTGCCTGCGGCCTGCTGCACCGCCGAGACTATCAGTTTCATGGCCCGCGAAGCCCGTGGCCTGATCTGCCTGACCCTCACCGACGAACACTGCCAGCGCCTGGGCCTGGAACAGATGGTGCCGAGCAATGGCAGCGTGTTCAGCACCGCGTTTACCGTGTCCATTGAAGCCGCCAGTGGGGTCACCACCGGCATCTCCGCCGCCGACCGCGCGCGTACCGTGGCAGCGGCCGTCGATGTCAATGCCGGGCCGGCCGACATCGTGCAGCCGGGGCATATCTTCCCGCTGCGCGCCAAGTACGGCGGCGTGTTGACCCGCGCCGGCCACACCGAGGCCGGCTGCGACCTGGCGCGCCTGGCCGGGCACACCCCGGCGTCGGTGATCGTCGAAGTGATGAACGATGACGGCACCATGGCCCGCCGCCCGGAACTGGAAATCTTCGCGCGCAAGCATGGCATCAAGATCGGCACCATCGCCGACCTGATCCACTACCGCCTCAGCACCGAACGCACCGTGGTGCGCATCGGTGAACGCGACCTGCCGACTGTGCACGGCACGTTCCGCCTGATCACCTTTGAAGACCGCATCGACGGCGGCGTCCACATGGCCATGGTCATGGGCCAGTTGCGCCGCGATACCCCTGCGCTGGTACGCGTGCACGTGATCGACCCGCTGCGCGACTTGGTCGGCGCAGACTACAGCGGCCCGTCCAACTGGACGCTGTGGGCGGCTTTGCAACGTGTCGCCGCTGAAGGCAGCGGCGTGGTGGTGGTGCTGGCTAACCATGAGTCGTCCCAGGCGCTGCTGGAACGCGTGCCACAACTGACCCAGGCGCCGCGCCAGTTCAACCGTTCGCAGTCGCGCATCTATTCTGAAGTGGGCACCGGGGCGCAGATCTTGCAGGACCTCGGCGTCGGCAAGCTGCGTCACCTCGGCCCGCCCCTCAAATACGCCGGGCTGACCGGCTACGACCTGGAGGTGACTGAGAGCATTCCCTTCACCGAATGACGGATAACCGGTAAGGCAAAATGCTTGCACAAAGTTTGGAATACCATAATATGATATTCCATAGACCGAACGCTTCTGCCAAGTGCGCCCGCCAGGGAGAGCACCAATAACAGCCCTTGGCACGGTCGCCTTTTGGGGTCTCGATTAGAGGCTCCCGATGGACCTACTGCTCCCGATAGGCGGGCATTACCAAGCCCGCTCAATAACAAAACAAATGAGGGCGTGAAAATGGTGTTGAACAAACGTGCAACCGCGGTGCTGTTCGCGGGTTTATTGGCTACGGCCACTCACGCGGCCCTGGCAGCCGAAAGCGTCAATTTCGTGAGCTGGGGCGGTAGCACCCAGGATGCGCAGAAGCAGGCCTGGGCCGACCCGTTCAGCAAGGCCAGCGGCATTACCGTGGTCCAGGATGGCCCCACCGACTACGGCAAACTCAAGGCCATGGTCGAAAGCGGCAACGTGCAGTGGGACGTGGTGGATGTGGAGGCCGACTTCGCCTTGCGCGCCGCCGCCGAAGGCCTGCTCGAACCCCTCGACTTCTCGGTGATCCAGCGCGACAAGATCGACCCGCGCTTCGTCTCCGACCATGGTGTGGGCTCGTTCTTCTTCTCCTTCGTGCTCGGCTACAACGAAGGCAAGCTCGGCGCCGGTAAGCCTCAGGACTGGACCGCGCTGTTCGACACCAAGACCTACCCCGGCAAACGTGCCCTCTACAAATGGCCAAGCCCCGGCGTGCTCGAACTGGCACTGCTGGCCGACGGCGTCCCCGCCGACAAACTCTACCCCCTGGACCTGGACCGCGCCTTCAAGAAACTCGACACCATCAAGAAAGACATCGTCTGGTGGGGCGGCGGCGCGCAGTCGCAACAGCTGCTGGCCTCCGGCGAAGTCAGCATGGGCCAGTTCTGGAACGGTCGCATCCACGCCCTGCAGGAAGACGGCGCGCCCGTGGGCGTGAGCTGGAAGCAGAACCTGGTGATGGCCGACATCCTCGTCGTGCCTAAAGGTTCGAAAAACAAAGCGGCTGCGATGAAATTCCTGGCCAATGCCAGCAGCGCCAAGGGCCAGGCGGATTTTTCCAACCTGACCGCCTACGCACCGGTGAACATCGACAGCGTGCAGCGCCTGGATTCGGTGCTCGCGCCGAACCTGCCGACCGCCTACGTCAAGGACCAGATCACCCTCGATTTCGCCTACTGGGCCAAGAACGGCCCGGCCATTGCGACACGGTGGAATGAATGGCTAGTCAAATGAAAATGACGGCAACCACACCGACCGGGAGCGCCCTCGGCGCTACCGGCGCGGTTTCGGCCAAGGCCGGGGCGCCGTCCCTGGCGCAGCGCTGGCGGGGGTCGAGCAACCTGATTCCGGCCCTGCTGTTCCTCGGCCTGTTCTTCCTGGCGCCGCTGATCGGCCTGTTGCTGCGCGGCGTGCTGGAGCCGGTGCCGGGCCTGGGCAACTATGAACAGCTGTTCGCCAACTCGGCCTATGCCCGCGTGCTGCTCAACACGTTCTCGGTGGCGGGCCTGGTGACCCTGTTCAGCCTGCTGCTGGGCTTTCCGCTGGCCTGGGCGATCACCTTGGTGCCACGCGGCTGGGGACGCTGGATCCTCAACATCGTGCTGCTGTCGATGTGGACCAGCCTGCTCGCCCGCACCTACTCCTGGCTGGTCTTGCTGCAAGCCTCCGGGGTGATCAACAAGGCGCTGATGGCCATGGGCATCATCGATGTGCCCCTGGAGATGGTGCACAACCTCACGGGCGTAGTGATCGGCATGAGCTACATCATGATCCCGTTCATCGTGCTGCCGTTGCAGGCGACCATGCAGGCCATCGACCCGATGATCCTGCAGGCCGGCTCGATCTGCGGCGCCAGCCCGTGGACCAACTTCTTCCGCGTCTTCCTGCCGCTGTGCCGGCCGGGCTTGTTTTCCGGCGGCCTGATGGTGTTCGTGATGTCCCTCGGTTACTACGTCACCCCGGCGCTGCTCGGCGGTGCGCAGAACATGATGCTGCCCGAGTTCATCATCCAGCAGGTGCAATCGTTCCTTAATTGGGGCCTGGCCAGTGCCGGCGCCGCGTTGCTGATCTTCATCACGCTGGTGCTGTTCTACTTCTACCTGAAGCTCCAGCCGGAATCCCCGGTTGGCGCCAGCAACGCGAGGTAAGCCGTCATGCTCCTGACCCCCAATGCCATGAGCCGCAGGATGCGCTTGGGCCTCTACACCACCACCGGGTTGATCGGTCTGTTCCTGCTGCTACCGATTGTGTTTATCGTGCTGCTGTCGTTCGGCTCGTCGCAATGGCTGGTGTTCCCGCCGCCCGGCTGGACGCTGAAATGGTACGGCCAGTTCTTCTCCAACGCCGACTGGATGAACGCGGCCATGGCCAGCCTCAAGGTGGCCGTGTTGACCACCGTGTTCGCCGTCGCCCTGGGCCTGCCTACCGCGTTTGCCCTGGTGCGCGGGCGCTTCCCCGGCCGCGAATTGCTCTACGGCCTATTCACCCTGCCGATGATCGTGCCCTTGGTGATCATCGCCGTGGCGGTGTACGCGCTGTTCCTCAAGCTCGGCTACACCGGCACGATGTTCGCGTTTGTGGTCAGCCATGTGATCGTTGCTCTGCCGTTCACCATCATCTCGATCATCAACTCGCTGAAGCTGTTCGACCAGTCGATTGAAGACGCGGCGGTGATCTGCGGCGCCTCGCGCTTGCAGGCAGTGTTCAAGGTGACCTTCCCGGCGATTCGCCCGGGGATGGTGGCCGGCGCACTGTTCGCCTTTCTGGTCTCGTGGGACGAAGTGGTGCTCAGCGTGATGATGGCCAGCCCTACCCTGCAAACCCTTCCCGTAAAAATGTGGACCACCCTGCGCCAGGACCTGACGCCTGTGATCGCCGTCGCGTCGACGCTGCTGATCGGCCTCTCGGTGCTGGTCATGGTGATTGCCGCCGCCGTTCGCCGGCGTACCGAAACCCGCGCCTGAGCGCCGAGGAGAAGAACATGAGTGCAGTGATCAACGATGTCGCACAGAGCCACGGCCAACCCCTGGTCAGCCTGCGCAACCTGAACAAGCACTACGGTGAATTCGCTGCCGTGGACAACATCTCGCTGGACATCCAGGACGGCGAATTCCTCACCTTCCTCGGCTCCAGCGGCTCGGGCAAAAGCACCACGCTGTCGATGCTGGCCGGCTTCGAAACGCCGAGCAGCGGCGAGATACTGGTCAGCGGTCAATCCCTGGTCAACGTGCCGCCGCACAAGCGCGACATCGGCATGGTGTTCCAGCGTTACTCGCTGTTCCCGCATTTGTCGGTGCGCGACAACATCGCCTTCCCCCTGGCGATTCGCAAACTGGCCAGCGCCGAACGCGAAAAGCGCGTCGACGCCATGCTCAAGCTGGTGCAGCTTGAGCAATTTGCGCATCGCCGCCCTTCGCAGCTGTCCGGCGGTCAGCAGCAACGGGTCGCCATCGCCCGCGCGCTGGTGTACGAGCCACGCATCCTGTTGATGGACGAACCCCTCGGCGCCCTCGACAAGAAGCTGCGCGAAGACCTGCAAGACGAACTGCGCCAACTGCACCGACGCTTGGGCATCACCATCGTCTACGTGACCCACGACCAGGAAGAAGCCATGCGCCTGTCCCAGCGCATCGCGATTTTCAGCCACGGCAAGATCGTCGGCCTGGGCAGCGGCTTCGACCTGTACCAGAACCCGCCGAACGCGTTTGTGGCCTCGTTCCTCGGCAACTCCAACTTCCTCAAGCTCAAGGCCCAGGGCAACGCAGTGGCGTCGTTCGAAGGCCAGGCGCTGTCGATCCGCCTGACCACCGGGCTGCACACCGAGCAGGACGTGCTGCTGATGGTACGCCCGGAAAAAGCCTTGGCGCTGAGCGTCGAACAGGCCGCCGAACAACCGCTGGCGGCGGGCTGGAATGAAGTGTCGGCGATTGTCGGTGAAGTGCTGTTCCTCGGCGAAAGCCAGACCTGCACCGTGAAAACCCTGGGCGGCACGTCGATGACGGTCAAGGCGCTGTCCGCTGCCGGCATGCCGCTCAAGGCCGGCGACCCGGTGCGTGTGCGCTGGGCGACGGCGGATGCGTGTGTGTACACGGAGTGGGCCGAAAGCGACCTGAACAAGGCCGCTGGCGCGCATTGAATCCCATGTGGGAGGGGGCTTGCCCCCGATAGCGTTGTGTCAGTTAAAGATGCATTCACTGACACTCCCTCATCGGGGGCAAGCCCCCTCCCACATTTGAAGTGCGTTTATCCGTCAACTCTTGCGCTCGAAAATCGCTCCCTCGATCCCCAGCACTTCGCGGGTATCGGCATAGATCCCCACGCCCTTCTCCCACACCTGCTTGATCGACTGATCCGCGCAGCGAATCTGGTAATTGAGCTCGAACGGCTCCTGCCGTGACAGCGCGTATTGCACCTCGCGCCACACATAGTCGGCATCCTGCGCCAGGATCAGGCTGTTGTAGGTGAACTCATGGTTGTCCACCAGGCGCTCGGCGGGGTAGCCGGTGAGTTGCAGGCAGCCCGCGCTGACGAATTCCATGGTCCAGTCGCGGTTGTTGCGGCCGCGATAGATCAGGCCCGGCATGCTGTCGAGCAAACTCATGCTGCTGCGCTGGCTGGCCTGCAAGGCGATTTCGCGGCGTTTGTGGGCCGTAACGTCACCGGCCACCAGGTAGAAACCTTGGGGGCCGCGCTTGAGGCTGATGTCAAACCAGCGCAATTCGCCGCTGGGGTGCACAAAACGCAGGCGCTGGTTGAATGAGGTGTCGGGGCGGCGGCGCAGTTCATTCAAGGCCTGGCGCCATAGCGGGCGGTCTTCCTGGTGCACGTAGTCCATCAGGTTACGCTCCGCGCCGTGCGGGCCCATCAACGCGGCCCAGGCCAGGTTGGAGTGGGCGATCTGGCCGTTGTCGCGCAGTTGCACTAAGGCGGCGGGAAAGCAATCCATCACGTCCATGGGCGGCGCCGCAAATGCTTCGGGGCTGTCCCTCATCTAGTGGCGCTCCTCGTGTTTCATCAAGGCGCCGCTGTGCACCCAGGCCGCCAGCTCCAGGCGCGAATGCAGGCCGAGTTTCTGCAACAGGCTGCGCACGTAGATTTTCACCGTGCCGTCGCTGATCCCCAGTTCGCGACCGATCTGTTTATTGCTCATGCCGGCGGCGATCAGCGCCAGGGTCTGGCCTTCGCGCTCGGTGAGGTTGCCGCTGTCGATGGGGTCGCACGACGGCGACGGCTCAGCCTGGTCGGCGAGCAAGGCAATCAGGGTCGAGTCCAGTACGATCGCGCCCTTGTGACAGTTGCGCATATACGCCAGCAACGCATCCGGCTCGGTTTCCTTGAGCACATAACCGCTGGCACCCAGGCGCAAGGCCGTGAGCAACTCGGCGCGGTCCGGGGAGGCGGTGAGCACCACCACCTGGCAATCCAGGCGCAACTGGCGCAGTTCGTCCAGTACCTGCAAACCGCTGAGGCCAGGCATGTGCAAATCCAGCAGCACCTGTTGCGGCGTCAGGCTCACGGCCAGGTTGATGCCCTCGCGGCCGCTGGCCGCCTGCCCCACCACTTCGAAGTCGCCGCTGGCATCGAACAACTGCGCCAGGCCCTTGCGAAACAACGGGTGATCATCGATCAGTAATAAGGTCGTGCAGTCCATCGAGACTCCCCTGTGGCAGATCGTGGTGGCGACGCAGGCCAAGGTGCACACGCACCCCGTGCGGGCGGATCGCCTCTATGCTCAGCCGTGCACCGATGCTGGCGGCGCGCTCGCGGATAATCGCCAGGCCGAAATGGTTGTGCTCGTCGCAGGCCGGGATCAAGCCGATACCATCGTCTTCCACCGACACCGAGGCGTCGCCCTCCTGGGTCTGGCGCAGTTCGATCCGCACGTGGCGCGCGTGGGAATGCCGCACTGCGTTGGTCAGGGCCTCGCGGATGATCTGCAGGATCTGCAATTCGGTTTCCGGGCTCAGGGCGTCGTCGGCCAGGCGGTTGTCGAGTTCGAAGACAATGATGCAACGCCGCGAGAACTCCGCGACCGAGTCGGCCAGGGCCTGGCGCAGCGAGCGCCCGTCCATGGTCAGGCGCGCACTGGTGATCAGCTCGCGCACCTGGCGTTGCAGTTGGCTCAGGCCGGTGCACAGGTCCTGCAGGGCCGGCTCGCCCAGTTGCGACTGCAAGCCATGGGCCTGGAACGACAGGTAGCCCAACTGCTGCGCCACCGAATCGTGCAGCTCACGAGCCAGGGCGCCGTGTCGGGAAGTCGCCTGTTTGCGCTGCTGCTCACGGTTGTGGCAGCGCAGGCGTACGGTCACGCCTACCGCCTGCGCCGCCTCCTCCAGTATCCGGCGCCAACTGGTACCGGCCCGCCGAGGGGTGTCGAGCAGCAATGCGCCCTTTTCACCCTCGGGCAAGGCGCACACCAGACGGTGCACGCCCCTTTGCCGGCAAGGTCCGCAGGCTTGGGGAGCGTCCGTCACGCTGGCGTCGCGCCAGGGGCAGCGCGCGACGGCCTGGCAGCCGTCGACCGCCCCTCGCCGCGTCGGGCCCAGGTCTTCGCCGCCGAGGATCAGGTTAAGCCTGGCAGGCGGCAGCAGTGCGTCGAAACGGTCCAGGAAACCCGACAAGGCACCGTCAGCGTGCAGGGGCAACCCGGCCAACAACCTGCGCACGCTGCGCGCCTGTTCGGGGCGTACAGGCCCCAACCAGAGCGGCCAGCCTTTTGGTCGTGTCAGCACTCTTTGATAACTCCCCGTCCGGTTGCTCTGCATGGTCAAGAAGCCCAGCAACTTCCATGCCCCGAATGGCCGGCGCACAAGGCTTATCTCCAAAGGCATAGCCCTTTTTCCAGATTGAGAAGATTTTCCCCATAGGAAAGTATCTCTCCCAACAGGAAACAAAAACGCACCGTGGAGAGCCCGCATGACGCCTACCCGCAGCCGCCCCATCGTGGTGATGCAATCCGCCGCCGCCCGCGCAGCGTTCATCAGCGAACTGCACATGCCCGTGCTGTTGAACGGCGAACACCCTGACTTTGCGCGGCGCCTGCAACACGCGTTGGCCAGCGCCACCGTGGGTTGCCGGCTTTACCTGCTGGGCGACGAAGCCTTTATCTGGCGTGTGCACGGCGAGGCCCGTGCCGCGGGCCTGGAAGACGACGAGATCGACATGACCTGCACCACGCCGGGCCTGCGCCAGGTGTATTGCGCGCACTGCGGCCTGACCCAGGCGGCCGGGCCGGCGCCGCTGTTGAACTGCATCGGCTGCCACGTCGGGCTGGAGGTCCGCACGCATTTTTCCCGGCGCCTGGGGGCGTACCTCGGCGTGTGCATCAACCCTGACCAGCCCTACGCGGGGTTCCAGCCATGAGCGCGGCCCTCAACGTCCAGGTCAGCGCAGCACGCATGCTCACGCCCGTCGTTCGCGAATTCACCCTGACGCCCGCCACGGGCAGCCTGCCCGGCTTCTCGCCCGGCAGCCATGTGCAGGTGCACCTGCCGCTGGCCGAAGGCACGGTGCGCAACGCCTATTCACTCACCAGCGACCCGGCGCACCCCCAGCACTATCGCATTGCCGTGCGCCTGCAAGACGCCTCGCGCGGTGGCTCGCAGTACCTGCACAGGCAGGTGCAGGTCGGCGACACCTTGCAGATTTCGCCGCCGGCCAAT
Organism: Pseudomonas fluorescens group sp.; assembly: GCF_020093335.1. Classification (NCBI taxonomy): domain Bacteria; kingdom Pseudomonadati; phylum Pseudomonadota; class Gammaproteobacteria; order Pseudomonadales; family Pseudomonadaceae; genus Pseudomonas; species Pseudomonas fluorescens group sp. The sequence continues at coordinate 10,843 of NZ_JAIOKW010000026.1, read as the reverse complement.
CTGTTCGCCCCTCATGGCACCGCGCGCCTGCATATTCTCATCGCCGCCGGGATCGGGATCACGCCGTTCATGGCCTATATCGCCGCAATGGAACAACAGCAGGCCGACTTCGAACTGCATTACCTGTTCCGCCGGGGCCTCAGCGACGTGTATCTGGACGAGCTGCAACACCGCCTCGGCCCGCGCCTGCACGCCTACGAACGGCGCCCGGACCTGAACCCAATCCTCGGCAACCGGCCGCTGGGCAGCCACGTCTACACCTGTGGTCCGCAGCCCTTGCTCGAGGCGGTTGAGCAACACGCCACACGCCTCGGCTGGCCGCTCAAGCGCGTGCATTCGGAAGCCTTCAAGGGCGCACAACCCGGCCAGCCGTTCGACCTGCACCTGCTGCGCAGCGGCCGACGCCTGCGGGTCGAGGCCGAGCAAAGCCTGCTCGAGGCCCTGGAACAGGCCGGCCTGCAAGTGCCCAACCTGTGCCGTGGCGGGGTCTGCGGGCAATGCATCACGCGCCACCAAGGCGGCGCCATCGAACACCGTGACAGCTTCCTCAGCCCGGCCGAGCAGGCCGACTTTCTGATGCCCTGCGTCTCGCGCGGCAGCGGCCCCTGCGTTTCGCTGGACCTATAGGAGTGAGTGCCATGCCCCTGCAAACGAGCCCCGTGCTGAGCTATCGCGACGATTTCAGTTTTCGCAACAGCCCGGCAGCGATCCGCCGTTTTCCCTTTCCCTTTACCGAGGACAGCTACCTGTACTCGGTGAACATCGAACCGGCCATCTCCCGCGACCCCGGCTCGATCTATGAGCACGCCTTCGACATCGACGAGCACTACCGCTCGGAAATGGCCGAGCGCGCCCTGGTGTTGGACAAGGACCCGCGCCGCTACCTGGTGATGCCACACATGCAAGTGGCCGCCTGGGATGCACTGCAGATGATCATGGAGCACCTGGCTACCGACTACCCGCAGTGGTTCAGCCTGGTGCAAGACGGCGAGCGCTGGCAGTGGCGCAACCACCTGCTGGACATCGACCAGCCCTTCATCTTCGGCGATGCCACCAGCCTGCCCTGCGCGCCGCTGGAGTACATCGGCCGCCAGGTGCAGGGGGATTTCGCCCTGCTCGACCAGCGCGACGGCGACCTGTACATGGACGCCGGCCTGGTCACCAGCCCGGCCGACTGGTCGTTGGCGTTCGACGCCGGCATGAGTTTCAAGCAATGGCACGCACCGGTGCCCATGGCCCATCAGATGGGCGTGTTCGAGCGCGCACTGAAGTACCTGCTCAACGTGCAGGTCGGCCAGCCGGTACGGCGCTTGAACTGGACCCTGACCATCAACCCGCGCCTGGATTCGTCGCCGGAAACCTTCCATGAATGGGGCGCCGATCGCGGCCAGATCACCGCCCAGAACGTCGGGCAGCAGATACACCTGCGGGTCGAACTGCAAGTGATGGCGCGCCTGCCGCGCAGCCACGCGGTGATGTTCAGCATCCGTACCTACCTGATCAGCCTGGACGAGCTGGTCACACAACCCGGCTGGGGCTGTCGCCTGCACCGCGTGCTGCGCGACCTGCCCGACCCCATCGCCGACTACAAGGGCATGACCCGCTACCGCCACACGCTGGTCGAGTGGTTGAGCCAGTTCGACCCACAGGCCTGACGCCCCCTCTTCTACGACAAGGAACCTCACATGACCCACTCATGGCGTATTTCTGCATTGGCCGAACGGCACCGCGCCCTCGGCTCGAATCTCGAAGACTGGAACGGCATGGGCACTGCCTGGACCTACAGCAGTGACCTCGCCGACCACCACCAGGCGATCCGTACCCACGCCGGGTTGATGGACGTGTCGGGGCTGAAAAAAGTCCACTACGTGGGCCCCCACGCCGAGAGCTTGTTGCAGTGGGCCACCACCCGCGACATCGCCAAGCTCTACCCCGGCAAATCGGTCTACGCCTCGATGCTCGATGAGGACGGCAAGTTCGTCGATGACTGCATCGTCTACCGCACCGGCCCCAACGCGTTCATGGTGGTGCATGGCGCCGGCACCGGGCATGAAATGCTTGTGCGCTCGGCCCAGGGCCGGCAAGTAGCGGTGCTGTTCGATGACGACCTGCACGACCTGTCGCTGCAAGGTCCGTTGGCGGTGGATTTCCTCGCCGAACACGTGCCCGGCATCCGCCAACTGGCGTACTTCCATCACCTGCAAACCCGCCTGTTCGACCGCCCGGTGATGATCTCCCGCACCGGCTACACCGGCGAGCGCGGCTACGAGATTTTCTGCAAGGCCGCCGATGCGCCGTTCCTGTGGGACAGCATCCTTGAACAAGGGGCGAGCCTGGGGATCATCCCCTGCGCCTTCACCGCCCTGGACTGGTTGCGGGTGGAAAGCTCGCTGATGTTCTTCCCCTACGACAACTCGCAGATGTACCCCTTCGCCGACCAGAAGGCCGGCGACACCCTCTGGGAAATGGGCCTGGACTTCACCGTCTCGCCCGGCAAGCACGCCTTCCGTGGCGCCGAAGAACACCTGCGCCTGCGCGGCCAGGAGCGTTTCAAGATCACCGGCGTGCTGCTTGAGGGCGTTCGCGCCGCCGAGGCTGGCGACACCTTATGGCAAGGCAATCAGCAAGTCGGCGTGATCACCTGCGGCATGTATTCGCGCCTGAGCAAACGCTCGATGGCCATCGCGCGCATGAGCGTCGCCTGCTCAGAACCCGGTATTGCCTTACAGGTACGCGGCAGCCTTGAGGCCAGCGCCAGCACCCACGCGCTGCCCTTCGACGACCCGCAAAAAACCAAGCGCACGGCCAAGGGCTGAGCCTTCCTTCACTGAATTCAGGAGCCTTCGATGGACGCCTCCCGCGAACATTACATCCTCAAGATCACCTGCCCGGCGGCGTCCGGGATTGTCGCCGCGATCAGCGCGTGCCTGGCCCAACAGCAGTGCTACATCAGCGAGCTGGCGCAGTTCGACGACGAGTTCACCGGGCAGTTTTTCATGCGCGCGGTGTTCCGTTTCAACACCGGCGTGAGCGGCGACATCGGTGCCCTGCGCAACGGCCTCGGCGACCTCGCCGGTGGCTTCGACATGCACTGGCAGTTGTTCAGCTCACGCCAACCGACCCGCGTGCTGCTGATGGTCAGCAAGTTCGACCACTGCCTCACCGACCTGCTCTACCGCCACCGCAAGGGCGAGATGGACATGCACATCACCGCCGTGGTCTCCAACCACCTGGACCTGCGGGCGATGGCCGAGCGCGAAGGCATTCGTTTCATCTACCTGCCGATCACCCAGGACACCAAGGCCCGCCAGGAAGCCGAGCTGATGCGCATCGTCGAAGACACCCAGACCGACCTGGTGGTGCTCGCACGCTACATGCAGATCCTGTCCGACGGCCTGTGCCAGCAACTGTCGGGCCGGGCGATCAATATCCACCACTCGTTCCTGCCCGGTTTCAAGGGCGCCAAGCCCTACCACCAGGCCTATGACCGTGGCGTCAAGCTGATCGGCGCCACCGCCCACTACGTCACCAGCGACCTGGATGAGGGCCCGATCATCGAGCAGGAAATCCAGCGCGTCGACCATACCCACTTGCCCGACTCGCTGGTTGCCATCGGCCGTGACACCGAAACCGTGGCCCTTTCCAAAGCCCTGAAATACCACCTGGAACACCGGGTGTTCATCAACCAGGACAAGACAGTGATCTTTCGCTGAACCCTTCAGGAGGCACGCTCATGACCCTACGTGTTGCAATCATCGGCGCCGGCCCGTGTGGCCTGGCGCAACTTCGCGCTTTCCAGTCGGCCCGCGACAAAGGTGCCGCCATCCCCGAACTGGTGTGCTTCGAGAAACAGCAGGACTGGGGCGGCATGTGGAACTACACCTGGCGCACCGGCCTCGACGAGAACGGCGAGCCGGTGCACGGCAGCATGTACCGCTACCTGTGGTCCAACGGCCCCAAGGAATGCCTGGAGTTCGCCGACTACACCTTCGAAGAGCACTTCGGCCGGCCCATCGGTTCCTACCCGCCGCGTGAAGTGCTGTGGGACTACATCAAGGGCCGCGTGGAAAAGGCTGGCGTGCGCGACTATATCCGCTTCAACAATGTGGTGCGCCAAGTCACCTTCGACGCACAGAGCCAGCGCTTCACCCTCTACGCCCACGACTACACCAGCGACACCTTGACCTGCGAAGCATTCGACTATGTGATCAACGCCTGCGGCCACTTCTCCACGCCCAAGGTGCCGTACTTCGAAGGCTTCGAACAGTTTGCCGGGCGCATCCTGCATGCCCACGATTTTCGCGAGGCGCTGGAGTTCAAGGACAAGGACCTGCTGATTATCGGCAGCAGCTATTCGGCCGAGGACATCGGCTCGCAATGCTACAAATACGGCGCGCGCAGCATCACCAGTTGCTACCGCAGCGCGCCCATGGGCTATGCCTGGCCGGATAACTGGGAAGAAAAACCGCTGCTCCAGCGCCTGGAAAACAACCGCGCGTACTTTGTCGACGGCAGCAGCAAGCACATCGACGCGGTGATCCTGTGCACCGGCTACAAGCACCACTTCCCGTTCCTGCCGGACGAACTGAGCCTCAAGACCGACAACCGCCTGTGGCCGATGAACCTCTACAAGGGCGTGTTCTGGGAACCCAACCCCCGCCTGATCTACCTGGGCATGCAGGACCAGTGGTACTCCTTCAACATGTTCGACGCCCAGGCCTGGTATGCCCGCGATGTGATCCTCGGGCGCATACCACTGCCCGGCCACGCTGACATGGTCGCCGACAGCCAAGCGTGGCACGCACGGGAACAGGCCCTGGAAACCAACCAGCAGATGTTCGAGTACCAGGGCGCCTACATCCAGCAACTGGTGGACGCCACCGACTACCCGAGTTTCGACATCGCCGCCGTCAACGAAACCTTTCTGCACTGGAAGCACGACAAGGCGGAAAACATCATGGGCTATCGCGACAAGTCCTATCGCTCGCTGATGACCGGCACCCAGTCGCCGCCGCACCACACGCCGTGGTTGCAGGCTCTGGATGACTCGATGGCGGCCTACTTGGGAGAGCCCACGACCCCCATCAAGTCGGTCGGCTGATGATGAATGCACCCCGTGTTTCCCATCCCCGAGAGCCCGGGCTGTTTGCCCGCGCGCCGAACCTGGAACGCTACCGCGTGGCCGCCGGCGGTGTGACCCTGGTCGACTTGCAGCCCGGCGACAGCCTGCACGTGATCGACGTCGAAGGCCGGCAAACCTGCACACTGCTGGCCCTCGACGCTGGCGGTCGCAGCGCGCTGGCAAGCTGGGGGCTGAACGCGTCAACGGCTTGCCGTGTGCCTGGGCGTATCGGCCAGGCGCTCCGGCGGCGCGGCATCGACGCACAGGCATTGCCGCTGGCCGCCTCGCTATGGGACGCCGACAGCCCGCCCGGCCACAGCCGGCAGTTTGTCGCCGAGGACGCGCTGCTGGTGATTGTCACCGCACCCGCCGAGGCTACGGCCGTCGACCGGCAATACCGGCCCAGCGAGCTGCGCCTGATAGTGACGCGGGCCAACCCGTCGCCGCTGCTGGTGCCCGCCCTGCCCGAGCCGTTGGGCGATGTACTCGACGAATTCACCCTGCGCGCGGGCACGGCCCACAGCTACACCGTCGCCAAGGGGCAGTACATCCAGGTGCTGGACGTCGCGGGCCGCCAGTGTTCGGACTTCGTCGCCCTCGACCGGCGAGCCCTGGATCGCGGCGTGGAACTGGACCTGGACCAGACCGTCACGCGCACGCTGAACGGCAGCGCGTATCCAGCACCGGGGCTGTTCTCGAAGTTTTTCGACCGCCATATGCAACCGATGCTGGAGGTGGTGCAAGACACGGTCGGGCGCCACGATTCATTCGCCCTGGCCTGCGCGGCGCGCTACTACGAAACCCATGGCTATTTCGGGCACGACAACTGCAGCGACAACCTCAGCCGCGTCCTTGCGCCCCATGGCGTGCAGGCGCGCAACGGCTGGCCGGCGATCAATTTCTTCTTCAACACCGGCATCGATGCGCACCAGCAGATGACCCTGGATGAACCCTGGTCGCGGCCCGGCGATTACGTGCTGCTGCGGGCCATGAACGACCTGCTGTGCGGCAGTACCTCGTGCCCGGATGACATTGACCCGGCCAACGGCTGGAACCCGACCGATATCCATGTCCGCATCTACAGCGAGAAGGAGCGTTTTTCCATCGCCATGAGCACTCGAACCACGGCGGATGCCGACCCGATCCTCACCCGTGAGTCCGCGTTCCACTCACGCACCCGCGCCCTCACCGGCAGCTTCACCGACTACCGCAATTGGTGGCTGCCACTGCGCTACGACGGTTACGGCGTGACTGAGGAATACCTCGGTTGCCGCGAACGGGTGGCGGTGATGGACCTGACCGCCCTGCGCAAATTCGAAATCATCGGCCCCGACGCCGAAGCCCTGTTGCAGTACTGCCTGACCCGCGACGTACGGCGCCTGGCGGTGGGCCAGGTGGTGTATTCGGCAATGTGTCACGCCCACGGCGGCATGCTCGACGACGGCACCCTGCTGCGCCTGGGCCCGGACAACTTCCGCTGGATCTGCGGCGAAGACTACGCCGGCGTGTGGTTGCGCGAGCAGGCACAGAAACTGGGCATGAAGGTGTGGGTCAAGTCGGCCAGTGAGCAGATTCACAACCTGGCGGTGCAAGGGCCGCTGAGTCGCGAGCTGCTCAAGCAGATGGTCTGGACCCCGCCCACGCAACCGAGTGTGGAAACCCTCGGCTGGTTTCGCTTCCTGGTCGGTCGGCTGGACGGTTTCGACGGCTGCCCGTTGATGATTTCGCGCACCGGCTACACCGGCGAACTGGGCTTTGAGGTGTGGTGCCAGCCCGAAGACGCCGTACAGGTCTGGGACCGCATCTGGCAACTCGGCCAACCCTTGGGCCTGGTGCCCCTGGGCCTGGAAGCCCTGGACCTGCTGCGCATCGAAGCCGGGCTGATTTTCGCCGGCTACGAGTTCAGCGACCAGACCGATCCGTTCGAGGCCGGTATCGGTTTCAGCGTGCCGCTCAAGAGCAAGACGGATGACTTTATCGGTCGCGACGCCCTGCTACGGCGCAGCGCCCACCCCAGCCACAAACTGGTCGGCCTGCACCTGAGCGGCAACGAGGTCGCCCACCACGGCGACCCGGTGTACCAGGGCCGCGCCCAGGTCGGGGTGATCACCAGTGCCTGCCGCTCACCGCTGCTGGCCAGCAATATTGCGCTGTGCCGGGTCGACGTGAGCTGCGCCGAGCCCGGCACTGAACTTGAGATCGGCAAAGTCGATGGCCTGCAGAAGCGCATCAGCGCCACGGTCAGCGCCGCGATTTTCTACGACCCGGACAAAAGCCGGGTGCGCAGCTGATCGTCCCGAAACGGGAGTGCCAGCGCATTTTGACTGCCCCAACCTAACCGCTATTCAGACATGGGAATACGAAGATGGAAGCGACGACGTTCGAGGCTGTACCGCAGGCTGCCGGCTCGGTGGGCAGCCTGCACCGCAAGATCGATTGGCGCGGGGCATTCTGGGTCGCCAGTGGCGTACCCGCGCTGGTGCTGTTCTCCATCGGTGCGATTGCCGCCACGGTGGGCAAACCGGCGTGGATCGTGTGGATCGTGTCGATCCTGTTCGGGTTTATCCAGGCCTTCACCTACGCCGAGATCGCGGGGCTGTTCCCGCACAAATCCGGCGGCGCCTCGGTGTACGGCGCGGTGGCCTGGGTGCGCTACAGCAAACTGATCGCACCGGTGTCGGTGTGGTGCAACTGGCTGGCTTGGTCACCGGTGCTGTCCATCGGTTCGGGGCTGGCGGCGGGGTATATCCTCACGGCGCTGTTTCCCGCCGATGCGTTGATCAACACCTGGCAACTGACCCTGCTGGACCTGGGCTGGGTGAAAAGCGGCCTGTCGTTGCGCATCAACGCGACGTTCGCCATTGGTTTGTTGATTTTGCTCACGGTGTTTGCCGTGCAGCACGGCGGCATCCTGCGCTCAGCACGGCTGACCCTGGTGCTCGGCGTCACCTCGTTGATTCCGCTGCTGCTGGTGGGCGTGGTGCCGTTGTTCACCGGGGATGCGACCCAGGCCAACTTCCTGCCGCTGTACCCCTTGGCCCACGACGCAGCCGGGCAAGTCATCGATGGGCCATGGGATATGTCCGGCTGGTCATTGATGGCCGGCGGGCTGTTCATGGCGGCGTGGTCCACCTACGGCTTTGAAACGGCGGTGTGCTACACCCGCGAATTCAAGGACCCCAAGCGCGACACCTTCAAGGCGATCTTCTACGCCGGCCTGCTGTGCATCCTGGTGTTCACCCTGGTGCCGCTGGCGTTTCAAGGCAGCCTCGGGCTGGGGCAACTGGTGACGCCAGCGGTGCTCGATGCCAGCGGCGCAGTCGTCACGCCCGCGGTGTACAGCGGCCTGCTCTCGCCGGCGATCTACAGCGGCATGGGCGTTGGCCAGGTGATGGCCGACAGCATCGGCGGCGGCAAGGTGGTGGCCAATATCGTATTGATCATGCTGGTGCTGGCGACGTTGCTGGCGATCATGACCTCGATGTCCGGCTCGTCGCGAACGTTGTACCAGGCGTCGGTGGACGGTTGGCTGCCCAAGTACCTGGGGCGCACCAACGAACATGGCGCGCCGACGGCGGCGATGTGGACCGACCTGTCGTTCAACCTGCTGCTGTTGCTGATGTCGGACTATGTATTCGTGCTTGCGGCCTCAAACGTCAGCTACATCATCTTCAACTTCCTCAACCTCAATGCCGGCTGGATCCACCGCCTTGACCGCCCCGACTGGGTGCGCCCGTACAAGGCCCCCACCGTGCTGCTGGCGGCCGGCGGCGTGCTGAGTTTCGTCAACCTGGCCTGCATGGGCCTGGGCGCTGACATCTGGGGCGCGGGCACGCTGGTCACCGGTTTGTTGCTGGCGCTGCTGATCCTGCCGGTGTTCTGCTACCGCCACTATGTGCAGGACAAGGGCCGCTTCCCCGCCGCCATGCTCACTGACCTGTATATCCAGGCCGATGACGGCCAACGCCGCGCCGGCTGGCTGCCCTATGCCACGCTGGTCGCCGGTGTGCTGGTGGTGTATGCCTGCCATCAACTGGTAGCCTGAGCCTTCTGGCCTGCCTATGGCTGAGGGATTCTTATCCCTCAGCGCCTTGATTCCCCAGACAACGGTGACGCTTTTGACCAGTTCTCTCCCCACGCTTGCCCGCGATATTGACGGCAAGGCCATCTCTGCGCGGGTGCTCGATGAGGTTCGCGAAGAGGTCCTGCTGCTTGCCTCACAGCAGATCTACCCGGCCCTGGCAGTATTGCTGGTGGGCGACGACCCGGCCAGCCACGTCTACGTGCGCAATAAACTGCTGCGGGCCAAGGACGTCGGGATTCGCTCCCTGGAATACCGGCTGCCGGAGGATGCCAGCCAGACGCAGGTGCTCGACCTGCTTGCCCAGTTGAATGCCGACACATCGGTCAACGGCATCCTGGTGCAATTGCCGCTGCCGGCGCAGATCGACGAAGCGGCGGTGATCCACGCGATCGACCCGATCAAGGATGTGGATGGCTTCCACCGCGAAAACGTCGGCGGCCTGGTGCAAGGCATCGAGGTGCTCACGCCCTGCACACCCAGCGGCTGCATGCGCCTGCTGCACGAAACCTGCGGCGACTTGAGCGGCTTGCACGCGGTGGTGATCGGTCGTTCGAACATTGTCGGCAAACCCATGGCGACCTTGCTGTTGCAAGCCAACTGCTCGGTCAGCGTGGTGCACTCGCGCAGCGTCGATGCACCGGCGTTGTGCCGCTTGGCCGACATCGTCGTCGCCGCCGTGGGCCGACCCCAGTTGATCGACGCCCGTTGGCTCAAGCCCGGCGCAGTGGTGATCGATGTGGGCATCAACCGCATCACGACCGAGACCGGCACGCGGTTGGTGGGGGATGTCGATTACGCCAGCGCACGCACCGTGGCCAGCGCGATCACGCCAGTGCCCGGCGGTGTGGGGCCGATGACGATAGCCTACTTGCTGAAGAACACCCTGGTAGCGAGCCAGCTGCAACGCAGCAAGGCAAATGAGGGAGGGAGCTTGCCCCCGATGGCCGTGGCTCAGCTACAACCAAGCTGACTGACAGATCCTGTCGGCGCATAAGCTTTTCTACAATGGTAACCACGATGCGAAGCGAGCCGCCCTTGATCTTGCTTTAGATCTTGATCTTGATCTCAGGCGCCCCGTCAACCACGCTGGCCGGAATTCGATATTGATTTGGGGGGTAAACCGGCAGGGATGCCGGTTTAGCCGCCCCGCGCCATGGATGGCGCGTGGCGGCGGCCCCCCAAATCAATGTCGGATTACGGGCACACCGAGCCTGGGCGAGGTGCCGAGTGGTGGGGCGAAGGCTTTTTGCTTACTTTTGGGCCTCTCCAAAAGTGAGTCGCTGTAAAAGCGAAACCATAAGCAGCCGTTACCGCAGCAACGGATATGTACTCATTCCACTCCAGCATCCTGGTCGGCTGTCAGGCCGCCAGCGGGAGCAAGCTCCCTCGCCACAGGTTCAGCGCCATACCCAGAGTGGTGTAGATACCGAGGCCTCGATGGCGCTGAATCAGTCACCTGATGAATCGGCTGACACACCGCTATCGGGGGCAAGCCCCCTCCCACATTTGCATCGCGGTCTAACCGTTAGATGCCGCTCGGCTGTCAGGCCGCCGGCGGGAGCAAGCTCCCTCGCCACAGGTTCAGCGCCATACCCAGGGTGGTGTAGATACCGAGGCCTCGGTGGCGCTGAATCAGT
>NZ_JAIOKW010000025.1:0-79876 GCF_020093335.1 Pseudomonas fluorescens group sp. | reverse complement strand
AAGAGCACGCCGCCTAAAATCCTGCGGTAGCTATTACCTAAAGCAGTTACACGGAGTACAGCCGTGGGAGCGTTGCCGCCTCTGGAAAAAATGGCTTGATGAAAACCATCAAGACAGTTGCTCCCACATTCGACCGCATTCCAAGGGATGTACGCGTACCAATGTTGGAGCTTGCTCGCGAAATAGGCCAGTACAGCCACCGTACATTTCCCCGTTAAACCCCTGCAAGCAACCGCTCATAAGGAATGCTCAAGCCTTCATGCAGGCGCTTGATCATCGACAGGCTCAGCTTGCGTTTGTGGTTCAACACCTCCGACACCCGCCCACTGGTGCCGATAAATGGCTCCAGATCGCGGGCGGTCATACCCAGTTGCTCCATCCTGAACTTGATGGCCTCCACTGGATCCGAAGGTGGCATCGGAAAATGCTCTGCCTCGTACTTCTCAATGAGCACTGCAAGAACTTCCAGCTCGTCCCCTTCGGGTGAGCCCATTTCCGCTCCCCAGAGCTGCTCCACCCGTGCGAGCGCAGCGGTCAGGTCTTCCTGGGAATGTATAGGTTTGATGTTCATCACACGGTCTCCGCGTTGATCTGATCGTACTGCACGTGAGTCCCTACGAAACGTACGAACCCAAGCTGTCGCTGATAGTCGATCGCCATGATTACTCGATACTTGTTGCCGCCGACGTTGAATACAACCCTGCCACTTTTAAGGATGCTTGCCGTTCTAAGTTCCGCTTTGAGGGCTTGTGGTGTTGGGTAAGTCGCTTTTTCCATATGGCGGTACAGCTCGACCAGCGGTGTTTTGGCGTCGGAATAGGCTGAGTGGCTTTCCCAAAACAGTCTTAGGGTAGAGAGAGCGATTATTCGCATCGCTGCAACCTCCCAATTTGGGAGATGATAGATGCGGTTTGGGTGAGATGCAATCTCGGAAATAATTTCTGACAGGTAAGCAGTCGTTTCATGTGATCCCTCACAGACGGCCATTGGGCGTTCGGGCTGGACGCTATCTTCCAGCTCAAACGCCGTCCATAGACGTTCTGATTCAGGTTCTTTCCAGTCGAGCGGCTCTGCACCCGAGAGCCAGGAGGGGCGTGGCTAAGGCAGGTTTTCCAACGTGTGTAACAACACCCGTACCTTCGTCAGCGACTCTTGATACTCCGACTCCCACTGCGAATCCGCCACAATCCCACCGCCGCCCCAGCAGCACACCTGCCCATCCTTGACCAGCAAGCTGCGGATGGCGATGGAACTGTCCATTTCGCCGCGCACGTCCAGGTACAGCAGCGAGCCGCAGTACAAGCCGCGCCGGGTTGGCTCTAGTTCGTCGATGATCTGCATCGCGCGAATCTTCGGCGCGCCGGTGATGGAGCCGCCGGGAAAGCTGCCGGCGATCAGGTCGAGGGCGTCTTTGTCGTCGGCCAGTGTGCCGATGACGCTGCTGACCAAGTGATGCACATTGGGGTAGCTCTCCAGGCTGAACAGCTCCGGCACGCTCACGGAGCCGGTGCGGCAGGTGCGGCCGAGATCGTTGCGCAGCAGGTCGACGATCATCAGGTTTTCGGCGCGGTCCTTGGGGCTGGCCAGCAGTTCGGCGGCGTTGGCGGCGTCTTCTTCGGGCGTCTCACCCCGTGGTCGAGTGCCTTTGATCGGGCGGGTTTCGACTTGGCGTTCGGTGATGCGCACGAAACGCTCGGGCGACAGGCTCAGCACCGCGCCGTCGTCCGGCAGGCTCTGGAACCCGGAGAACGGCGTCGGGCAGGCTTCGCGCAGGGCGCAATAAGCCACCCACGGATCGCCGCTGCACGGAGCTCGAAAACGCTGGGCGAAGTTGACCTGATAGCAATCGCCGGCCTGGATGTAGTCCTGGATACGCACGATGGCTTGCCGGTAAGCCTCGGCGGTGAGGTCCGGCGCCATGCTGCCCTGAAGTGTGAAGGTGGCCGAGGTGTCGACAACATCCTGGCTGAACAAGGCGATCAAGCGGTGTCGCTCGCTATCGGCCAGCGCGGGATGAAAGACCAACTGGCTGGTCTGCGCCTGGTGATCACTGATCAATGCCCAGGCATACAGCCCGAAGCGCGCATCCGGCAGGTGCAGATCGTCTGCGGCCAGATGCGGCATTTGTTCCAGGTGGCGGCCGAAATCGTAGCTCAGGTAACCGATCAGGCCGCCGGCAAACGGCAGCGTATAACCGGTCGGCAAGTCCGCTTTCCCCAACTGGGTGAGGTTTTCCCGCAAGCGTTGCAGGAAATCACTACCGCTTTCGTCAGGCGATACCGTCAACGTCGCCTGCGGCCAGGCGCTCAGCAGGTCATACCGCCCGCGTTCGGCCGCGGGTCGGCCACTGTCCAATAGCACGGCACCAGGCGCATGGCGAATCGCCGCAAAAAACTCGGCGGGGTTGGCCCGGTAGGGGAGTGAGTGTACGGAGCAGGTCGACATGCGAGGCGAATCAGCTATGAGCATAGAGGGGCGGGGATTGTACCGCATTCCACTGTAGGCGCCGGCTTGCCGGCGATGCGGTCTTCAGCCTTCCACAGGCGGAATATGCCCAAACATTTCCTGCACGAACTTCACGCGTTCCTCCGGCGTTTCTGTCACGCCGGCGGCTTTCAGTTCTTCCAACCGCGCTTCCACCGCATGGGTGCGCAGGGTCAAACCACAGTCATTGGCAATCTGGATATTCAATCCTGGCCGTGCATTCAGCTCCAGGATCAGGGGGCCTTTCTCCTGGTCCAGCACCATGTCCACACCGATATAACCCAGCCCGCACAGTTCATAGCAACCGGCCGCGAGCTTCATGAAACCGTCCCAGTTGGGCAGTTGCACGCCATCCACCGCGTTGGTGGTGTCGGGGTGTTTGGTGATGATGTTGTTCAGCCAGGTTCCGCGCAGGGTCAGGCCGGTGGCGAGGTCGACACCCACGCCTATCGCCCCTTGGTGCAGGTTGGCCTTGCCGCCCGACTGGCGGGTCGGCAAGCGCAGCATGGCCATCACCGGGTAGCCCATCAGCACGATGATGCGGATGTCCGGCACGCCTTCATAGCTGATGCTCTTGAAGATCTGGTCAGGCACCACGCGGTATTCGATCAGCGCACGATCACGGTGGCCGCCCAGTGAATAGAGGCCGGTGAGGATGCTGGAGATCTGATGCTCGATCTCTTCATGGCTGATGATCTTGCCGGACACTGTGCGATAGCGCCCTTCAAAGCGGTCCGCCACCACCAGGATGCCGTCACCGCCGGCACCCTGGGCCGGTTTGATCACAAAGTCGCTGCGCCCGCCGATAATCTCGTCGAGCTTGTCGATTTCCTTCTCAGTGGAGATCACGCCGTACATTTCCGGCACGTGGATGCCCGCCGCGAGCGCGCGCTCCTTGGTGATGATCTTGTCATCCACAATCGGGTACAGGCTGCGCTTGTTGTACTTGAGCACGTAGTCGGCGTTACGCCGGTTGATGCCCATGATCCCCCGCGCCTCGAGGGCCTTCCAGGTCTTCCAGAAACCGAACATTACTGGTCAGCCTTGAGAAAAGCCTTGAACCGTACCAGCTCGGTCAGGCGGTAGCCGCGATAACGACCCATGGCCAGCATGAAACCCACCAGGATCAGCAGGATCGCCGGGAAGGTGAACACAAAGTAGATCAGCTCCGGCACGCTCATGATCAGGTGCGCCAGGGAGGCGGCGAACAGCGTACCAATCGCCACTTTCAGCGCATGGTTCGCGCCGCGCTCTTCCCAGGTGATCGACAGGCGTTCGATGGTCATGGTCAGGATCACCATCGGGAACAGCGCCACCGACAACCCGCGTTCCAGCCCCAATTTATGGCTGAACAGGCTGATGGCTGCGATCAGTACCACCACGAAGGTCAACACCACCGACAACCGCGGCAGCATCTGCAATTTCAAGTGTTCCAGGTACGACCTGAGCGACAGCCCCAGTGCCGTGATAATCGTGAACAGCACAATCCCGAAGCCCAACTGCGTCTCGCGGAACGCCAGGGCGATCAGCACCGGGGTGAAAGTGCCCAGGGTCTGCAGGCCGATCAGGTTGCGCAGGATCAGGATCACCAGCACGCCAATCGGGATCATCACCATGATCATGAACGTCTGCTGGGTCTGCAGCGGCAGGCCGTAGAGCGAGTATTCGAGGAAGTTGGCGTCAGTGTTCTCGTCGGTCAGCTTGGCCAGGCGAATCGCGTTCATCTCGCTGTTGTTCAGGCTGAAGGTCACCATGGCCTTCTTGCCGCCGTCGACGGTGATCAGGTTTTCATCACCGGTCCACCACAGCAGGCGGTCGGCGGGCAGGCCTTGTTCGCCGGTTTCAGGGTTGAAGTACAACCAGTCATTGCCGTTGAAGCTGCGCAGCCACAGTTCCGGGGTTTGCGGCTGGTCGGCCACCAGGCGGATGGTATGCACCTTTTCCACCGGCACGTGGGCAATAGAGAGCAGCAACTCGACAATCTTGGCCTTGTGCGGGATAGACGGATCGCCCGCCAGCAGCAGCTTCACATTGTCGTCGTTGAGGTTATTGGTGCGCTTGATGGCTTCGGTAATAAAGGTCTCGACGTCGGCCGAGTGCTGGCGGATCGGCGCCAGCAAGGCTTCGGCGGCGATTTTCTCCGGACCTTCCACGGCGATGCTATCGCGGAACGTGGGGCCCTTGACCTTGACCTTTTCGCCGCTGTAACGCTTGGTCAGCACCAACCGGTAATACAGGGTCTGGTTGCCCTTGGCGCGGCGTGCCGACCAGGTGACCTTGCGGTTGCCGTCGGTGCGGTTGACGCTCACCCCGTAGTTGTTCGAGATAAAACTTTCGTTGAGGCTGACGAAGTCGCGGCTCAAGGGCGGCACGAACATCTGGATTTTCACCGGGTCTTTCGGGTTGGCGACGAACTCGACCTTGGCGTCGATGTTCCACAAGTCGTCGGTGGCGTCCTCGGTGACGGGGATCCCCAACACGAAGATCTGATAGGCGGTGACCGAAATACCCAGCACCACCAGGATGGCGATCAGGATTTTCAGGTGCAGGGTCAGAGAGCGCATTCGGTTTACTCGGCGGTATGAGCGTCGGCGGCACAGGCGGGCTTGCCTGCTGCATATTTAAGACTGGGGTCGACCAGCGCATCAAAGCGTTTCAACGCTTCGGAGCCGATCAGCAGCGGATATTGGAAGGCGCTGCGGTCAGTCAAGTTCACTTCGATGCTGCGTAAAGCGGTGCCCATGCAGATATCCAGAGCGATCACCGGACGGGCGGTGTAGTTCTTGTCCTCATCGGGGTCGTAGTCACCGGCGCGGCGCTTGATCTTGCTGACGCGGGCCAGGGGGCGCTCGATGGGATGGGAATGGGCGGTGTCGATGGCCAGGTAGAAGCGCACCCAGGACTCGCCGTTGCGCTTGAAACGCTTGATATCACGGGCACTGAGGGAAGCGGTCTTGGCGCCGGTGTCCAGTTTGGCGGCGACTTCCAGGTCGATGCCGGCCAATTGGGCGTATTCGTTGAGTCCATACACAGTTTTCTCGGCGGCAGCGCCAAGGCCTGGAATGAACAGTAGGCAAAACAGGGGGAAGGGCTTGAGTCTCATAAATCCTGAGGCGGTGCAGTGCGATGTTTGATTCAAGGCGACTGGCATTACTGCGCAAGCTCCCTCGTGCGCCGTTTCATCTAGTGATGTCAGGCAAATGCGGCGGGCATTCTAACATGATGCTTTTTTGGCGCCAGCGCTGGCAGGCGGCCATGCCCCAGGAGCGTGCACTCAGGGTTATTAGACGATTGTCGACAATGTTGATTTATTCTTTGACTAATGGGGGCTGATTGGCTAGTTTTTGCCACATTGCTTTTAAAGGTGTCGACAATATGCTGGATCAGCTGGAAACCCCAGTGGTGGTGCAAGACGATTCCCAGACCATGTCCGAGAACGTCTTCCGGCGTATCCAGGCCGCCATCGTCAAAGGCGAGATCGCCCCCGGCAGCAAAATTTCCGAGCCGGAGCTGGCGCGCACCTACGGCATCAGCCGTGGCCCGCTGCGCGAGGCGATCCACCGCCTGGAAGGCCAGCGCCTGCTGGTGCGCGTGCCTCACGTCGGCGCGCGGGTGGTGTCGCTGAGCCACGCTGAACTGATCGAACTCTATGAAATCCGCGAATCCCTCGAAGGCATGGCCTGCCGCCTGGCGGCCGAGCGCATGACCGACACGGAGATTGAAGAGCTACGCCAAGTGCTGCACACCCATGAACGCGATGCCGCGTTCCAGGCCGGTGTCGGCTACTACCAGCAGGAAGGCGACTTCGATTTTCATTACCGGATCATTCAAGGCGCCGGCAACCGCACCCTCACGCAAATGCTCTGCGGCGAGCTGTACCAATTGGTGCGCATGTACCGCATCCAGTTTTCCGCTACCCCCAATCGTCCACGCCAGGCCTTTGCCGAGCACCACCGCATTCTTGACGCGATTGCCGATCGCGACGGTGAACTGGCCGAACTGTTGATGCGCCGGCATATCGGCGCTTCCAAACGCAACATTGCCCGTCACTTCCCGGACGGTGCTGCCCAATCACGAGGTGAGTCATGAGTTCCAACAATAAGAGCACTCCAGGCCAGCGTTTCCGTGACGCCGTTGCCAGTGAACAGCCGTTGCAAGTCGTTGGCGCGATCAATGCCAACCACGCCCTGCTGGCCAAGCGCGCCGGGTTCAAGGCGATCTACCTGTCGGGTGGCGGGGTGGCGGCCGGCTCCCTCGGTGTACCGGACCTGGGCATCACCGGCCTGGACGACGTACTCACTGACGTACGCCGCATCACCGACGTATGCGACCTGCCGCTGCTGGTAGACGTGGACACCGGTTTCGGCTCCTCGGCCTTCAACGTGGCGCGTACGGTCAAGTCGATGATCAAGTTTGGCGCCGCCGCGATCCACATCGAAGACCAGGTCGGCGCCAAGCGCTGCGGTCATCGTCCGAACAAAGAAATCGTGTCCCAGCAGGAAATGGTCGACCGCATCAAGGCCGCTGTGGATGCGCGCACCGATGACAGCTTTGTGATCATGGCCCGTACCGATGCCCTGGCCGTCGAGGGGTTGGAGTCGGCCCTGGAACGCGCCGCCGCCTGCATCGAAGCCGGCGCCGACATGGTGTTCCCGGAGGCCATCACTGAACTGGAGATGTACAAGCTGTTCGCCGCCCGTGTGAAAGCGCCGATCCTGGCCAACATCACCGAGTTCGGCGCCACGCCGCTGTACACCACCGAACAGTTGAAATCTGCCGATGTTTCCATCGTGCTGTACCCGCTTTCGGCCTTCCGCGCCATGAACAAGGCCGCCGAAAACGTCTACACCGCGATCCGTCGCGACGGCACCCAGCAGAACGTGATCGACACCATGCAAACCCGTATGGAGCTTTACGATCGCATCGACTACCACACCTTCGAGCAGAAGCTTGACGCGTTGTTTGCCGCGAAAAAGTGACGAACACGCCTCCCTGAATAAAGACAAAATTGGAGAAAAACCATGGCTGAAGCAAAAGTACTGAGTGGCGCCGGCCTGCGTGGCCAGGTCGCCGGGCAGACCGCACTGTCCACCGTGGGCCAGGCCGGTGCCGGCCTGACCTACCGCGGCTACGACGTGCGCGAACTGGCCGCCGATGCGCAATTTGAAGAAGTCGCCTACCTGCTGCTGTACGGCGAACTGCCGACCCAGGTCGAGCTGGCGGCCTACAGCGCCAAGCTGAGCAAGCTGCGCGACCTGCCGCAGGCGTTGAAAGAAGTGCTGGAGCGCATTCCCGCCGACGCCCACCCAATGGACGTGATGCGCACCGGTTGCTCGTTCCTGGGCAATATCGAGCCGGAAAAAGACTTCAGCGTGCAGCGCGACGTCACCGACCGCCTGCTCGCCGCCTTCCCGGCGATCATGTGCTACTGGTACCGCTTCAGCCACGACGGCAAGCGCATCGACTGCGTGACCGACGAGCCGACCATCGGCGGCCACTTCCTGCACCTGCTGCATGGCAAGCCGCCGAGCGAACTGCACGTCAAGGTGATGAACGTGTCGCTGATCCTCTACGCGGAGCACGAATTCAACGCCTCGACCTTCACCGCCCGGGTGTGTGCGTCGACCCTGTCCGACCTGTATTCCTGCGTCACTGCCGCCATCGGCTCCCTGCGCGGCCCGCTGCACGGCGGCGCCAACGAAGCAGCGATGGAAATGATCGAGCGTTTCTCGTCGGCTGAAGAAGCCGTCGAAGGCACCCTCGGCATGCTGGCGCGCAAGGACAAGATCATGGGCTTCGGTCACGCGATCTACAAAGACAACGACCCACGTAATGAAGTGATCAAGGGTTGGTCGAAAAAACTCGCCGACGAAGTGGGCGACACGGTGTTGTTCCCGGTGTCCGAAGCCATCGACAAAACCATGTGGGAGCAGAAGAAGCTGTTTCCCAACGCCGACTTCTACCATGCCTCGGCGTACCACTTCATGGGCATCCCGACCAAGTTGTTCACGCCGATCTTCGTGTGCTCGCGCCTGACGGGCTGGGCGGCGCATGTGTTCGAGCAGCGCGCCAACAACCGCATCATCCGTCCAAGCGCCGAGTACACCGGCGTTGAGCAGCGCAAGTTCGTGCCAATCGAACGTCGCTGAAGGCTGGCTCTTCCGGAATTGGAATGGGGTCAAATGTGGGAGGGGGCTTGCCCCCGATAGCGGTGTATCAGTAACAGATGGGTTGATTGACACACTGCCATCGGGGGCAAGCCCCCTCCCACACTTGAACTGCATTTCAACGCTGGATCAATCGGCTCCTTTTGCAACCACCGTGACCGAGTCCTGACGATGAACACTGAATTTCGCAAACCGCTTCCCGGCAGCCGCCTGGATTACTTTGACGCCCGCGCGGCTGTCGAGGCAATCACCCCCGGCGCCTATGCCACGTTGCCCTACACCTCCCGCGTGCTCGCCGAA
Source organism: Pseudomonas fluorescens group sp. (assembly GCF_020093335.1). Lineage (NCBI taxonomy): Bacteria > Pseudomonadati > Pseudomonadota > Gammaproteobacteria > Pseudomonadales > Pseudomonadaceae > Pseudomonas > Pseudomonas fluorescens group sp. The sequence goes on along the minus strand of NZ_JAIOKW010000025.1, from coordinate 70,925 downwards.
AACCTCGTACGCCGCTGCGACCCGGCCACCCTCAATGCTTCCCTGAGCCAACTGATCGACCGCAAACGCGACCTCGACTTCCCGTGGTTCCCGGCACGCGTAGTCTGCCACGACATCCTCGGCCAGACCGCGCTGGTGGACCTCGCGGGCCTGCGCGATGCCATCGCCCTGCAAGGCGGCGACCCGGCGCAGGTCAACCCGGTGGTGCCGACTCAACTGATCGTCGACCACTCCCTGGCCGTCGAAGCCGGTGGTTTTGACCCGGATGCGTTCGAGAAGAATCGCGCCATCGAAGACCGTCGCAACGAAGACCGTTTTCACTTTATCGAGTGGACTAAAAAGGCCTTCAAGAACGTCGACGTCATCCCGCCCGGCAACGGCATCATGCACCAGATCAACTTGGAGAAAATGTCCCCGGTGATCCAGGTACGCGACGGCGTGGCCTTCCCGGATACCTGCGTCGGCACCGACAGCCACACCCCGCATGTAGACGCCTTGGGCGTGATCGCCATCGGCGTCGGCGGCCTCGAAGCCGAAAGCGTGATGCTTGGCCGCGCCTCGTGGATGCGCCTGCCGGAAAGCGTCGGCGTAGAGCTCACCGGTAAATTGTTGCCGGGCATCACCGCCACCGACATGGTGCTGGCGCTGACCGAGTTTTTGCGTCAGCAGAAAGTGGTGGGTGCCTGGCTGGAGTTCTTCGGTGAAGGGGCCTCAAACCTCACCCTCGGCGACCGCGCAACCATCTCCAACATGGCCCCGGAATACGGCGCCACGGCGGCGATGTTCTACATCGACCAGCAGACCATCGCCTACCTGAAACTCACCGGTCGCGAGGACGAACAAGTCACCCTGGTGGAGCAATATGCTCGCCACACCGGCTTGTGGGCCGATGACCTCAAGGGCGCGCAATACGAGCGTGGCCTCACCTTCGACCTGTCCAGCGTCGTGCGCAACATGGCTGGCCCGAGCAACCCGCACGCCCGCGTGGCGACCAGCGACCTGGCATCCAAAGGCATTTCCGGCCAGTGGGATGACGTGCCAGGGCAAATGCCCGACGGTGCGGTGATCATCGCGGCCATCACCAGCTGCACCAACACCAGCAACCCGCGCAACGTGATCGCGGCAGGCCTGCTGGCGCGCAATGCCAACAAACTGGGGCTGACGCGCAAACCGTGGGTCAAGTCGTCCCTGGCACCCGGCTCGAAAACCGTGGCCATGTACCTGGAAGAGGCGGGGCTGGGCCTTGAGCTGGAGAAGCTCGGTTTCGGCGTGGTGGCCTTCGCCTGCACCACCTGCAACGGCATGTCCGGTGCACTGGACCCGGTGATCCAGCAGGAAATCATCGACCGCGACCTGTACGCCACGGCCGTGTTGTCCGGCAACCGCAACTTCGACGGACGGATTCATCCGTACGCCAAGCAAGCTTTCCTCGCGTCGCCGCCGCTGGTGGTGGCGTATGCGATTGCCGGCACCATCCGTTTCGATATCGAGAAAGACGTGCTCGGCCTCGACGCCAACGGTAAGGAAATCCGCCTGCAAGACATCTGGCCGAGCGATGAAGAGATCGACGCTGTGGTCAAGGCTTCGGTGAAGCCTGAGCAATTCCGCGCGGTGTACATTCCGATGTTCGCGATTCACGAAGACACCGGCCCGAAAGTCGCGCCGCTGTACGAATGGCGCCCACAAAGCACCTATATCCGCCGCCCACCCTACTGGGAAGGCGCGCTGGCGGGTGCACGCCCGCTCAAGGGCATGCGCCCGCTGGCGGTGCTGCCGGACAACATCACCACCGACCACTTGTCGCCGTCCAACGCGATCATGCTCGACAGCGCCGCCGGCGAATACCTGGCGAAAATGGGCCTGCCTGAAGTGGACTTCAACTCTTACGCAACGCATCGCGGCGACCATTTGACCGCGCAGCGCGCGACCTTCGCCAACCCGAAACTGTTCAACGAAATGGTGGTTGAAAACGGCAAGGTCAAGCAGGGTTCCCTGGCGCGCCTCGAGCCGGAAGGCCAGGTCACGCGGATGTGGGAAGCCATCGAGACCTACATGGAACGCAAGCAGCCGCTGATCATCATTGCCGGCGCCGACTACGGCCAGGGCTCGTCCCGTGACTGGGCGGCCAAGGGCGTGCGCCTGGCCGGTGTGGAAGCGATTGCCGCTGAAGGTTTCGAGCGCATCCACCGCACCAACCTGGTGGGCATGGGCGTGTTGCCGCTGGAGTTCCTGCCCGGCACCGACCGTCACACGCTGAAGATCGACGGCAGTGAGACCTACGATGTGGTCGGCGAGCGCACCCCGCGTGCGCGGTTGACCCTGGTGATCAACCGCAAGAATGGCGAGCGTGTCGAAGTGCCGGTGACCTGCCGCCTGGACACCGCCGAAGAAGTGTCGATCTACGAAGCGGGCGGCGTGTTGCAACGTTTTGCCCAGGACTTCCTGGAATCGGCGGCGACGGCCTGAGGGGTAACCATGGCACACGTAGCGCAAATCAAGATCCCCGCCACCTACATGCGTGGCGGTACCAGCAAGGGCGTATTTTTCAACCTCAAGGACTTGCCCGAGTCGGCGCAGGTGCCGGGGGCGGCGCGTGACGCCTTGCTATTGCGGGTAATCGGCAGTCCAGACCCTTACGATAAACAGATCGACGGCATGGGCGGCGCCACATCGAGCACCAGCAAAACCGTGATCCTGGCGAAAAGCAGTCGCGCCGATCACGACGTTGACTACCTGTTTGGCCAGGTCTCCATCGACAAGCCGTTTATTGATTGGAGCGGCAACTGCGGCAACCTGTCGGCGGCGGTCGGCGCCTTCGCCATCAGCGCCGGGCTGCTCGACCCCGCCCGCGTGCCCCACAACGGCGTAGCCGTGGTACGGGTGTGGCAGGCCAATATCGGTAAAACCATCATCGCCCACGTGCCGATCACCGACGGTGCGGTGCAGGAAACCGGCGACTTCGAGCTTGACGGCGTGACCTTCCCGGCCGCCGAGGTGCAGTTGGAGTTCATGGACCCAGCGGCGGAAGAAGAGGGCGGCGGCGGCTCGATGTTCCCCACCGGCAACCTGGTCGACGACCTGGAAGTGCCCGGTGTCGGCACCTTCAAGGCCACGTTGATCAACGCCGGTATCCCGACGATTTTCATCAACGCCGAAGACCTCGGCTACACCGGCACCGAGCTGCAAGGCGCGATCAACAGCGACCCCAAGGCCCTGGCGATGTTCGAAACCGTGCGGGCCTACGGCGCTTTGCGCATGGGCCTGATTAAGCACCTGGACGAAGCTGCCCAGCGCCAGCACACGCCGAAGGTGGCGTTTGTGGCCAAGCCGGCGGATTACGTGGCGTCCAGTGGCAAGGCGATCAAGGCCGATGATGTGGACCTGTTGGTGCGTGCGCTGTCCATGGGCAAATTGCACCACGCAATGATGGGCACGGCGGCCGTGGCGATTGGCACGGCCGCGGCGATTTCCGGGACGTTGGTCAACTTGGCAGCGGGTGGTATTGAACGCAATGCGGTGCGCTTCGGGCATCCGTCCGGCACCTTGCGTGTCGGTGCTGAAGCCACTCAGGTGAACGGCGAATGGGTGGTGAAGAAAGCCATCATGAGCCGCAGCGCCCGAGTGCTGATGGAAGGCTTCGTCCGCGTCCCGGGCGACGCTTTCTAGCAACCAACACTGTCTCCAATGTGGGAGGGGGCAAGCCCCCTCCCACATTGGATCTCCATACCCCCAAGCAGGCGGCCAGATCTGCGATGGAGCGATCAACCGTGATCCTGAGGACTAACCCAACCTTTTAGGAGTAACTGCCATGAGCGCCAACGTCGACCAGAACAACCGTCCCGACTACGACCAGGTCCTGCAGGACATCGCCGACTATGTCCTCAACTACCGGATCGACTCGCAGGACGCCTTGGACACCGCCCGCAACTGCCTGATGGATACGTTGGGCTGCGGCCTACTGGCCTTGCGTTTCCCTGAATGCACCAAGCACCTGGGGCCGATCGTCGAGGGCACGGTGGTGCCGTTTGGCGCGCGGGTCCCGGGCACTTCGTTCCGGTTGGACCCGGTCAAGGCCGCGTGGGACATCGGCTGCATCGTGCGTTGGCTCGACTACAACGACACCTGGCTCGCCGCCGAATGGGGTCATCCCTCGGATAACCTCGGCGGCATCCTCGCCGTGGCTGATCACCTGTCGCAAAAGCGCGTGGCCAACGGCGACGCACCGCTGACAGTACGCGCGGTACTGGAAGCAATGATCATGGCCCACGAAATCCAGGGGGTGATTGCCCTGGAAAACTCTTTTAACCGTGTCGGCCTCGACCATGTGCTGTTGGTGAAAGTCGCCTCTACGGCGGTGAGCGCGAAGCTGATGGGCGCCAACCGTGAGCAGTTGCTTGCGGCGTTGTCCCATGCGTTTGTCGATGGGCAGGCGTTGCGTACGTATCGGCATGCACCGAATGCCGGTTCGCGCAAATCCTGGGCGGCGGGGGATGCGTCGAGCCGGGGCGTGCGTTTGGCGGATATCGCGTTGCGCGGCGAGATGGGCATTCCCGGGGTATTGAGCGCGCCGCAGTGGGGGTTCTACGACGTGCTGTTCAGCCACACCAACAAGGACCTGGCACTCAAGCCGCAGGACCAGCGCGCGTTCAGCCTTTCCCAGCCCTACGGCACGTATGTGATGGAAAACGTGCTGTTCAAGATCAGCTTCCCCGCCGAGTTCCACGCGCAAACCGCCTGCGAAGCGGCGGTGACCTTGCACCCGTTGGTGAAAGATCGCCTGCACGAAATCGAGCGTATCGTGATCACCACCCATGAGTCGGCAATTCGCATCATCTCCAAGGTCGGTCAACTGGCCAACGCCGCCGACCGCGACCATTGCCTGCAATACATGACCGCCGTGCCGTTGGCGTTCGGCAATTTGGTGGCGGAGCAGTACGAAGATGAATTCCATGCTGCCCACCCGATCATCGATGCGCTCCGCGACAAGATGGTCATCGTCGAAGACCCACGCTACAGCCGGGAATACCTGGAGGCCGACAAGCGCTCCATTGCCAACGCGGTGCAGGTGTTTTTCAACGACGGCAGCTGCACCGAGCAAGTGGCGGTGGAGTACCCGATCGGCCATCGCCGCCGTCGAGTCGATGGCATTCCGTTGCTGGAAGACAAGTTCAAGGCCAACCTGGCCACACGGTTTACCGCGCAGCGCAGCGCCGAGATTTTTGCGTTGTGCAAGGACCAGGCGACGCTTGAAGCCACAGCGGTCAATCGGTTTGTGGACTTGTTCGTGATCTAGCAGACACCCCGTATTCATCTGTGTAAACCCAATAAATGTGGGAGGGGGCTTGCCCCCTCCCACAGTTGACAGTGTTCACTCGAATCGCAGAATCACCCGGCGATTGTGCTTGCTCTTCTTCTCGATCTTCTCGCAGAACACCCGGCCGATTTCCTCGGTATTGAGCACATGGGTGCCCCCGCAGGGCTGGATATCGATCCCGGCAATTTCAATGACCCTCACCGAGCCCTGGATTACCGGCGGCGCCACCGCCTGGGTGCGGGTGATCTGCAGCAGGGTGGAATATTCCGAGGCCGGCATCGACAGGGTTTTCACCGCGTGGGCCTGTTCGATCAGGGCGTTGAGGTCGCGGGTGATGCTGTCTTTGTCGAGGGTCATTTCCGGCAGGTCGAAATCCAGGCGGCCCTTGTCGGCACTGATGCTGCAACCGGTCACCGGGGCATCAATGATTGAGCACAGCAGGTGCAGGCAGGTGTGCATTTTCATGTGCTGGTAACGACGTTCCCAATCGAGGCCGGCGTCCACCTGCACCCCTGCGGTCAACTGCTCGGGCCAGTGCTCCACCTGGTGCCAGATAATCGAGCGCTGCACCGGGTCGCGCACTGTGCCGGTCACCTCAACGCGCGTACCGTCCGCCAATGTCAGGTGGCCGGTGTCTCCCGGCTGCCCGCCGCCGGTGGGATAGAACAGCGTGTGTTCCAGGGCAATGCCGTGTTCGCTGACGGCAATCACCCGGGCGCTGAACGCGTTCTGATAAGGCGCGCTGTCGAACAGCGCCAGGGTTTCCATGGTATGCACGGACATGTTCAACCTCCGACGATCAATGGGCTGGCTTGCAGCAGGTGACGCACCATTGCACTCAAGCCAGGGGGGGAGAGCAGGGTGATTTCAAATTCGGGGCCGCAGACCTTCAGGTTCAGCGGCAGGCGCGGCAAGTGGTTGCCCGACTCGACGCGGTGCAGGCGAAATTGCAGGTGATGACGCTCCTTCACCGTGGGCTCCAGCATCAGCCCCTGCAACGGATGAAAGTCGGCGTCCAGCACGGTGACCTTGTGGCTGGCGTTGATCTCGCCGACCACATGCAACCGCTCGTCCAGGGCGAATGCACCGAGGTAGTTGCTGTTGTCCGATTCATCGTTTTTTTGCAGCTGAATCTGGTTGACCACCTTGACCTTGGTGCCGGCGGGCACGTCTTGGGTGATCACGCAGGATGGGCTGATAAATACGTTGTCGCCGATCAATACATAACCCAGCACGCGTGCGCCGGCGCCGACCTCAACGTTATTGCCCAGGCGTGGATGGCGCTTGCCGTCGGGGTTGTTGGCGATGCCGCGGGCGCCCAGGGTCACGCCGCAGAGGATGTAACAATCGTTACCGATCTCGCAGGTTTCGCCGATCACAGTGCCGTAGCCGTGGTCGAGCACGAAGCGTCGCCCGATGCGCGCCGCCGGGTGAATTTCGGCGCCGGACAGGATCTTGCCCTGGTTGCTCAGCTTGAGCGCGATGCGCGAGAACACGCCATTGTGCTGGTCGGGGAAATTCCATACCACGTGTGCCAGGCGGTAATACAGCACCGCCTTGAACGAAGCGTAGGACTCCAGGATCAACTCGCCGCGCCCACGCGACGCCGGGTCACGGTAGGCATAGGCGATCAGGTCTTCGGCCACCGCCTGGGCGGCATTCTGGATCAGCGGCGCGAGGTGCGGCTCCAGCTGTTTCATCTGTACGGGTGTGAGGGTCTTGATGAGGTGAGTCAGCAACTCATCGTGCAATTGTTGCATGTCGATAAAGCCGCCCATCGAGGCACCCCCGCATTCTGTGTGGTTGGAAAACCCGTTATTCAAAACTGGGCAGGTAGCTGTCGGCATTGTCGTAGACCATGGTCAACACCACCGTGTCGGGCGGTAGTTCGGGAGCGAGCTTGGCGATAGCCACCATGTTGGCGGCGGACGACAGACCCAGGCTGATGGCGTCGGTGCGCATGATGCGTTTCATCATATCGATGCAGTCCTGGCGCGAGACCTTGAGCATGCCGTCGATCACGTCCAGGTTGAGGATGCTCGGGATCAGGCCGATCGACAGGCCCTGGATATGATGCGGCGCGTGCTGGTTTTTCAGCAGGTCGCATTCTTCCGGTTCCACGCCCATGACGCGCAGGCCAGGCCAGGCGGCTTTCAGGGTTTCGCCGATGCCGGTGATATGCCCGCCGGTGCCGATGCCGCTGACAAAGTAGTCTGCGCGTCGCTCGCCGAAGGCGCGGAGGATTTCCGGTGCGGTGGTGTCGCGGTGGGTCTGCGGGTTGGCACCGTTGCGCTGCTGGTTGAGCATCACGTAGCTGGGGTTTTCCAGCTGCAGCTCCATGCACTTTTCGCCGTGGGAATTGTTACCCAGACGACTGTCCGACAGCACCACCTTGGCCCCATATAAACGCAGCAGCTTCTGTTTCTCGGGGCTGTAGTTGTCGGGGATTACCAGCACCACTTTGTAGCCCAGCACATTGCCGGCCATCACCAGGCCGATACCGGTGTTGCCCCCGCTGGGCTCGATGATGGTTTGCCCGGAGTCACGGATCAGCACGCCCCGGCGCTCGGCGTCGAGGATCATGCCCAAGGCGATGCGCGCCTTGTGGCTGCCGCCGGGGTTGAGGGATTCGAGCTTGGCGTAGACTTCGATACCGAGGTCTTCGGAGAACTGCGCCAAACGCACGATCGGCGTTTGGCCGATCACCTCAAGAATGGAGTTATGCAACATCATTCAGCCCTCGGTTCAATACAAAGGCATGTCGGGTTCGACGTCGCGAACCCAATGTTTCATGCCGCCCTGCAGGACTTTGGTGTTGGCGAAACCGGCGGCCAGCAAGGTGCTGGCGGCTTGCTCGGCACGGCTGCCGGCGTAGCAGATCAGGTAGTGGGTATTGTCACGGCTGAGGCTGTCGAGGTGGCCGTCCAGTTCGGCGAGGGGGATGTGCACCACCCCCGGCAACTTGCACACCTCCAATTCGCTGGCGTCGCGCACGTCCAGCAGCACGTCGGCGCTGCTGGGGTGTTCAAGCACTTGCTTGAGTACCCGGGGCTTGATGTAGCGCTCTTCGGCCAGGGACGGTGGGTTGAGCACGGCATCCGCGCAGACAGCGGGCGCCAGGGTTTCACTGTGGCGTGCCTCGGAACAGCAGGGGCAATCGGCGCGGCGCTTGAAGCGGATCTCGCTGAACTTCATCGCCAGCGCGTCAAAGCGCATCAAGCGGCCCGACAAGGGTTCACCAATACCGATCAGCAGTTTGATGGCCTCGGTGGCCTGGATCATCCCGACCACGCCGGGTAATACCCCGATCACACCACCGGCGCTGCAATTGGGTGCCAGTTCGGCAGGCGGCGGGCTGGGGAACAGGCAGCGATAGCAAGGCCCGCCTTGATAGTTGAGCACGCTGATCTGCCCGTCGAAGCGGTAGATGGCGCCGTATACCAAGGGTTTGCCCAGTTGCACGCAGGCATCGTTGACGAGGTAGCGGGTGTCGAAATTGTCGGTGCCGTCGATCACCAGGTCGTAGGCGCCTACCAATTCCAGGGCGTTGTCAGCGTTCAACGCGGTGTCGTGGGCATTGATCTGGATATGGCCGTTGAGGTCTTGCAGGCGTTGCTTGGCGGACTCGACCTTGGGCATGCCGAGTGTGCTGTTGCCGTGGACGATCTGGCGTTGCAGGTTGCTGCTTTCCACCACATCAAAGTCCACCAGCCCCAGGGTGCCGATGCCGGCGGCGGCCAGGTACAGGCTGATCGGTGAGCCGAGGCCGCCGGTGCCGATGATCAGCACCTTGGCTTTCTTGAGGTTCAGTTGACCTTCGCGACCTACGCCGGGCAGGGTGATATGGCGCACGTAGCGCTGTACTTCTTCATTGCTCAGTGCGTCGACATCCATGCCGCCAGAGGTCGCGAGCAAGACTTCGATTTTGGCTTTTTGCGGCAAGGGCTCGTCGGCATCAATCAGCGCTTCCTCGGCCGTAAACAGGAAGTGTTCCTTGAGCTGGTTGTTCTTCTCGTGGAACAGGTGCGAACGCAACTGTGGGTGGCTGCAGCAGAGGTTTTCAATGACTTCGCGCAATGTCGATCCGGTGCCCTCGAGGGTCGATTCCGGCAGCTTGGCCACGCGAACCAGAATGTCGGGGAAAGAGACAGCGTTCATGGACAACTCCGTGTGCAGGTCGTTGAAAGGTTGAAGGGCGAAATGCTTGCCATCCCAGGCAAACAGCTTGGAGCCCAGGGCCTGGCCCTGGCGAACGTCGACCACCAGGTAGCTCACGGGGTAGATCGGCTCGCCCAGGAACAGCGCCTTGTCCTGGTCTTCGTCACTGAAATAGGCACCGACGTCCGGGTGGGAGTGGTAGATCACCACCACTGGGTTGTCGCTGCGAAACGCTTTGTTCATCAGCAGGGTGTCGGCCACCGAGAACGTGTAGCCATTGGCTGCGCTGCGCGGGTACATCTCGGGGTTCTTGCGGTGCAGTTCATTCTGGATATTGCTGCCCAGGTACACGCTGCCGTCGGCGAAGATGAAACCGCAGCATTCTTCGGGGTAACTGCGGCGGGCGTGGGCGTAGATCTGTTCCAGGGCGGTGGGGCGGAGGACGTCCATGTGGCTCTCGCGTTGCTGATGTTGATGGGGCAGGGAAGGGGTCATTTTTTCTTGGCCAGGAGTTTTTCAACCGGCAACTTGGTGATCGCAAAGCCGGCCAGCAGGATGGCCGAGTACAGCATCAGGTCACGGGAAATCGACACGCCTTCGTACCAGGCGCCAATGATCACCGCGAACACTGGGAAAATGATGAACACGAATGACAGGATGATCGGGCTCAAGCGCTTGAGCAGCATGAAGTACACGATGAACCCGCCCACCGAGGCCACCAGGCCCAGGTAGAACAGGGCGCCCCACGAGCGCAGGGTGATGGCGTCGAAGGTCGGCGCTTCAAACCACAGCCCGGCGACGAACAGCATCAGCCCGGCAATGCCGATGGGCAGGGTGTTGTAGGTGATCACGCTGATGGCGCTGCCTTTCTGCTTGGTAATGACGTAGCACAAGGCATGCATGATCGCGGCGGTCAGAATCGCCAGTACCCCGAAGAACTCGGCGTGGTCCAGGTGCAGGCCCTGGCTCTTGATGATCATGTAGAGGCTGCCGAAACCGATACCGATACCGACCACCTGGGAAAAGTAGATGCGCTCGCGCAGGAACAGCGCGGAGAAGATCAGGATGAACACCGGCATGCAACTAAACAGCAGCGCGGTAAGGCCGGACGAGACATGCATTTCGCCATAGTTGAGCAGGTAGTAGGGCACGCTGAAGTAGGACAGGGTTACGAACACGAAGAACCAGCGGCTTTCACGGGGAAACAGGATCGGCTCGCGACGCACCATGGCAAAACACAGGAACAGCGGGAAAGCGATCAGGAAGCGCAGGCCGGCGGACGTCAGCGGCGGCACGCTCTCCACGGCAATCTTGATCCCCAGCCACGTCGTGCCCCAACTCAGGCAAACGATCAGGAACATCACGCTGGTGATCAGCCCGGCCAGCCACTGTTTTTGGGTTTTGGTCTTGGCGGTGTTTTCGAGAACGGCGGACATTGGCATCGTTTATTGCTTCCCTGAGCCGGAATTGAACTCTATATTGAGCTTGTAATGAGTTGTAAAAATCGGCGATTGAACCCGTAAAAGCACACTATTAGGGCGAAAGATGGCTGTCAAAACAAATATTGACATGGTGTCAATTATGCGTGAGGGGTTGTCCAACGGGCAGGGCGTGAAGTACAAGCGCCTGTCCGATGTCATGGAACGGGGCATCCTTGAAGGCTTGATTGAACCGGGAAGAAAACTGCCGCCCCATCGGGTGCTTTCCGACAACCTGGGTGTGACGATAGGCACCATCAGCCGGGCCTACGGCGAACTGGAACGCCTGGGGTTGGTTGTGGCGCGAGTCGGCGACGGCACGTTCGTGCGCAAGCGTGGGATGGAGCGCCAGCGCGATGAAGGTTTTCGCAACTTCAGTGAAGAGCCACGCCAGTACTTCGACATGAGCCGCAACATGCACATCCCCGGGCAGGAGACGGTGTTCCTGGCCCAGAGCTTCCAAACCCTGTCGACCAACGCCAAGTTCCTCCAGGACATCAGTGCCTACACCCCGGACGCCGGCCTGCCGCGCTACCGTGAAGCGGGCGCGCAATGGCTGGTGCAGCGTGATTTTCATCCGATTCCCGAGCAAGTCATCTGCGTCAACGGCGGCCAGCACGGCCTGCTGTGCTCAATGATGGCGCTGTTGCGGGCGGGCGATACGGTAGTCACCGAACAGCTGACGTATCCCGGCCTCATTACGGCCGCGCGCATGCTGGGTATCCGCCTGATCGGCCTGGACATGGACGAGGAGGGCGTGCTGCCGAGCGCGCTGGACGAAGTCTGTCGTAATCACCGGATTTCAGCGCTGTACTGCACGCCGACGATCCAGAACCCGACCACGGCGGTGCTCTCGGTCGCGCGTCGCGAAGCGCTGGTCAAAGTGTGTCGGGAGCACAACCTGCTGATTCTTGAGGATGAAGCCCACGGTGTGTTGGTCGAAGACCGGCCGCCGCCACTCAGCTATTTCGCCCCTGAGCGTACGATTCTGATCAGCAGCCTGAGCAAAGCGGTGTCCGCCGGGCTGCGCGTGGGCTATGTGCATGCGCCGCCGGCGTTGGTCAGCCGTATTTCGGCAGCCCTGCGTTCGACCTGCTGGATGGCCACGCCCGTGACCCTTGAGCTGGCCGCCCAGTGGATCGAAAACGGCACGGCGGAATACCTGCTGCGCCAGCAGATCAACGAAATCAGCCGACGTAAAGCCCTGGTCCGCGACCTGCTGACCGGGCTGGAATACCGCACCCATCTCAACAGCCCGCATTTCTGGATTGAGGTGCCGGAGCCGTGGCGTGCGTCGGAAATCGAGGCGGAGCTCAAGCAGAATAATTACCTGATCGCTACCGCTGAAGCCTTTGCGGTGGGGCAGACGGCGGTGCCGCAGTTCATTCGGGCGAGTATCTGTAATACGTCGGGGGATGATCAGTTGTTACGGGCGGGGTTTGATGCGCTGGCTACAGCATTGGGGCAGGGAGGCGGGCGCTTCCACCTGTAACGGCGGGCTCGCTTTATTGTGGTGAGCGGGCTTGCCCAGCGCGGGGCAAGCTCGCTCACTACAAAAGCGGCAGGCGGTAATGATTATTTGAAGCGCCGCTCCACGCCTTTCTCCACCAGAATCTTCGCCGAAATCTCCTCCACCGAAAAATGCGTGGAATTGATGTGCGCAATATTCTCGCGACGGAACAGATTTTCTACTTCGCGCACTTCGAACTCACACTGCGCATAGCTGGAATAGCGACTGTTGGGCTTGCGCTCATTGCGGATCGCCGTGAGGCGATCCGGGTCGATGGTCAGGCCGAACAGCTTGTGCGAGTGCGCGCGCAGGGCGGCCGGCAGCGTCAGGTGCTCCATGTCGTCCTCGGTCAGCGGGTAATTGGCTGCGCGAATACCAAATTGCATGGCCATGTATAGACAGGTGGGCGTTTTGCCGCAGCGCGACACGCCGACCAGGATCAGGTCGGCCTTGTCGTAGTAATGGGTGCGGGCGCCGTCGTCGTTGTCGAGGGCAAAGTTCACCGCCTCGATACGCTCCATATAATTGGAGTTATGCCCAATGGAATGGGACTTTCCGACCGAATAGGAGGAGTGTTCACTCAACTCCTGCTCCAGCGGCGCCAGGAAGGTCGAGAAAATGTCGATCATGAAACCATTCGACGTTGCGAGAATCTCACGGATGTCTTGATTGACGATGGTGTCGAAAATGATCGGCCGGAAACCGTCTTTTTCAGCCGCCAGATTGATTTGTTGTACCATGGCCCGCGCTTTATCCACGCTGTCGATGTACGGGCGCGTGAATTTGGCGAAGGTAATGTTTTCGAACTGCGCGAGCAGGCTCTGGCCCAATGTTTCGGCTGTGATGCCGGTGCCGTCGGAGATAAAGAAAGCAGATCGTTTCATTTGAGCCCTGGGCCTTAAGCTGATGGCGAATCTTGGATATGATAGGCGCGATTTTGCCGTCCCGCGGTGGGCCGCATTCTCACTTATTTTCCAGGTCCAGGCCACAAGCGCTGGCGAACGCTCCTACTGAGCAGCCGGCGTCCTGAGCTTTTCCAACACAGAAAGTGGAGAGATCACCTTGGTAGAGTACGTAGTTTCCCTCGATAAGCTCGGCGTCCATGATGTAGAGCACGTGGGGGGCAAGAACGCATCCCTCGGCGAGATGATCAGTAATCTTGCAGGCGCAGGTGTATCGGTGCCCGGTGGTTTCGCCACCACGGCCCAGGCTTACCGCGATTTCCTCGAACTGAGCGGCCTCAATGCTCAGATCCACGCCGCGCTGGACGCTCTGGACGTCGATGACGTCAATGCCCTCGCCAAGACCGGTGCCCAGATCCGCCAATGGATCATGGACGCCGAGTTCCCCGAGAAGCTCAACGAAGAAATCCGCACCGCCTTCGCCACCCTGTCGGCCGGCAACCCGGACATGGCTGTTGCCGTGCGCTCCTCGGCCACCGCCGAAGACTTGCCGGACGCCTCCTTCGCCGGCCAGCAAGAGACCTTCCTGAACATCCGCGGCGTCGAAAACGTGATTCGCGCAGCCAAGGAAGTCTTCGCCTCGCTGTTTAACGATCGCGCGATTTCCTACCGTGTGCACCAGGGTTTCGACCATAAGCTGGTGGCTTTGTCTGCCGGTGTACAGCGCATGGTGCGTTCGGAAACCGGCACTGCCGGCGTCATGTTCACCCTCGATACCGAATCGGGCTTCCGTGACGTGGTGTTTATCACCGGCGCCTACGGCCTGGGCGAAACCGTCGTACAAGGCGCGGTCAACCCGGACGAATTCTACGTACACAAACATACCCTTGAGGCCGGTCGCCCGGCCATCTTGCGCCGCAACCTGGGCAGCAAGGCCATCAAGATGATCTACGGTGACGAGGCCAAAGCCGGTCGCTCGGTTAAAACCGTTGAGGTGGACAAGGCCGAACGCGCCCGTTTCTGCCTGAGCGACGCGGAAGTCAGCGAGTTGGCCAAGCAAGCGATGATCATCGAAAAGCACTACAAGTGCCCGATGGACATCGAATGGGCCAAGGACGGTGACGACGGCAAGCTGTACATCGTGCAGGCCCGTCCGGAAACCGTGAAGAGCCGTACTTCGGCCAACGTCATGGAACGCTACCTGTTGAAAGAGACCGGCACCGTGCTGGTGGAAGGTCGTGCCATCGGCCAGCGCATCGGCGCGGGCAAGGTGCGGATCATCAAGGACGTGTCCGAAATGGACAAAGTCCAGCCAGGCGACGTTCTGGTCTCCGACATGACCGACCCGGATTGGGAACCGGTGATGAAACGCGCCAGCGCCATCGTCACTAATCGTGGCGGGCGTACCTGCCACGCGGCGATCATCGCCCGTGAGCTGGGGATTCCGGCCGTAGTGGGTTGCGGCAACGCCACCCAACTGCTCAAGGATGGCCAGGGCGTGACCGTGTCCTGCGCCGAAGGCGACACCGGCTTCATCTTCGAAGGCGAGTTGGGCTTCGACATCAAGCAAAACTCCATCGACGCCATGCCGGACCTGCCGTTCAAGATCATGATGAACGTCGGCAACCCGGACCGCGCCTTTGACTTCGCGCAGTTGCCGAACGCCGGTGTGGGCCTGGCCCGCCTGGAGTTCATCATCAACCGCATGATCGGCGTGCACCCCAAGGCCCTGTTGAACTACGACGGCCTGCCGCTGGATATCAAGGAAAGCGTCGACAAGCGCATCGCCGGCTACAACGACCCGGTCGGCTTCTATGTCGAGAAGCTGGTGGAAGGCATCAGCACCTTGGCGGCGGCGTTCTACCCGAAAAAAGTCATCGTGCGCCTGTCGGACTTCAAGTCCAACGAATACGCGAACTTGATCGGCGGCAAGCTCTACGAGCCGGAAGAAGAAAACCCGATGCTGGGCTTCCGTGGCGCCTCGCGTTACATCAGCGAAGCGTTCCGTGATTGCTTCGAACTCGAATGCCGCGCCCTCAAGCGCGTGCGCAACGAGATGGGCCTGACCAACGTCGAGATCATGGTGCCGTTCGTGCGCACTCTGGGCGAGGCGAGCCAGGTGGTCGACCTGCTGGCTGAAAACGGTCTGTCGCGTGGCGAAAACGGTCTGCGCGTGATCATGATGTGCGAACTGCCGTCCAACGCCATCCTGGCCGAAGAGTTCCTGGAATTCTTCGACGGTTTCTCCATCGGTTCCAACGACCTGACCCAGCTGACCCTGGGCCTGGACCGCGACTCCGGGATCATCGCGCACCTGTTCGATGAGCGTAACCCTGCGGTCAAGAAGCTGCTGGCCAATGCCATCCAGGCGTGTAACAAGGCCGGCAAGTACATCGGTATCTGTGGACAAGGCCCTTCCGACCACCCTGACCTGGCCAAATGGCTGATGGAGCAGGGCATCGAAAGCGTCTCGCTGAACCCCGATTCCGTGCTGGAAACCTGGTTCTTCCTGGCGGAAGGCCAAGCGTCCGTCTAAGGTCGTTACGTCAAAAGTGCCGGTCACCTCTCGAGGGTGACCGGCATTCTTATCTGTGCAGGGCGGAATTCCTTCCGGACGCCGCCCTTTTTTGTGCAAGAGCATTATGCAAAGCAGCAGCAACCTGTTTCCCGTCGCCCTGATCAGCGCTGAACGTCGTGGCGACCTGAGTGAAGATGTGTACCGCCTCAAACCCGGTAACAGCCCCGACGGTACCGTCGAACTGGCCGTTACTCGTTTGGGCTTGGCCGATGTCCCGGAAAACCGGGGCATCCCGGTTATTTTGTTGCATGGCAGTTTTTCCAACCGGCGCTTCTGGTACTCACCCAAGGGCATTGGCCTGGGGGCTTATCTGGCACGCCAGGGGTTTGATGTGTGGATCCCGGAAATGCGCGGCCATGGTTTGTCCAAGCGCAATCATGACTACGCCCGCAATCGCGTCGCTGACTATGCACGCTATGACTTGCCGGCGATTGGCGCGTTTGTGCGTGAGCAAAGTGCGCAGATTCCCCACTGGATCGGCCACTCCCTGGGTGGCACAAGCCTGGCTGCAGCGCTGGGTGGGCAACACCTTGGCGCGCCGGCAGTGGCTTCGGTGGCCTTGTTTGGTTGCCAGGTGAGCCGCACCCACTGGCCGTTGAAATTGCCACCGGTGGAGTGGACTGGCCGCTTGCTGCTGAAACGCTTCGGCGAACTGTCCGGCTCACGGTTCAAGCGTGGCCCGGAGGACGAGCCCGCGGGCGTGTTGATCGAAGCCATGCGTTGGAATGGTCTGTTCGGCCGCTTTGGCGAGGGTAAAAACGACTGGTGGAAAGGCTTGGCAAGTGTCGATGTGCCGTTGTTGGCGGTCAGCGCCGCCGGCGACCATCAGGACCCTGACTGGGCGTGTCGCAAACTGTTCGAGCAAGTCGGATCCGAGCACCGTCAATACCTGTGCCTGGGCCGCCAGCAAGGGTTTACCGAGGATTTCGGGCACGTGGAAATGCTGGTCAGCAAAGCCGCACAGGTTCAAGTGTGGCCATTGGTGGAGCAATGGTTGAAAGATCCGCTCACACCCTTGTTCGGTGTACAGGCCGAGGTGCTGGCCACGGTTTGAGGCAACGCTCTGCCAAGGGCGTTTCACTCGTGTGTGGTTGCGGCTAAGATATGACGCGTTAAACGCTTCTGGTCATATTCAGTCGCGCAGTGGCTATTGCGTTGCGGCGATGCGGATGGGATGTTTCGCCCCTGCTTGGGCTGGCGCTTCTTTCGAAAGACACCTCTTTGACAGAAAGGAATTTTTCAATGAACCATTACGTGACCCCTGACCTGTGCGACGCCTACCCGGACCTGGTGCAGGTGCTTGAGCCGATGTTCAGCAATTTCGGCGGCCGAGATTCCTTTGGTGGTGAAATTGTCACCCTCAAATGCTTCGAAGATAACTCCTTGGTCAAGGAACAGGCCGACCAGCCTGGCGCCGGCAAGGTGCTGGTGGTCGATGGGGGTGGTTCCCTGCGCCGCGCGCTGCTGGGCGACATGATCGCCGAGAAAGCCGCGAAAAATGGCTGGGAAGGCCTGGTGATCTACGGCTGCATCCGTGACGTCGATGTGATCGCCCAGACCGACCTGGGAGTGCAGGCCTTGGCGAGTCACCCGATGAAGACCGACAAACGCGGCATCGGTGACTTGAACGTGGTGGTCACGTTTGCGGGGGTGACGTTCCGTCCGGGTGAGTACATCTACGCCGACAACAACGGCGTGATCGTGTCGCCCAGCCCGCTGAAAATGCCTGAATAAACCGCAATAACCGACGGGGTGAGGATGTTCGAGGAAGAAAACGCGCAATGGGGGCTGGTGCATGCCCTGGTGCTGGACGGTAAAGGCGGTGCGCGTTCGATTGCCCGGACAGAGCTCGACGACTTGCAACTGCAACCTCAGGAAAGCCTGTGGTTGCATTGGGATCGCAGCCATCCGCAGACCCAGACCTGGCTGCGTAAATCCAGTGGGTTGAGCGAGTTCGCCTGTGACCTGTTGCTGGAGGAGAACACCCGTCCGCGTCTGTTGCCGTTGCCGGACGCGGAACTGCTGTTGTTTCTGCGTGGGGTCAACCTCAACCCAGGGGCTGAGCCGGAAGACATGGTGTCGGTGCGTATCTTCGCCGCAGCCAGTCGTGTGATTTCCCTGCGTTTGCGCCCGTTGCGCGCCACCGACGAGCTGCTGGTGCAGTTGGCGGACGGCAAGGGCCCGAAAACGGCCTCGGAACTTATCCTTTATATGGCGCAGTACCTGACCAATAAAGTGCAGGATCTGGTCACGGACTTGTCTGAAGTCGTCGATGCAGAGGAAGAAAAACTCGATACCGACGAACGGTATACGCCGGAACATGGCAGCGTTTTGCAGATCCGTCGACGCGCCGCTGGGCTGAAGCGATTCCTCGCACCGCAGCGGGATATTTTTGCCCAGCTCACGCGGATCAAATTGCCGTGGTTTTGTGACGACGATGCCGACTATTGGAACGAATTGAACAACAGCCTGACCCGCTACCTTGAAGAACTCGAATTGACCCGGGAGCGCGTGGGGCTTGTGCTTGAGGCCGAAGACCGGCGCTTGAGCGTACGCATGAACCGCACCATGTACCGGTTCGGGATCATCACCGGGATCTTCCTGCCGATGAGTTTTCTCACCGGGCTGCTGGGTATAAATGTGGGCGGGATTCCGTTCTCTGCCAGCCCCTATGGATTCATGATTGCGTGCCTGTTGATGGTCTCGGTCGCGCTTGGACAATGGTGGCTTTTTCGACGGTTGCGCTGGGTTTGAGCTGAATATGACCTGAACGTATGAAGGGTCCTATGTGACCTCAAGAATTTTACCCTCGTCTTTTAAATCACTTGCGAGAGGTCTTTATGCACGATCCGTTCGAACAGTCTTTGCGTGACATGCTCAATGCCTCGCCGTCCAACCGGGACGACGATGCCTGCCTGGGCCGCGTGTTGAAAACCGCCAACCGCCAGGTGGGTGCGGGTGACCTGTTCGGTCTGCTCGGCCGCTGGATGCCGGCGCTGATGATGGCGCTGAACAATGGTTCGGCCCACGTATCGCCTGTTTCCCGTCGTAAACCTCTTGCTCGCACTGCTGATAAGGCTGATTGAATATGGAACTTGATCTCTGGACGCAGAGCCTGGTCACCGCGATGACCGCATTGTGGACCAAGGTGGCGAATTTCATTCCCAACCTGTTTGGTGCGCTGGTGCTGGTGCTGTTGGGTTTTGTCGTAGCCAAGCTGCTCGACACCCTGCTGTCCAAATTGCTGGCAAAACTGGGCCTGGACCGGCTGATGGCAGGCACCGGCCTGACCAAGCTATTGGGCCGTGCCGGGCTGCAAGTACCGATTTCAACATTGATCGGCAAGATCGTTTATTGGTTTGTTTTGCTGATTTTTCTGGTTTCTGCGGCTCAATCCCTTGGACTTGAGCGAGTTTCAGCTACGCTCGACATGCTGGCGCTGTATTTGCCGAAGGTTTTTGGCGGCGCGCTGGTACTGCTGGTAGGCGTTTTGCTGGCGCAATTGGCCAATGGGCTGGTGCGCGGCGCCGCTGAAGGTGTGGGACTGGATTACGCCGCCGGCCTGGGGCGAATCGCTCAAGGGCTGGTGATCATCATCAGTATTTCGGTCGCGATCAGCCAGTTGGAGGTCAAGACTGACCTGCTCAACCATGTGATTGTGATCGTTTTGATTACCGTTGGTCTGGCAGTTGCGCTGGCCATGGGCTTGGGAAGCCGGGAAATTGCCGGTCAGATTCTTGCGGGAATCTATGTGCGTGAGCTGTATCAGGTTGGGCAACAGGTGCGTGTGGGCGAGGTCGAAGGGCAAATCGAGGAGATCGGCACAGTCAAGACAACGGTGCTGACCGATGACGGCGACCTGGTGTCGCTGTCCAATCGGATTCTCCTGGAGCAGCAGGTCAGTAGCCGCTAACCCGGCAAACCCTGCTAATGTACGCCGCCGCGAACCCGGCTGATCGGGCTGTGGCGGACATTGACCTGACTGTCGGCACGACTTGTTTTGAATAAAGCCCAAACGCTGTCCACGCGCTATGACCCCCGTGAGCTCTCTGATGAGGAGTTGGTCGCGCGTGCGCACACGGAGCTGTTTCACGTAACTCGCGCGTACGAAGAATTGATGCGCAGATATCAACGCACTTTGTTCAACGTTTGTTCAAGGTATTTAGGGAACGATAGAGATGCGGATGATGTCTGTCAGGAAGTGATGCTCAAGGTGTTGTACGGCCTGAAGAACTTCGAGGGCAAATCGAAGTTCAAGACCTGGCTGTACAGCATCACGTACAACGAGTGCATCACGCAGTATCGGAAGGAACGGCGAAAGCGTCGCTTGATGGACGCTTTGAGTCTGGACCCCCTTGAGGAGGCGTCTGAAGAAAAGGCGCCGGCACCCGAGGAGAAGGGCGGACTCGATCGCTGGCTGGTGTATGTGAATCCGATTGACCGGGAAATTCTGGTGCTACGATTTGTCGCAGAGCTGGAATTTCAGGAAATCGCCGACATCATGCACATGGGTTTGAGTGCTACAAAAATGCGTTACAAACGTGCTCTTGATAAATTACGTGAGAAATTTGCGGGCGAGACTGAAACTTAGTGCGTGGCAAATATCTCTTACGTGTAGGCAAGTTCTGTTAGACTTGTCGCCGAGTTGTCCCCCGGTTTGTGGGACTGCTTTACAATCACCAGATGGGGATTTAACGGATGAAACTGAAAAACACCTTGGGCTTGGCCATTGGTTCTCTTATTGCCGCTACTTCTTTCGGCGTTCTGGCACAAGGCCAAGGCGCAGTTGAAGGCGAGCTGTTCTACAAGAAGCAGTACAACGATAGCGTCAAGCACATCGAAGACGGCTTCAATCCTGGCGCTCGCATCGGTTACTTCCTGACCGACGACCTGTCCTTGAACCTGTCCTACGACAAAACCAACCACACCCGTTCGAACGACGGTACTGGTAACCAGAAGATCAAAGGCGATACCGGCAGCCTGGTTGCCCAGTATCACTTCGGTCAAGCTGGCGTAGACAGCCTGCGTCCATACGTAGAAGGCGGTTTCGGCCACCAGAGCCGTACCAACGTTCAGGCTGACGGCCACAGCGGTCGCGACCAGACTACCTTCGCTACCGTTGGTACTGGCGTGAAGTACTACTTCACCAACAACCTGTACGCTCGTGCCGGTGTTGAAGCTGACTACGGTCTGGACAACGGCAAGTGGGACTACTCCGCACTGGTCGGCCTGGGCGTGAACTTCGGCGGTAACGCTGGCGCAGCTGCTCCAGCTCCTACCCCAGCACCAGCTCCAGAGCCAACTCCAGAGCCAGAAGCTCCAGTTGCTCAGGTTGTTCGTGTTGAGCTGGACGTTAAGTTCGACTTCGACAAGTCGGTTGTTAAGCCTAACAGCTACGGCGACGTGAAAAACCTGGCCGACTTCATGGCTCAGTACCCAGCTACCAACGTAGAAGTTGCTGGTCACACTGACTCCGTAGGTCCAGACGCTTACAACCAGAAGCTGTCCCAGCGTCGTGCTGACGCTGTTAAGCAAGTCCTGGTTAAAGATGGCGTTGCTCCAAGCCGCATCACCGCAGTAGGTTACGGCGAATCCCGCCCAGTTGCTGACAACGCAACTGAAGCTGGTCGTGCTGTTAACCGTCGCGTAGAAGCGTCGGTTGAAGCTCAAGCTCAGTAATTACTGAGTGGTAGAAAAAAGCCCGGCTTAGGCCGGGCTTTTTTTCGCCTGCGATTTGCCTCAGGCGCGTACGGCTTCTGCGAGGTAGGCGGCCTGTTCGGCGGCGGCAACACGGCCGATCACCAGGATCGCGGGGCTCTTCAGGGCAAATGCCTGTGCATCTTCATACATCCGGGACAGCTCGCTGCGGCATTCCCTTTGTTGGGGCAGCGATGCGTTTTCGATCATCGCCACCGGCATATCCGCCGCCATCCCGCCGTCGAGCAATTGCTGACGGATCTCCTCCAGCTTCGCTACGCCCATGTACACCACCAAGGTGGTCCCGCCCTCTGCCAGTGCGCGCCAATTCAGGCTGCTGTCGTCCTGGGTGTGCGCTGTGACCAGGGTCACGCCGCGACTCACGCCGCGCAACGTCAACGGAACCGCGCAATTCGTCGCGCCCGCCAGCCCCGCCGTAATCCCGTTGACCAACTCCACTTCGACACCTCGTTCACGCAGCCAAACAGCTTCTTCGCCACCGCGCCCGAAAATGCATGGGTCGCCGCCCTTCAGGCGCACCACGCACTTGCCTTGACGGGCATAGCGCAGCATCAGGCGGTGAATAAAGTCTTGCGGCGTTGAGCGGCAGCCGCCGCGTTTGCCGACGGTGATCACTCGTGCCCCGGCGCAATGCTCCAGCACGGCCGGGTTGACCAGATCATCGATCAGCACCACGTCGGCTTCGTGCATGGCCCGTACGGCCTTGAGGGTCAACAGTTCTGGGTCACCGGGACCTGCGCCTACCAGCCAGACTTTCGCGTTCATGTGTTTTCCCTCGTGTAGAGATGACGTCAGCGGTGAAAGAGTGAATACAGCAGCACCAGATTGATCAGCAGCGAAGCCAGCGCCAGGGTCCGCCAGACTTTCAATGGCTCGCGCTCCAGCAAAGGCCTGGGCCGGATGCTCAGTTCCTGGCGGTCTGCCTGTTCCAGCACCCGCAACCATTCCTCGGCGGTTTCATATCGATGCTCAGGCTGGGCGGCCACGGCTCGCTCCAGGCTGAGCGGCAGCCAATCCGGCAAGTCGGGGCGATAACGGCTGGCGCTGACCGGCTGGGTAAACTTGGGGCGTTGGAAGGCCTCGATCTCACCGTAGGGGTAATGCCCGGTCAGCAGGTAATAGAGGGTGACGCCGACGCTATATAAATCCTGTTGAGCGGTAGGAGGGTCACCATTGAATGCCTCGGGTGCGATAAAGCTCGGCGTACCAGGCAGTACGTGAGCGCGGTCCTCCGAAAGGCCGGGGCAGTAGGCCAGGCCGAAATCCAGCACCCGCAGTTCACCGTCGTCCCCTTGCAGCAGGTTTTCCGGCTTAATGTCGCGGTGCAGGATTTGCCGTCGATGCAGCATGCCCACCGCCCGCAGCAAGCGCTCGGCAATGGACTGCCACTGCGCCAGGGGCAACGTACCCTGTTGCTTGAACACTTCAGCGAGGGTTTGCCCTGGGTATTCACGCATGACGTAGTACAAATGCTGACGCCCGCTGGCGGGATGGACTTCAGGAAAGGACCGCCCGGCGACGCGTCGTAAAAACCACTCCTCCGACAACAACGCCTGGCCGGCGTCGCTGTCATCGTCGCGGCTCAACGGCAGGGTTTTCAGCAGCCAGGGTTGCTGTTGGGCATCCCGCACTCGGTACAGCAACGACTGTCGGCTTTGCGCCAGCACGGTTTCTACCTGCCAGCCTTCAAAACGTTGTCCGGCCCTCAAGGCTGGCGGCAGTGGCCATTGCTGTAATTGCACCAGCGCATCGCCCAACGTGGCCGCGCCGAGGGTGTCCACGCGCACCAGCAGGGCGCTGGCGTTGTCCTGGCTGCCCGCCAGGTGCGCGGCGTTCACTAGCGTGTTGACCGCCAGATCCAAGTCCGTTTGTTCGCGCAGGATGGCGCTGATGCTGTGATCGCCCAGGGTTGCCCACACGCCGTCACTAAGCAGCAGGAAGCACTCGCCTTCGCGCAATTGGCCATCCAGGAAGTCCAGCACCAGGTGCTGGTCCAGGCCCAATGCGCGCTTCAGCACGTGTTGCATGCCCGGCTGTTCCCAGACGTGATCCTCGCTGATGCGCTGCAACTCACCGTCCAGCCAGCGATACGCCCGGCAATCCCCGACATGTGCCAGGGTAAAGCGCTGGCCGCGAAACACCAGGGCGCTGAGGGTGGTCAGCAAAGGCTGGCCACCCCCATTGGCTTGCAACCAGCGATTCTGTGCCAGCAGCAAACGTTCCAGGGCCTGGGCCACGCCCCAGGTTTGCGGCGTGGCGTAGTAATCCAAGGCCAGCGCCTGCAAGGTCGAGCGCGCGGCCAAGCCACCATCGGCACACTGGCTTACGCCGTCGGCGATGGCGCACAGGTAGCCTTTGCTGGCCGCCAGTTCGGCCACGGGCGTCACCACCCGCAGCGCGTCCTGGTTTTCCGTGCGTGGACCGATGGCACTGGCCTGGGCGACGCTCAGTTGCAGGCTCATCAGACGCGGGCAGCCGTCACAGCGGCCGAACCCCAGGTGGTTCTCCAGCGACGTTTCACGCCATGCAGGCCAAACCAGGCCAACACGCCCAGGCTGGCAAACAGCCACAGCGCCATTTGATAGCTGCCGGTGCTTTGTTTGATCGCACCCATGCCCGCCGCTAGCGCGAAGCCGCCGATGCCGCCGGCCATGCCGATCAGGCCGGTCATCACGCCGATCTCACGCCGAAAACGCTGTGGCACCAGTTGGAACACCGCGCCATTACCTGCCCCCAGGCCGAGCATGGTGCAGACGAACAGGGCCAGCGCCGCGTAGGAACTCGGCAGGTTGAAGCCCACCGCCGCGATGCAGATCGCCGCTACGCTGTACATGCCCAACAGGGTCCGGATCCCGCCGAAACGGTCCGCCAGGGCGCCGCCCAGTGGGCGCATCAGGCTGCCGCCGAACACGCACGCGGCGGTGTAGTAGCCGGCGGTCACCGGGCTCAGGCCGTACTGGTCGTTGAAATAGCCGGGCAGAGCGCTCGCCAGGCCGATAAAGCCGCCGAAGGTCACGCTGTAGAAAAACATGAACCACCAGCTGTCACGGTCGCCCAGCGCCTTGAAGTAGTCGGCCATGGACTTGGCTTTGGGCCGTTCAGGGGCGTTGCGGGCGAGCCAGGCAAAGACGATCAGGGTCAGCACCAGTGGGATCAATGCGAAGCCGAAGACGTTGCTCCAGCCAAATGCGGCGGCCAATACCGGCGCCAGCAATGCGGCGAACACCGTGCCGGAGTTACCTGCACCGGCGATGCCCATGGCTTTGCCCTGATGCTCGGCCGGGTACCACTGGGACGCCAGCGGCAGTGCAACCGCAAACGACGCGCCGGCCATGCCCAGGAACACGCCCAGCAACAAGGCTTGCTCGTAACTGTGGATGCCCAGTTTCCAGGCGCCGAACAAGGCGCAGATGACTATCACCTGTCCAATCATGCCGGCGGTCTTGGGCGAAAGTTTGTCCGCGAGCATGCCCATCAAGAAGCGCAGCACCGCACCGGCGAGAATCGGCGTCGCCACCATCAGGCCGCGCTGCTGGGTGGTGAGGTGCAGGTCGGCGGCAATTTGGATTGCCAGTGGGCCAAGCAGGTACCAGACCATGAAACTCAGGTCGAAATACAGGAAGGCGGCAAACAGGGTCGGGGTGTGCCCGGATTTCCAGAAGCTTGATTTCATCACGCACCTCAACGGTTGGGAGTCTTGTAAGAAGGCCTGGTGATGGAACAGCCGGCTAAGGCCGCCCCACCGGCCCCGTTTCCGGGGCCAAAACAAAAAAACGCCGCCACCGGGTTCGCGAGGGCAAACCGGGTGTGCGACGTCTTTGTCGTGGAGGGGCAACCGCCGTTGGCTACCTGTGATGTTTACTTAGCAAGAGCTGCGCCAAATCAGCCAAGCAACTCACTCATGGCGATAATCTGCTCCGCTACCTGGATCAGCTTCTGCTGGCGGCTCATGGCCTGGCGGCGCATCAGCGTGTATGCCTCTTCCTCGTTGCAGTCCTTCATTTTCATCAGCATGCCCTTGGCCAGCTCGATGCGCTTGCGCTCGGCGAGCTGTTGGTCCCGCGCCTGGAGTTGGGCGCGCAAGGCCTGGTCGCTTTCGAAGCGGGCCATGGCCACGTCGAGGATCGGCTGCAGGCGCTGGGCCTGGATACCTTCGACGATGTAGGCGCTGACGCCGGACTTGATCGCCTGGCGCATCACGTTCGGGTCGTGTTCGTCGGTAAACATCACGATGGGCCGAGGTTGATCGCGGCTGACCAGCACCACTTGCTCCATCACATCGCGGCCCGGTGACTCGGTATCGATCAGGATGACATCCGGGCGCACCGTTTCGACGCGCGCGGGCAGGTCGATGGTCAGGCCGGACTCATCGATCACCTCAAAACCGGCTTCGATCAGCGCTGCCCTGAGACGGCCGACCTTGCGCGGGGTGTCGTTGATTAACAGGATTCGCAGCATGGACGTCCTCCTGTCAGCGCAAGGCTTGGCGGTGGGTGTGATCGGCCAGGGCATGCAGGCGGAAGCTGCGGGCATAGCTGGCGGGGTCGGAGCCGTCCCAGATTTTGCCGTCGATCAGTTGGCTGCTGCGCATGTCCTGGTCTTTCGTGGTGATACCCAGCGCCTCGGCGGCCTGGCGATAGAGCCCAAGTTGCTGCACCTGGCGTGCGACACCGAGGTAGTCGGGGTCTTCGCGCAAGAGGCCCCAGCGTCGGAATTGGGTCATGAACCACATGCCGTCGGAGAGGTAGGGCAGGTTGACGTCACCACCGGCGAAAAACCTCAGGGCGTGCGGATCCTGCCACCGGTTGCCCAGGCCGTCGTCATAGGCGCCCAGCAGGCGCGGTTCGATGCAATCGAGCGGGGCGTCGAGGTACTCGCGGCCACTGAGCAATTGCGCGGTGGAGCGGCGGTTTTCGCTGCTCGCTTCGATAAACCGACTGGCTTCCAGAATCGCCATCACCAGTACACGCGCGGTGTTGGGGTACTGTTCGACAAACGCCTGGGTGCAACCGAGCACTTTTTCCGGATGATCCGGCCAGATCGTCTGGGTGGTTGCCAAGGTAAATCCTTGGTTTTGCTTTACCGCGCTGGCACACCAGGGTTCGCCGACGCAAAACCCATCGATGCGCCCGGCTTGCAGGTGCGCCAGCATTTGCGGTGGCGGCACCACCACGCTGTCCACATCCTGTAATGGATGAATCCCTTGGCTCGCCAGCCAGTAATAGAGCCACATGGCGTGGGTGCCCGTAGGAAAGGTCTGGGCGAAGGTCAGTTTTGTTCGGCTTTGGTGCACGTGACGGTCCAGCGCCTCAGGAGTGATCACCCCTTGCTGCTGCAAACCGTGGGACAGGTTGATGCTCTGGCCGTTCTGGTTGAGTCCCATCAGTACAGCCATGTCGGTGGGCGCGACGCCGCCGATGCCCAGGTGCACGGCATAGATCAACCCGTACAGGCTGTGGGCGGCATCCAGTTCGCCGCTGACCAGTTTGTCGCGCAGGTTGGCCCAGGACGATTGACGCTTGAGGTTCAGGGTCAGGCCGTAAGGTTGAGCGAACCCTTGGGTGGCTGCCACCACCATCGAGGCGCAGTCGCTCAGGGCCATGAAGCCGAGGTCGAGGCTGCTCTTTTCCGGGGCATCACTGCCGTTGACCCAGGCCAGCGGGTCGTTCATCGGGCTGTTGCCAACCGAATCGTTCATCTACACCTACCTTTTCATTCAAAAAAAAGCGTCGTTCCCCCAGATGGCGATGTAAGCCACTGCGAGTAACGACGCCTTTGTCTGTCAGCTCGCGCCGCCGTTGGTGCGTGCTCTGATACCGAGTTCATAGCAAGGCACATGCCACGGGCGGTGCGCCTCGGGCAGCCATCAACTTTCCATCAAGATTGAAACCGGGGGGCCTTTCAGTATGGCGGCACTCTCAATGCCAGACTGCCCAGGAATCCCCCCGGTGTACGCCGACTTCATTGCAACGATGCCCCGTCTCTGGCTGTGCCGTCGGTTGTTGTTTACCGTGCTGCTTGCCGTGCTGGTGTCGGAAAGTGCGCTCGTCTGGGGCGAGCTTTACCAGGCGCAGGACGAAAGCCTGCATACCGTGTTCACCGCCCTGTCGGAGCCGCTGGGGTTGCCCATCGTTGTCAGCGCCGCGGTGGCGCGCAAACGCGTCAGCGCAGCGCTTGATTTCGAGACGCCGCAGCCGGCCCTGGAGGCGCTTGCACTGCAACAAGGGTTGATCTGGTACAGCGACGGTCAAGCGCTCTATGTCTATGACGCTGACGAGGCGAAAAGCTCTGCGGTGACCTTGCGGCATATTTCCGTCGACAGGCTGCGTAGCCTCATGCGCCGATCGGGTCTCGATGAGTCACGCTATCCCTTGCGTGAAAGTGGAGTGCGCACATTTTATGTGTCCGGCCCACCAAACTATGTCGACCAAGTGCTGCGCCTGACCCAATTGATGGACCGGCAAAGGGCCGATCTGCGGGTGGGCAAGCAGGCTTTTGGCGTGGTGCAGGTGCTCAATACCGATGTGGCCGACCGACAGTACGGCACGAGCGACAGCCCGGTCACCCTACCGGGGATGGCGTCGATGATCGAAACCCTGCTGGCCACTGAGCACCAGGGGATGCTGGCCGACAAGAGCCTTGGCGTGATTGCCTACCCGGATAGCAACAGCCTACTGATCAAGGGCAAGCCGGCGCAGGTGAGTTTCATCCAGAAACTGGTGGCGGAACTCGACATACCCAAGCGATCGATCGAAGTCTCGCTGTGGCTGGTGGATCTGGAGCGCGACGAACTGAAGAAGCTGGGCATGGACTGGGGCGACGACACCAACACTTCGACCACGCGTGTCCTGGCGCCCGTGGACGACAGTCACTTGATGGCCAGCATCGGCGCATTGGAGCGTCGGCGGCGGGCGACGGTGGCGACATTGCCGGTGATTCTCACCCAGGAGAACGTACCCGCGGTGTTTCAAGATAACCACACGTTCTATATGCCACCTCCCGGAAGTGACCGAACTGACTGGAAACCTGTGCGTTATGGCACCCAGGTCAGCGTACTGCCGCGTTTTGCCGAGGCTAACCAGATCGAGATGCGCCTTGAGGTTCAGGACGGACGCCAGATGAGTGAGGCGCCGGGGCGTGAAAAAAACACGGCGGTGGGGCGAGTGGGTGTCAACAGTGTGGTGCGTTTACCTCCAGGCAGGCGCCTATGGCTGGGCGCGTTTAACCGCAAGTCAGAAGGGCGAGGGCGTCCGGCCCAAGTGCGGCTATTTGTGGTCCAGGCCAGAGCCGTGGGCGGCGAGTTGAAGGACGCGGTCGAGCGCGCAGGCCCACCCCCCTTGACGGCTGCGCAATACGACCGTGTTCAACGTGCATTTGTACGGCCGGAGCGTGATCTCGCACCTGCATCAGGTGAATAGCGAAACGTCTTACAACATGACTTTGAAAAGCGCTGCGCGTATGAGCCTTTTCCTAACGTGAGCGGCGAGGCAGGCTCTATATAGTCGTGACATCGGTACTTGAGCCAGAAATGGAAATGGGGACTTCAATGTCATTCGTCGGAGGTCGAGGTGGTAATGGCCGTCATGGATAATGGAGGGACGGCCATTACCCTGTTTTTTTCGCATTGGGCCTTGTATGACGATGGTCGCCTGATCGGCGAGGGGTCGGACGACCAGTTACCGCCCAAGGAACTGCAGGTGTTGCGATTGCTGCTGGAGTCCGAGGGCGTTTTGATGACCAAGGATCGGTTGTTGGAGCTGGCCTGGCCCCAGGGGGAGGTCGCCGAGGAGTCACTGACACGCTGCATATACTCGCTGCGCAAGTACCTTGGCGCCGACAAGGGGTTTATCAAGACGATATACGGTCGTGGCTACCGTTTTACCTGCCCGGTGAGCGTCGAAGGGCATGCGCCGGGTCATAGGGCGCATGTGTGCTCGGTATGCGGCCAAGTCAGCCATGGCGGGTTAAAGCGTGGTTCGGTAACCCGTGGCTAGGTTCTGGAGCAAGGGCTGGGTGTTGAGTGTGATGATGACCAGCAACCAGGCGCTGGCCTATTGCTGGGAGGAGGCGGCCAGTCACTACAATATCGAGCCGGAGTTACTGCAAGCGATCGCCGCCGTAGAGTCGGGTTATCGGGCGCAAGCGATGAATCATGCCAACCGTAATGGCACCCGAGACATCGGTCTGATGCAGATCAACAGTATCCACTTGCCTCGCCTGCTCAAGCAGGGCATTACCGAGGATCGGTTGCTCAATGAGCCCTGCCTGTCGGTGGAGGTGGGGGCTTCGATTCTCGCCGAGTTCATCCAGCGCTTTGGCTACAACTGGACAGCGGTAGGGTCATATAACGCAGGGACGGGGGCCGGGCCCGAGCGTGAGGCGTTGCGCATGCAGTATGCACAGAAAATCTGGGCGTATTATGAGCAACTGGTTGCGCATCGCTACTGACGATTGAGGTTCACGCCTCGCACGCTCCCTATCACCCCGGCTATAATCGCCGCCACCTTTCGCCGCCATCCGAGTCTAGCCCGCCCATGTATACCCTGGCCCGCCAGCTGTTGTTCAAACTCTCCCCGGAAACCTCCCACGATCTGTCCCTGGACCTGATCGGTGCCGGTGGTCGCCTGGGGCTCAATGGCCTGGTTTGCAAGGCACCGGCAAAGGTGCCGGTATCGGTGATGGGGCTCGATTTCCCCAACCCGGTCGGGCTCGCGGCTGGCTTGGATAAAAACGGTGCGGCCATCGATGGTTTTGCACAGTTGGGTTTCGGCTTTGTCGAGATCGGCACCGTGACCCCGCGACCACAACCGGGCAACCCCAAGCCGCGTATCTTCCGCCTGCCGGAAGCCGAGGCGATCATCAACCGCATGGGGTTCAACAACCTGGGCGTTGATCATCTGTTGTCGCGGGTTCAAGCGGCAAAGTACCAGGGCATCCTGGGCATCAATATCGGCAAGAATTTCGATACCCCGGTTGAGCGTGCAGTGGATGATTACCTGATTTGCCTGGACAAGGTTTACGCCCACGCCAGCTATGTCACCGTTAACGTCAGCTCACCCAATACCCCGGGCCTGCGCAGCCTGCAGTTCGGCGACTCGCTCAAGCAATTGCTCGAGGCTCTGCGCCAGCGCCAGGAAGACCTGGCCGTGCGCCATGGCAAGCGCGTGCCGTTGGCAATCAAGATTGCCCCGGACATGAGCGACGAAGAAACCGTACTGGTGGCCCAGGCCCTGGTCGATTCCGGCATGGATGCAGTCATCGCCACCAACACCACCCTCAGCCGCGTCGGTGTCGAAGGCCTGGCCCATGGCGACGAAGCGGGCGGCCTGTCGGGTGCGCCAGTGCGTGACAAGAGCACGCATATTGTCAAGGTACTGGCTGCCGAGCTGGCCGGGCGCTTGCCGATCATCGCGGTCGGCGGCATTACCGAAGGCAAGCACGCGGCGGAGAAGATTGCTGCCGGCGCGAGCCTGGTGCAGTTGTACTCCGGCTTTATCTACAAGGGGCCGGCACTGATTCGCCAGTCGGTGGATGCGATTGCAGCCCTGCCCAAAGCCTGAGAAACCCTAAACAGCGCCCATTAAAAAGGGCTCCTCAAAAGGAGCCCCTGGGCCGAAGCCCGCCGCCTGGATAGGGCGTGCGTGGTTAAGTCGTTACATATTCGTGGTGGTGTCGGAATTTATTGCCCTTGATTAGCCGACGGCGTGAAGTTCGTTGAGTCTGTGG
Source organism: Pseudomonas fluorescens group sp. (assembly GCF_020093335.1). Taxonomy (NCBI): domain Bacteria; kingdom Pseudomonadati; phylum Pseudomonadota; class Gammaproteobacteria; order Pseudomonadales; family Pseudomonadaceae; genus Pseudomonas; species Pseudomonas fluorescens group sp. The sequence continues at coordinate 39,541 of NZ_JAIOKW010000025.1, read as the reverse complement.
ATGCCCGCAGTGCCAGTCATACCGTCCCAGTTGTCGCCGCGTCCTTCTCGCCAGCCGTTGATCCAGGCTTGGCGTACCGACGGTAGAGTAAATGGGCAAAGCTCACGGGATTTGCCATGAACGCCATATTGATATCCGCGTAAAAATGCTCTTTCCAACGGATCACGCTTAAGTCTTCTCATAGGGTGTTTCCCTCACTTGTTGACTGTCTTGATATCCTTCGGCCTCGTCTGAGGCCGGGCAGAGTTTTTCTGCCGTTGGTGGGCTCGCTGCCGGCGTGGCGAGCCTAGGTGTCGGCGTCGTTACGGCGCCAACCTGTGTTGAGTTCTAACCAATAGGTCACATGGATTCAATGATCGTTTTGTCATAAGCACGTAACGATAACGATGCTATAGCCATAAGCTGGGATGGCTTTTCGCCCCTTTTATTGGGCAAAGCCAGCTATGATGCACCCTGCAAAGAGGATGGGTTTAATCCTTTAGTGAGAATGTCCGCCCGTTGCGGTCGGTTATTATTCGACGAAGGGTCGGAATATTTCTTTTTGTTGCTGCAAATTCTCTCTCTGCCCCGTCGATAAAGGCCCAAGGGCTCGTTAGACGGGGTGGGACGGCACATTCGTGCCACGCGAGCACTCTTCAAGAAAAGTGCTTGATTGAAAACCGAGCCGGCGATGCGTCGCCCGTTCATTTATTGCTGAAAAGCCTGGATTGCCCCATGTCGGACCGTTTTGAACTCTTCCTCACTTGCCCCAAGGGCCTCGAAGGCCTGCTGATCGAGGAAGCCGTCGGGCTTGGCCTTGAGGAAGCCCGCGAGCACACCTCGGCCGTGCGCGGCATGGCCGACATGGAAACCGCCTACCGCCTGTGCCTCTGGTCGCGACTGGCCAACCGCGTGCTGCTGGTGCTCAAGCGCTTCCCGATGAAGGACGCCGAAGACCTCTACCACGGCGTACTGGATATCGAGTGGGCCGACCACATGGTGCCGGATGGCACCCTGGCGGTTGAGTTCAGCGGCCACGGTTCTGGCATCGACAACACCCACTTCGGTGCGCTGAAGGTCAAGGATGCGATCGTCGACAAGCTGCGCACCCCGGCCGGCGAGCGCCCGTCCATCGACAAGATCAACCCGGACCTGCGCATCCACCTGCGCCTGGACCGTGGCGAAGCCATCCTGTCCCTCGACCTGTCCGGCCACAGCCTGCATCAGCGTGGCTACCGCCTGCAGCAGGGCGCGGCACCGTTGAAGGAAAACCTGGCCGCCGCGATCCTGATTCGTTCGGGCTGGCCGCGCATTGCTGCCGAAGGCGGCGCGCTGACCGACCCGATGTGCGGCGTCGGTACCTTCCTGGTCGAAGGCGCGATGATTGCTGCCGATATGGCGCCCAACCTGAATCGCGAACTGTGGGGCTTCACCACCTGGCTCGGTCACGTCCCGGCGCTGTGGAAGAAGCTGCACACTGAGGCGACTGAGCGCGCGGCCATCGGCATGAACAAGCCGCCGCTGTGGGTGCGTGGCTATGAAGCTGATCCTCGGCTGATCCAACCCGCGCGCAACAACATTGAGCGCGCCGGCCTGAGCCACTGGATCAAGGTGTACCAGGGCGAAGTCGGTACCTTCGAGCCGCGCCCGGACCAGAACCAGAAAGGCCTGGTCATCTGCAACCCACCGTACGGCGAGCGCCTGGGTGACGAAGCCAGCCTGTTGTACCTCTACCAGAACCTCGGCGAGCGTTTGCGCCAAGCGTGCATGGGCTGGGAGGCGGCGGTGTTCACCGGCGCGCCGGACCTGGGCAAGCGCATGGGCATTCGCAGTCACAAACAGTATTCGTTCTGGAACGGCGCGTTGCCGTGCAAATTGCTGCTGATCAAGGTCAACCCTGACCAGTTCGTCACTGGCGAGCGTCGCACCCCGGAGCAGCGCCAGGCCGAGCGTGAGCAAGCCGCTTACGATCAAGCCCCGGTCGAGCCGCAAGAGCGTCAGTACAACAAGAACGGCAACCCGATCAAACCCGCCCCGGCACCGGTGGTCGAGCAGGCGCGCCTGAGCGAAGGCGGGCAGATGTTTGCCAACCGCCTGCAGAAGAACCTCAAGCTGCTGGGTAAGTGGGCCAAGCGTGAAGGCGTGGATTGCTACCGTGTGTACGACGCCGACATGCCGGAATATTCCATGGCCATCGACCTGTACCACGATTGGGTCCATGTACAGGAATACGCCGCACCGAAGTCCATTGACCCGGAAAAAGCCTCCGCGCGTATGTTCGATGCCTTGGCGGCGATTCCCCAGGCGCTGAACATCGACAAGAGCCGTGTGGTGGTCAAGCGTCGCGAGCGTCAGAGCGGCACCAAGCAGTATGAGCGCCAGAGCGCCCAGGGCAAGTTCACTGAAGTCAGCGAAGGCGGCGTGAAGCTGCTGGTCAACCTCACCGACTACCTGGACACCGGCCTGTTCCTCGACCACCGTCCGATGCGCATGCGCATCCAGAAGGAAGCGGCCGGCAAGCGCTTCCTCAACCTGTATTGCTACACCGCCACCGCCAGCGTGCACGCGGCCAAGGGCGGCGCGCGCAGCACTACCAGCGTCGATTTGTCCAAGACTTACCTGGACTGGGCGCGTCGCAACTTCTCCCTCAACGGTTTCTCCGACAAGAACCGTCTGGAGCAGGGTGACGTGATCGCGTGGCTGGAGGCCAGCCGTGATGAGTTCGACCTGATCTTCATCGACCCGCCGACCTTCTCCAACTCCAAGCGCATGGAAGGCATCTTCGACGTACAGCGCGACCACGTGCAGTTGCTCGACTTGGCCATGGCCCGCCTGGCGCCGGGTGGCGTGCTGTACTTCTCGAACAACTTCCGCAAGTTTGTGCTCGAGGACAACCTCAGCGAGCGCTATGCGGTCGAGGAAATCAGCGACAAGACCCTCGACCCGGATTTCGCGCGTAACGCGAAGATCCACCGGGCGTGGAAAATCACCGCGCGCTGATCGCCGTCACCCAAAGCCGCAAGCCTGGATTATTCCGGCCTTGCGGCTTTTTTACGCTGGTCAAACGCTGGGTCGGTAGCTATAACTTAAGGCCTAGCCAAAGTGACACCCCCCCGCAGGCTGGCGTTGTGAGTGTTGCCTATGCCGTTGCAAGCCGTTCGCCCGAAAATCCTAGGCTTTATCAGTGAGCAGGCGTCGGCTTGGCTGGTGGCATTGGTGGTGTTGCTGGCAGGGTTTACCCTGACGGCAATCGTCGCCTGGGCCGCGTCCGACCTTTATCAGCAACAGGTGCGCCAGCGCTTTCAGTTGCTGGTCAACGAGCGTTATACCCGCTTGCAGGAACGCTTCGAAGACCAGGAGCAACGCCTCAACAGCCTACGGCGTTTCTTCGTCAATTCCGACGAGGTGTCCCGTGAAGAATTCGACGGGTTTGCCCTGCCCTTGTTGTTGCGCGCCCGCGCTTACTCCTGGGCGCCCCGCGTGTATCGCGAGCAGCGCGAGCAATTTGAGCAGACGGTGTCCGACCAGCGCGGCACACCCTTTGTTATCCGTGAATTGAATTCGGCCGGTGAACTGGCGCCTGCGCCCGAGCGCGATGAATACGTGCCGGTGCTGTACAGCCAGACTCAAAGCTTGCTGGGGGCGCCGCTGGGCTTTGATCTGCTGGCCCAGCCGGTGCGGCGCTCGGCCCTTGAGCGTGCGCAGAAGACCGGCAAGCTGGCGGTCTCTCAGCCGATGCAATTAGTGGGGGTCGAGCCGGCTTATTCCACCGGGGTTTTACTGGTCGCGCCGGTGAGCCGCCTGCCCACATCCGAACAGTCCCAGAATGAGCCCTATGGCTACGTGATGGCGGTGATCAGCATGCGTCAGCTGGTGGCCGACGGTTTGCCCAAGCCCGACCGGGACAACCTGACGATGCAGATAGTCGATACCTCCGACCTGCAAAAGCGCGTGCTCTTCGAGTCCGGCACGGTTGTGTCCGACAGTGACCTGGTCGGCGCGCGTCGTCTCACCTTGGGCGATCACGTGTACGCCTTGAGCCTGCGTCCGAGCCAGGTGTTCGACCAAGCGAACCACTCTTCGCTGTCCACCGTCTTGACCATGGGCGGCCTGCTCAGCCTGCTGCTCAGCGCCTTGCTCTATATGCTGGTGAGCCAACGCCAGCGCGCGTTGAAATTGGTTGAGCAACGTACCGTACAACTGCGTCTGCGCGAGCAGGAATTGCGCGGTGCCCATGGTCAGTTGCGCAGCGTGCTCAACGCGGCCACGCAGGTGGCGATTATTGCCACCGACCTGCGCGGCATCATCAACACCTTCAATGCCGGTGCGGAACAGATGCTGGGGTTCCAGGCCGAGCACGTGGTGGGGACATATACCCTGGAAAGCCTGCACCTGGCGACGGAGTTGGAAGTGCGTGCGGCCAGCTTGAGTGTGGCCTTGGGCAAGCGTATTCCGGCGAGCCAGGCCATGCTGGTGGAAAGCCCTGACAACCTGCACGAAGCCCGTGAATGGACCCTGATCCGCCAAGACGGCAGCCCGTTGACGGTGAACATGTTGGCCACGGTGTTGCTGGACGACCACGGGTTGTGGATCGGTCACCTGGCGATTTACCTGGACATCACCGAACAAAAGCGCGCTTACGAGGCCTTGGCTGCCAGGGATCGCCTGCTCAAAAAACTCAGCGCCCATGTCCCCGGCGGAATCTTCCAGTTCACCCTGGAGCCCCAGGACAACTGGAAATTCATCTACGCCAGCGATGGCATGCGCGACATCTATGAAATCGAGCCCGGTGTGTTGCAGCAGGATGCGAAGAAGGTCTTCGAGCGTATTCACCCGCTGGACGCGGAACGGGTACGCGCCTCGATTCGCTTGTCGGCATTGCAGTTGAGTCATTGGCGCGAGGAGTACCGGGTGCAGTTGCCGCAACGCGGCCTGCGCTGGATTCGTGGCGAGGCGACGCCGGAAGAGTTACCCGCAGGCGGCACGTTGTGGCATGGCTACGTGTCGGATATTTCCGATCTCAAACGGGTGGAGGAGGAGCTACGCGCGCTGTCCATCACCGACTCATTGACCGGCATCCACAACCGCCGCTATTTCCAGGATCGCCTCAAGGCCGAGATGGTGAGGCTCAACCGCACCTCGGGGGCATTGTCGGTGATCATGCTTGATATCGATCACTTCAAGCGTATCAACGATCAGCACGGGCATGCCGTTGGCGATGGGGTGTTGCAGGAGCTGTGCAAACGCATCAGCCAGCGCCTGCGCCGCACCGATGTGTTCTGCCGCCTGGGCGGTGAGGAATTCATGGTGCTGTGCCCTCACACGGACGGCGACCAGGCCTACAGCCTGGCGACGGAGTTGTGGGCGTCGCTGCGCAGCGCGCCGATGGAGCCGGTCGGCATTGTCACCGCCAGCTTTGGCGTGGCCAGCTGGCGGGTGGATGAAGGTATCGACGGGCTGTTGCTGCGCGCCGACTCGGCGGTGTACGTGGCCAAGCAGGGCGGCCGCGACCGGGTCGAAGCGCCCCCGGTTTGCTGACCGGCCCTGTTGTGTGATGCGCGGGATTGTTGTGGTGCTCGGGATTGTGTGTGATGCACTGGATTGTGGTGGTGAGCGGGCTTGCCCCGCGCTGGGCTGCGCAGCAGCCCCACAACAGGCGCTGAGAAAAACCTGATTCACCGCAGTGTTCTTATTGGGGCCGCTTCGCGCCCCAGCGCGGGGCAAGCCCGCTCACCACAATAAGTCCGCTCACTACAATAAGCGGGCTCACCACAGTTGCTCACTCGGTTTCAGAGGACCGGAGCGGCCGCCACTGCCTTTGGCTGGCGATATAAATCCAGCAGCACCTGATCCAGCACCGACGAAGCACCCCATGGCTTCGGATCGTTGAGGATCGCCACCACGGCCCAGGTGTTGCCGTTGTTGTCACGGCTGAACCCGGCGATGGCGCGCACGGTGTTCAAGGTGCCGGTCTTGACGTGGGCTTCGCCGCGCATGGCGGTGGTTTTCAGGCGTTTGCGCATGGTGCCGTCAGTGCCGGCAATCGGCATCGAGCTGATGTACTCCGCCGCGTAAGGGCTTTTCCACGCCGCTTGCAGCATGGCGGCCATCTCGCGGGCGCTGACCCGTTCGGCACGGGACAGGCCGGAGCCGTTCTCCATCACCAGGTGCGGCGCGGTGATGCCTTTTTTCGCCAGCCACTGGCGCACTACGCGTTGCGCGGCCTTGGCATCGTCGCCGTCGGCATCGTTGCGAAACTGCGCACCCAGGCTCAGGAACAGCTGTTGGGCCATGGTGTTGTTACTGTATTTGTTGATGTCGCGGATGATTTCCGCGAGGTCCGGCGAAAACGCCCGAGCCAGCACTTTGGCATCCTTGGGCACCGGCGCCTGGATGTCACGGCCCTGGATGGTACCGCCCAGTTCCTTCCAGATCGCCCGGACGGCACCGGCCGTGTAGGTGGCGTGATCCAGCAACGACAGATAGGTCTGCGAACTGCAGCCATCGGCCAACTGGCCGCTGACCGTCACCGTCACGCTGCCATCGGCGGCGGTGACCGGGTTGTAACGTACGTCGCCGGTGCACTGCTTGGCGTTGGAGACCTTGACCTGGTTGTCGATGCGAATGCTCGCGATCGGTGGCTCGACCGACACCAGCACCCGGCCGGAATCATTGCGGGTCACAAAGCGCAGGGCCTTGAGGTTGACCAACAGCGCGTCCGGCTTGACCAGGAACGGTTTGTTCTCGTCGTTGCCATCGTCATTGAATTCGGGCAACAGCGGTTGGTTGAAGAAGCTGCGGTCCAGCACCAGGTCACCGGTGACCTGCTGCACGCCGTTGGCGCGCAGGTCGCGCATCAGCAGCCAGAGTTTTTCCATGTTCAGCTTGGGGTCGCCGCCGCCCTTGAGGTACAGGTTGCCGTGCAGCACGCCACCGCTGAGGGTGCCGTCGGTGTAGAACTCGGTTTTCCACTGGTGGTTGGGGCCGAGCATTTCCAGGGCCGCATAGGTGGTAACCAGCTTCATGGTCGAGGCCGGATTCACCGACACGTCGGCATTGAACACGGTCGGCGTGCCGGGGCCGTTCAGGGGGATCATCACCAGGGACAGCGCGGTGTTTTGCAGCTTGGCTTTCGCAAGCGCCTGCTGAACATTCGGTGGCAGGGTGTTATTGACGGGGGCAGCGGAGGTGGAAAAAGCCAGTGGAAGGAGGAAACCGGCGAGTAGTACGGAGCGCAAAGATTTAATCATAAGAAGTAAAACCCTACTGCTGAGGAGGGTGAAAAAGGCGAGGGGTATATAAGAAAATCCCTCAATGGTCATGAAAGTGTCGGCATTATGCCCCAAGGCGTAGCCACTTGTAGCTGAACGATAGCGGGTTATGGGCGTTTTTTTTACCGGTAAATGGCCGCCTGTCCCAGAGAGTCGGGCAATCGCCGCCTTAAACTGCTAAAGTGCCGCCCGTTATTACTTATGAGGATTGTTCCAATGGCGACTAACCGTTCCCAGCGTCTGCGCAAAAAACTGTGCGTTGATGAATTTCAAGAGCTGGGTTTCGAACTGAACCTGGACTTCAACGAAGGCCTGAGTGAAGAAGCTACCGATGCTTTCCTCGAAGCATTCATCAAAGAAGCCATGGAAGCCAATGGTCTGGGCTATGTCGGCGGCGATGACTTCGGTCTGGTTTGCCTGCAGAAGCGTGGCTCGGTCAACGAAGAACAGCGCGCAGCTGTTGAAAGCTGGCTCAAAGGCCGCAGCGAACTGAAAAGCGCTGAAGTCAGCCCGCTGCTGGACGTTTGGTATCCGGAAAAGCCGATCAACGCGGCTAAGTGATACTAAAAAAACGGCGACCTCAGGGTCGCCGTTTTTTTATGCCTTGCGCCCATTCAGAATCAGCAGCGTCAACACCCCCGCCACAATCCCCCAGAACGCCGAGCCGATGGAAAACAGCGTCAAGCCAGACGCCGTGACCATAAAGGTGATCAGCGCCGCTTCCCGTTCCTTCGGCTCATTCATGGCGATACTCAAGCCATTGATGATCGAGCCAAACAACGCCAACGCTGCAATCGACAGCACCAGTTCCTTGGGCAAGGCCGCGAACAAGGCCGCCAAGGTCGCGCCGAACACCCCTGCAATCCCGTAGAACACCCCGCACCACACCGCCGCGGTATAGCGCTTGTTACGGTCCTCATGGGCATGCGGCCCGGTGCAGATCGCCGCGCTGATCGCCGCGAGGTTGATGCCGTGGGAGCCGAAGGGCGCCAGCACCAGGGAGGCCAGGCCCGTGGCGGTGATCAAGGGTGAGGCGGGCACGTTATAGCCGTCGGCCCTGAGCACCGCGACGCCGGGCATGTTCTGCGACGTCATCGCCACCACAAACAACGGGATGCCGATGCTGATGGTCGCCGCCAACGAGAAGTGTGGCGTGGTCCATACCGGCGTCGCCACTTCCAGGTGAAAAGCGCTGAAGTCCAACAGCCCCATCAACCCCGACAAGGCGGTGCCGATCAGCAGCGCGGCCAGCACCGCATAACGCGGCGACAGACGCTTGATCACTAGGTAGGTGAAGAACATCCCCAGCACCAGCCCGGTGCGATGCTGCGCGGCGACGAAGATCTCGCTGCCGATCTTGAACAGAATCCCCGCCAGCAAGGCGGCTGCCAGCGATGCCGGGATGCGCTTGACCAGTTTTTCAAAGCTGCCGGTCAACCCGCAAATCGTCACCAGCACGGCGCAGGTAATGTAGGCACCAATGGCCTCGCCATAACTCACACCGCCCAGGCTGGTGATCAGCAGCGCTGCGCCCGGCGTCGACCAGGCGATGGTGATGGGCGTGCGATAGCGCAGCGAGAGGCCGATGCTGCACACCGCCATGCCGATGGAAATCGCCCAGATCCAGGAAGAAATCTGCGCCGTGGTCAAACCGGCGGCTTGTCCGGCCTGAAACATCAGGACCAGGGAGCTGGTGTAGCCGGTCATCATGGCGATGAAGCCGGCGACGACGGCCGACGCAGAAGTGTCGGCCAGCGGGCGCAAAGGCGCTTGGGTGGCGTCGGTCATGGAGCGGTGTTCCTTTTACCTGGAAGTTTGCCGGTGGCGGCACGGATTCAAGCCTAAACTCAAACCTGACAAGTCATTGCAATACAGCCGGCGCCGCAAACAGCCGTACAGTGTGTTGGCGCATCCGGTTGTGTACAATGTGCCCTGTTTTTAGGTGATACTTGCCAGCGACACGCCGTTGCCGTATTACCGTTAATTCGCCGCCGTTCTCCAAACCCGAGTGCCCATGAACGAACAGTTGCAACCTCTCAAGAAACAACCGCGAGCCGGCAAGGCCGGTCGCAGCGGAACCCAGGACGATATCGTCTACGCGCATATCTTCGAGGCGATCCTCGAACAACGCCTGGCACCCGGTACCAAGTTGAGTGAAGAGGCTCTGGGCGAAATTTTCGGCGTCAGTCGCACCATCATTCGCCGCGCCCTGTCGCGCCTGGCCCATGAAGGCGTGGTGTTGCTGCGGCCCAATCGCGGTGCGGTGGTGGCCAGCCCGAGCGTCGAGGAAGCGCGCCAAGTGTTCCTCGCGCGGCGTCTGGTGGAGCGGGCGATCACTGAATTGGCGGTGCAGCACGCAACGGCCGAACAACTGGCCGAGCTGCGTCAGATGGTCAATGACGAGCGCGACAGCTTCTCCCGTGGCGATCGCGGTGCCGGTATTCGCCTCTCCGGCGAATTCCACCTCAAGCTGGCCGAAGCGGCGAAGAACGCGCCGTTGATCAGCTTCCAGCGCAGCCTGGTGTCCCAGACCTCATTGATCATCGCCCAGTACGAAAGCGGCAACCGCTCGCACTGTTCGTACGATGAACACACCCAATTGATCGATGCGATCGAAGCACGGGATGCGGCGCTGGCGGTGAACCTGATGATGCACCACATGGACCATATCGACAGCAAGCTCAACCTCGATGAGGAAAGTGCGTCGGATGATTTGCATGCGGTGTTCTCGCATTTGTTGCAGACCAAGAAGCCGGGGCGTTCGTCCATAAAGTTGTAAATACGACCAACAATGTGGGAGGGGGCTTGCCCCCGATAGCGGTGCATCAGTCAATTAATCCAGAGACTGACACTCTGCTATCGGGGGCAAGCCCCCTCCCACATTTGTTTTGGGGTGTTTGTGGAATTAGCGCTGGTGCACCAATTGCCCGGCTGCATACGTCTGCAACACCGTCCGATCATCCCCCAGCGTCATCAACACAAACAACGTCTCGGCAATGTTCTTCGCCTGCTTCAGGCGGTAGCTCAGCAGCGGCGTGGCGTTGTAGTCCAGCACCAGAAAGTCCGCATCCGTGCCCGGTTGCAACGTACCGATCTTGTCTTCCAATCGCAGCGCCCGCGCGCCACCCAGGGTGGCCAGGTACAGCGATTTGAACGGGCTCAACCGTGCACCCTGCAACTGCATGACCTTGTACGCTTCGTTCAGGGTTTGCAGCAGCGAAAAACTGGTACCGCCGCCCACGTCAGTGCCCAGGCCCACATTCAGTTTGTGTTTCTCAGCCATCGGCAGGTTGAACAAACCGCTGCCGAGGAAGAAGTTCGAGGTTGGGCAGAACGCGATCGCCGAACCTGTTTCCGCCAGCCGTGCGCATTCGTCATCACACAGGTGCACGCCATGGGCAAACACCGAGCGCTCGCCCAGCAGTTTGTAGTGGTCGTACACATCCAGGTAGCCCGTGCGCTCCGGGAACAGTTCCTTCACCCATTCCACTTCCTGCTTGTTCTCACTGATGTGCGTCTGCATGTACAGATCCGGGTATTCGCCCAGCAGTTGCCCGGCCAGCGCCAGTTGCTCCGGCGTGCTGGTCGGCGCAAAGCGTGGCGTCACCGCATAGTACAGGCGGCCCTTGCCGTGCCAGCGCTCGATCAGTGCTTTGCTTTCCTGGTAGCCGGATTCGGCGGTGTCGGTGAGATAGTCCGGCGCGTTGCGGTCCATCATCACCTTGCCGGCGATCATGCGCAGGTCGAGCTTTTCGGCCGCTTCGAACAACGCATTCACCGATTGCGGATGCACGCTGCCGAATACCAACGCGGTGGTGGTGCCGTTGCGCAGCAGTTCCTTGATGAAAATATCCGCGACTTCTTCGGCGTGCGCCTTGTCGGCGAACTGGCTTTCGCACGGGAAGGTGTAGGTGTTGAGCCAATCCAGCAACTGCTCGCCATACGCGCCGACCATGCCGGTTTGCGGCAGGTGGATATGGGTGTCGATCAGGCCGGGGGTGATCAGCGCGTCCTGGTAATGGGTGATATCGATATCGGCGGGCAGGGTCGGCAGCAAGTCGCTGGCGTGGCCGACGGCGCTGATCTGGCCGTTTTCGATGACCAGCAGGCCGTCTTCGAAATACTCGTAGGAGGCTTCGATGCCCACTTCAGCGGGGTCGGCGAGGCTGTGCAGAAGGGCGGCACGGTAGGCTTTGCGGGTCAAAGGCATGGTCGTCTCAATTCTTGGCAAAAGAAGTCAAAGCTTGGCTTCGGCGCGAAGCCACAAGCAGTTTGGCAATGGGTTCGGCGCCGGCAGTGTGCTGGCCGAAATTCGCGTTATAAGTGGCGATGATTTCGCCGGCGATGGAGATGGCGATCTCCACCGGCAACTTGCCCTTCACCTCGGTGAGGCCCATGGGGCAGCGCATGCGTTGCAATTGCGCGGCGTCGAAGCCACGGTCGCGCAGGCGGTGTTCGAACTTGACGCGTTTGGTCTTCGAACCGATCAGGCCGAAGTAGGCAAAGTCATTGCGCTTGAGCAGGGCGGCGGTCAGTTCGAGGTCCAGCGCGTGATTGTGGGTCATGACGATGCAGTAACTGCCCACCGGCAAGTCGGCAATTTCGTCGACCGGTTCTTCGCTGACGATTTTACGCACGCCTTGCGGGATATGTTCCGGAAACTCCTGGTCACGCGAATCGATCCAGCGCACTCGGCACGGCAGGCTTGCCAGCAACGGCACCAGCGCACGCCCCACGTGGCCGGCGCCAAACACGGCAATCTGCGCTTGCACTTGGCCCATGGGTTCGAACAGCAACACGGTCACGCCACCGCAGCACTGGCCCAGGCTCGCGCCCAGGCTGAAGCGCTCCAGGTGGGTGTTCTGCTGGCCACGCACGAGCATGTCGCGGGCGATCTGCATCGCCTTGTACTCCAGGTGCCCGCCGCCGATGGTGTCGAAGGTCTGGGTGGCGCTGATCACCATCTTAGAACCGGCATTGCGCGGTGTGGAGCCGAGCTCTTCGATGATGGTCACCAGGACACAGGGTTCGCCGCTGTTTTGCAGGTCGGCGAGGACGCTGATCCAATTGTTCATGTTTACCTCAACATTTCTGTTGTCAGTTCGGCCGTCATCGGGAGCAAGCCCCCTCCCACATTTAAAGCTGCGAATACATTCCAGTGTGGGAGGGGGCTTGCCCCCGATGGCAGCGCCTCGATCTAAAGCGAAGCCATCTCGGTATCAGCCTCAACCACCTTCGCCACAGTCAATTGGCGCATTTGTTCGCAACCCCACAACACCCGCTCCGGCGTCGCCGGCGCATCAATCTTGGGCTGATGGCGATACTCACCCAAGCTCGCCACCGCATCCTTGATCGCGCACCACGATGCAATCCCGAGCATGAACGGCGGCTCGCCCACGGCCTTGGAATGGAACACCGTGTCTTCGGGGTTCTTGCGGTTTTCCACCAGCTTCACCCGCAGGTCCAGCGGCATGTCTGCCACTGCCGGGATCTTGTAGCTGGCCGGGCCGTTGGTCATCAGCTTGCCCTTGTTGTTCCACACCAACTCTTCCATGGTCAGCCAGCCCATGCCCTGGATAAAGCCGCCTTCGACCTGGCCGATGTCGATGGCCGGGTTCAGCGAGGCGCCCACGTCGTGGAGGATGTCGGTGCGCAGCATCTTGTATTCGCCGGTGAGGGTGTCGACGATCACTTCGCAGCACGCCGCGCCGAACGCGTAGTAATAGAACGGCCGACCCCGTGACTGGCTGCGGTCGTAGAAGATTTTCGGGGTCTTGTAGAACCCGGTGCTCGACAGCGAGACCTGGGCGAAATACGCCTGCTGGATCAGCGCCTCGAAGGACAGGATCTGCTCACGCACTCGCACATGACCGTTGCGGAACTCCACATCGGCTTCGCTCACGTCGTATTTGCGGGCGGCGAACTCCACCAGGCGTTGCTTGATGGTTTCGGCGGCGTTCTGCGCGGCCTTGCCGTTCAAGTCGGCACCGCTGGACGCCGCGGTCGGCGAGGTGTTGGGCACCTTGTCGGTGTTGGTGGCGGTGATCTGCACGCGGTCGATTTCGACCTGGAACACCTCGGCCACCACCTGCGCGACCTTGGTGTTCAAGCCCTGGCCCATCTCGGTGCCGCCGTGGTTCAAGTGGATGCTGCCGTCGGTGTAGATATGGATCAACGCGCCGGCCTGGTTGAGGAAGCTGGCGGTAAACGAAATACCGAATTTCACCGGGGTCAACGCCAGGCCTTTTTTCAGGATCGGGCTGTGGGCGTTGTACCGGCGGATGGCTTCGCGGCGCTCGGCGTATTGGCTGCTGGCTTCCAGCTCGGCGGTCATCTCTTCGAGCATGTTGTGCTCGACGGTCTGGTAGTAGTGAGTGACGTTGCGCTCGGTCTTGCCGTAATAGTTGGCCTTGCGCACCGCCAGCGGGTCGAGCGCCAGGTGACGGGCGATGGCGTCCATCACTTCCTCGATGGCAACCATGCCTTGCGGACCGCCGAAGCCGCGATAGGCGGTGTTGGAGGCGGTGTTGGTCTTGCAGCGATGACCGTTGACGGTGGCATCACCCAGGTAATACGAGTTGTCGGCGTGGAACATCGCGCGGTCGACAATCGAGTTGGACAAGTCCGGTGAACAGCCGCAGTTACCCGCCAGTTCCAGGTTGATTCCGTGCAGGCGGCCGCTATCGTCGAAGCCCACGTCGTATTCGATGTAGAAGGGGTGGCGCTTGCCGGTCATCAACATGTCTTCGACGCGCGGCAGGCGCATCTTGGTCGGCTGGCCGGTCAGGCGCGCCACCACCGCGCACAGGCATGCCGGGCTGGCGGCCTGGGTTTCCTTGCCGCCGAAACCGCCGCCCATGCGGCGCATGTCGACCACAATCTTGTTCATCGACACGTCCAGCACTTCGGCCACCAGCTTCTGCACTTCGGTGGGGTTCTGCGTGGAGCAGTAGACGATCATGCCGCCGTCTTCGGTGGGCATCACCGAAGAGATCTGGGTTTCCAGGTAGAAGTGTTCCTGGCCGCCGATGTGCAGCGTGCCCTGGAGACGATGTTTCGCGGTCGCCAGTGCGCCGGCCGAATCTCCGCGCTGATGGGTGTGGCTGTCCAGCACGAAATGTTTGTTGCGAAAGGCCTCGACCACGTCCAGCACCGGTTCCAGGTCTTCGTATTCGATCACTGCGGCCATCGCGGCCTTGCGTGCGGTTTCCAGGTCGCGGGCGGCCACCGCCAGCACCACCTGGCCAACAAACTGCACGGTGTCGATGGCCAGCAACGGATCGCCGGGCATCAACGGGCCAATGTCTTTCAGGCCCGGCACATCTTCATGGGTGATGACAATGCGCACGCCATCGAAGGCGTAGCAGGGCGCAGTGTCGATGCTGATGATTTTCGCGTGGGCGCGGTCGGACATGCGCGCATACAGGTGCAACTGATTGGGGAATTCCAGGCGGTCATCGATGTACTGCGCTTCACCGGACACGTGTTTGGCGGCGCTGTCATGCTTGACGCTGCGGCCGACCCCGGAGGTAAGGTCCTGGGCGAACAGCTCGGCAAGCTCGGCCTGGGTTTTAACGACGGCGTGATGGTTAGACATAAGCGGTCACCCGAGTCTCGATGTGCGGCGTTTGCAGTTCGATGAAGTATTTGCGCAGCAGGTTCTGCGCGCTGAGCAGGCGGTATTCCTTGCTGGCGCGGAAGTCCGACAGCGGGGTGAAATCCTCGGCCAGGGCGGCGCAGGCTATCTCCACGGTGGCGCTGTTCCACGTGGCGCCGATCAAGGCGGCTTCGCAGCTTTTGGCGCGTTTGGGCGTGGCGGCCATGCCGCCGAACGCAACGCGGGCCTCGCGGATCACGCCGTTGTCGATCTTCAGGTTGAACGCGGCGCAGACGGCGGAAATATCATCGTCCAGGCGCTTGGACACCTTGTAGGCACGGAACAACGCGTGGCCCTTCGGCACGATGATCTTCTCGATGAACTCGCTGTCCTGGCGGGCGGTGACGCGGTAGTCGATGAAGTAGTCTTCGAGCGCCAGGGTGCGGCGTGTCTCGCCCTTGCACAGCACAATCTGCGCGCCGAGAGCGATCAGCAGCGGCGGCGAATCACCAATCGGCGAAGCGTTGCCGATGTTGCCACCGAGGGTGCCCTGGTTGCGGATCTGCAGGGAGGCGAAGCGGTGCAGCAGTTCGCCGAAGTCCGGGTAGGCGTGGTGCAGCGCGGTGTAGCAGTCGGAGAGGGCGGCGGCGGCGCCGATTTCCAGACGGTCGTCGAAGTGTTCGATGCGCTTCATTTCTTCGATGTTGCCGACGTAGATCATCACCGGCAGCGTGCGGTGGAACTGGGTGACTTCCAGCGCCAGGTCGGTGCCACCGGCCAGCAGGCGGGCTTGCGGGTAGGCGTCGTAGAGGTCGGCCAGGTCAGCGACGGTGAGCGGCACCAGGCAGCGTTTATCGCCGCTGTTGAGTTCACCGGTTTGCGTCGGCGCGATGGCTTTAAGGCGGGCGATGGTCTCAGCTTGCCGGCTGTCGAACTGGTCCTGGGGCTTGTTGCAGCAGGCCTGCTCGGCGGCGGCGAGAATCGGGCGATAACCGGTGCAGCGGCACAGGTTGCCGGCCAAGGCTTCATGGGCTTTCTGGCTGTCGGGGGCGTCACTGTTCTTTTGCAGGGCAAACAATGACATCACAAAACCGGGGGTGCAAAAGCCACATTGCGACCCGTGGCACTCGACCATGGCCTGTTGCACGCTGTGCAGTTGGCCCTGGTGCTTGAGGTCTTCGACGCTGATCAGTTGTTTGCCGTGCAGCGATGACACAAAGGTCAGGCAGGAATTGAGGCTGCGATAACGAATCTGCTCGGTGCCTTGGTCATCCGTGTGCAGTTCGCCGACCACCACAGTGCACGCACCGCAATCGCCGCTCGCGCAGCCTTCCTTGGTACCGGATTTGCCCAGGTGCTCACGCAAATAGTTGAGCACGGTCAGGTTGGGGTCCAGGGCGTGCTCGCTACGGAGTTCCTGGTTAAGTAAAAACTGGATCACGGAAGGCCTCGCAGACTCATTATTGTTGTTAACCGCTTTGCGCCGAATCTAGTCATGTCTGACTTTTCGGTCAATGGTTTTCTGACTTAAGGGTCAAGAAAATGCAGTCACAACACTTTCAATTATGGTTCAGTCTTCTGGAACCGGTGTTTTTAAAGGCTTTTGGGTGTTCAACGTTGCTTATTTCATGCCAAATTCGCCGCCGTGGGCGTAGCGCCATCAGCGGGCCAATGCGCTACACTGCCGCGCTTGTACCGATAGAAGATTTTGAAGGGAAAACATGACGTTCAAGGCGCCGGACAGTCTCGCCGAGCAAATTGCTCACCACCTCGCCGAACGCATCATTCGCGGCGATCTCAAGCCTGGGGAGCGGATCCAGGAGCAAAAGGTCACGCTGGCACTCAATGTCAGCCGTGGTTCCGTGCGCGAAGCCTTGCTGATCCTCGAGCGCCGTCACCTGATCGCGATCCTGCCGCGCCGTGGCGCCCACGTCACCGAACTCACCGCGCACAAAGTGCAGAGCCTGTGCACCTTGATGAGCGAGTTGTACATCCTCCTGGGCAATGCGGTTGCCCAAGGCTGGCAAACCCAGGTGGACATGGCGCCCTTTGTGCAGATCCAACAGCGCCTGGTGACCAATTTCGAGCGCCAGGACATCCGCGCCTTCGTCGAAGAGTGCTTCAATGTGATGCGCGCCGCTTACCCCTTCGCCAACAACCCGTATCTGCAAGAGACAGTCGAGAACCTGCAGCCGGCGATGAACCGTGCTTATTACCTAGCCCTGGATCAACGCAAGGCGTCCATGAGCGAGTACCTGGCGCTGTTCGAGCAACTGCTCGCCGCCGTACTCGCCCGTGACCTGCCGCAGATTCGCCTCGTGCTGTCGGCTTACTGCCAGCGCAGTTCCTCGCTGGTCATCGCTGCGTTGGCGGACGCCTAAGCGTGCGGCTCAAGTGCATCAAACTGGCGGGGTTTAAATCCTTCGTCGACCCGACCACGGTCAACTTCCCCAGTAACATGGCGGCGGTGGTCGGGCCCAATGGTTGCGGCAAGTCGAACATCATCGACGCCGTACGCTGGGTGATGGGCGAGAGCTCGGCTAAAAACCTGCGTGGCGAGTCGATGACCGACGTCATCTTCAACGGCTCCACCAGCCGCAAGCCGGTGAGCCAGGCGAGCATCGAACTGGTGTTCGATAACTCCGACGGCACGTTGATCGGCGAGTACGCGGCCTACGCGGAAATTTCGATCCGCCGCAAAGTGACCCGCGACAGCCAGAACAGCTACTTCCTCAACGGCACCAAGTGTCGCCGTCGGGACATCACCGATATCTTCCTCGGCACCGGCTTGGGCCCGCGCAGCTACTCGATCATCGAGCAGGGCATGATCTCCAAGCTGATCGAAGCCAAGCCCGAAGACCTGCGTAACTTTATCGAGGAAGCGGCCGGTATCTCCAAGTACAAGGAGCGCCGCCGCGAGACCGAAAACCGTATCCGCCGCACCCACGAGAACCTCGCCCGCCTGACCGACCTGCGTGAAGAGCTGGAGCGCCAATTGGAGCGCCTGCACCGCCAGGCCCAGGCCGCCGAGAAGTACCAGGAATACAAAGGCGAAGAGCGCCAGCTCAAGGCGCAACTCTCGGCCCTGCGCTGGCAGGCGCTGAATGATCAGGTGGGGCAGCGCGAATCGATCATTGGCACCCAGGAAATCAGCTTCGAAGCCTTGGTGGCCGAGCAGCGCAATGCTGACGCCAGCATCGAGCGCCTGCGTGACGGCCACCATGACCTGTCCGAGCGCTTCAATCTGGTGCAAGGCCGTTTCTATTCGGTGGGTGGCGACATTGCTCGCGTGGAGCAGAGCATCCAGCACGGTCAGCAGCGCCTGCGCCAATTGCAGGATGACCTGAAGGAAGCCGAGCGCGCGCGCCTGGAAACCGAATCGCACCTGGGCCACGATCGCACGTTGCTGCTGACCCTCGGCGAAGAGCTGGACATGCTCACGCCCGAGCAGGAACTCACCAGCGCCGCCGCCGAAGAAGCCGCCGCCGCCCTGGAAGAAGCCGAAACCACCATGCACGGCTGGCAGGAACAGTGGGACACCTTCAACCTGAAGTCCGCCGAGCCACGCCGCCAGGCCGAGGTGCAGCAGTCACGCATCCAACAGCTGGAAACCAGCATGGAGCGCCTGGCCGAGCGCCAGCGTCGTCTGCAGGAAGAGCGCGTGTTGCTCGCCGCCGACCCGGAAGACGCGGCGATCATGGAGCTGAGCGAACAACTGGCCGAAAGCGAAATGACGCTGGAGGAACTGGAAGCCAGCGAAGAACAACAAGTGGAGCGCCTTGAGCAATTGCGTCAGCAACTGCAACAAGCGACCCAGGCTCAGCAACAGGCCCAGGGGGATTTGCAGCGGCTCAATGGCCGCCTGGCATCCCTTGAGGCGTTGCAGCAAGCCGCTTTGGACCCAGGCACCGGTACCGCCGAATGGCTGCGCGACCAGCACCTGGCCGAACGCCCGCGCCTGGCTGAAGGATTAAAAGTTGAAGCCGGTTGGGAGCTGGCGGTAGAGACCGTTTTAGGCGCCGACCTGCAAGCCGTACTGGTGGACGATTTTGGCGGTTTTGACCTGGCCGGTTTTGCCCAGGGCGATTTGCGTTTGCTCAGCCCGGCCGCTGACGGCGCGCGGGTGCCGGGCAGTTTGCTGGATAAAGTTGAGGCGGCGATTGATCTGTCGCCGTGGCTCGGCCAAGTCAAACCGGTCGAATCTCTTGAGCAGGCCCTGGCCCAACGTGGCCAACTGGCGGCCGGCGAAAGCCTGATCAGCCGCGACGGCTATTGGGTGGGTCGCCATTTCCTGCGTGTACGGCGCGCCAGTGAAGCGGAAAGCGGTGTTCTGGCCCGTGGCCAGGAAATCGTCAACCTGATCGCCGAGCGTGAAGAGCGCGAAGCCACGTTGGAGAGCCTGGAAACCGAACTGCAAACCTTGCGGGCCACCCAGCGCCAGCAAGAGACCGGTCGTGAACACCTGCGCCGCCTGTTGCAGGACGAAGCGCGCCAGCAAGGCGAATTGAAAGCCCAGCTTTCCGCGAGCAAAGCCAAGGTCGAGCAACTGACCCTGCGCCGCACCCGTCTGGACGAAGAAGTTGCCGAGATGGGCGAGCAACGCGCCCTCGAACACGAACAGATCGGCGAAGCGCGCCTGCAGTTGCAGGAAGCCCTCGACAGTATGGCGCTGGACACCGAGCAGCGCGAATTGCTGCTGGCCCAGCGCGACAGCCTGCGCGAGCGCCTTGACCGCGTGCGTCAGGAAGCGCGGCAGCACAAGGACCACGCTCACCAGTTGGCGGTACGCTTGGGGTCGCTCAAGGCCCAGCACGCGTCCACGGCCCAGGCCCTTGAGCGCCTGGAGATGCAGTCCGAGCGCCTGACCGAAAAGCGCGAGCAACTGAGCCTCAACCTGGAAGAAGGCGAGGCGCCGCTGGAAGAGTTGCGCCTCAAGCTCGAAGAGTTGCTCGACAAGCGCATGACCGTCGACGAGGAACTCAAGACCGCACAGATCGCCCTGGAAGACGCCGACCGCGAACTGCGCGACGCCGAAAAACGCCGGACCCAGGCCGAGCAGCAATCCCAGCTGATCCGCGGCCAGCTCGAACAACAGCGCATGGAATGGCAAGCCCTGACAGTGCGCCGCAAGACCCTGCAAGACCAATTGCTGGAAGACGGCTATGACCTGCACGGCGTGCTTAACACCCTGACCGCCCAGGCCAACGAGAAAGACGCCGAAGAAGAACTTGAGCGCATTGCTGCACGTATCCAACGACTCGGCGCGATCAACCTCGCCGCCATCGACGAATACCAGCAGCAATCCGAGCGTAAACGTTATCTGGACGCCCAGGACGCCGACCTGGTGGAAGCCCTGGACACCTTGGAAAACGTGATCCGCAAGATCGACAAGGAAACCCGTAACCGCTTCAAAGATACCTTTGATCAGATTAATGGCGGTTTACAGGCCTTATTCCCAAAAGTTTTCGGCGGTGGCAGCGCTTACTTGGAACTGACGGGCGAAGATCTACTCGATACAGGGGTAACGATCATGGCGCGGCCTCCGGGCAAAAAGAACAGCACCATCCATTTGTTGTCCGGCGGCGAGAAAGCCCTGACCGCATTGGCCCTGGTATTTGCCATCTTCAAGTTGAACCCGGCGCCGTTCTGCATGCTCGATGAAGTTGACGCTCCGCTGGATGACGCTAACGTTGGACGGTACGCGCGGTTGGTCAAAGAGATGTCCCAGACCGTGCAGTTCATCTATATCACCCACAACAAGATCGCCATGGAAATGGCTGATCAGTTGATGGGGGTAACGATGCATGAGCCGGGCTGTTCGCGTTTGGTGGCCGTGGATGTGGAAGAGGCGATGGCGATGGTGGAGTCTTGAACCCTGTCGCGAGAGAATTTTTTTAGCGCACCGTAAGACGGTTTACCGGTCTGGCGAAAGTGGCAAATGGACATATTTGTTCAAGGCATTTTGACAGACGGTGTAAAGTTACCTTTGGTCGTGCTAGTTTAATGTCAATTTTTCGTATGCGTGGGCAAAACGTCAGTCAGAACATAGAGTTGGCGCCACGTTTTAAAGCGGTTTGCACGGTGCTAAACCCCTTATTTTTCAGCATTTTTTATTAGAGGCACGGGATTACATGGAAATCGGTCTGCGCGAGTGGCTGATCGTCATCGGCATTATTGTCATTGCCGGTATTCTTTTTGATGGCTGGCGCCGAATGCGCGGTGGCAAGGGCAAGCTCAAATTCCGTCTGGACCGCAACCTGTCCAACTTGCCCGACGACGACGGCAGCGCCGAGCTGCTGGGGCCGCCCCGCGTGCTGGATACCCATAAAGAAC
The DNA here is from genome assembly GCF_020093335.1 of Pseudomonas fluorescens group sp. NCBI lineage: Bacteria > Pseudomonadati > Pseudomonadota > Gammaproteobacteria > Pseudomonadales > Pseudomonadaceae > Pseudomonas > Pseudomonas fluorescens group sp. The sequence goes on along the minus strand of NZ_JAIOKW010000025.1, from coordinate 18,361 downwards.
CCCAACTGGACGAGCACGACTTGCCGTCGATGAGCGCGCCAGTGCGTGAAGCCCGCGAGCCGTCCTCCAAGCGTGGCAAGCGCGCCAACGCCGGCGTGGCCGAGCCGCATCAGGGTGACCTGAACCTTGACGTCGATGAAGGCCCGAGCTTCAGCAGCCGCGATGATGATTTCCCGGATGAAAACGCGGGCAAGAACGCACCGCGCCAGTCCGTGAACGATCAGCCGCCCGCCGAAGAAGTGCTGGTGATCAGCGTGATCTGCCGCGACGCCGCCGGTTTCAAAGGCCCGGCCCTGTTGCAGAACATCCTGGAAAGCGGCCTGCGGTTTGGCGAGATGGATATCTTCCACCGTCACGAAAGCATGGCGGGTAACGGCGAAGTGCTGTTCTCCATGGCCAATGCGGTCAAGCCGGGCACGTTCGACTTGGACGATATCGACCTGTTCAGCACCCCGGCCGTGAGCTTCTTCCTCGGCCTGCCAGGCCCGCGTCACCCGAAACAGGCGTTCGACGTGATGGTGGCGGCAGCCCGCAAGCTGTCCCAGGAACTGAACGGCGAGCTCAAGGATGACCAGCGCAGCGTCTTGACCGCGCAAACCATCGAACACTACCGTCAGCGCATCGTCGAGTTCGAGCGTCGCGCCCTGACACAGAAACGCTGAGGTTCGATCTTAAGCGTTGTCTGTAGAATCCGTGCACTAACATATTGAGCAGCTTCGGCTGCTCTTTTGCTTTATGAGAGAACACCCATGACCGCCGCCCACACCCGCATCCTCGAACTGCGCGCTGAACTGGATCAGCACAACTACCGTTACCACGTCCTTGACGAGCCGAGCATTCCGGACGCCGAGTACGACCGGCTGTTCCACGAGCTCAAGGCCCTGGAGGCCGAGCACCCGGACCTGGTCACGCGTGATTCACCGACGCAGCGGGTCGGCAGTGCGGCGTTGTCGGCGTTCACCCAGGTCAAGCACGACATTCCGATGCTCAGCCTCGGCAATGCCTTCGATGAAACCACTATGCTCGAATTTGATCGCCGGGTGACCGAAGGGCTCGACCTGCCGGTGGGCGATCTGTTTGGCGGCGGGGCAGCGGTGGAGTACAGCTGCGAACCGAAGCTCGATGGCCTGGCGGTCAGCCTGCTGTATCAGGACGGCGAGCTGGTACGCGGCGCCACCCGTGGCGACGGCACCACCGGCGAAGACATCAGCGTCAACATACGCACCGTGCGCAATATTCCGTTGAAGCTGCACGGCAGCGGCTGGCCGGCGACCCTGGAAGTGCGGGGTGAAGTGTTCATGTCCAAGGCCGGTTTCGAACGGCTCAATGCCTCGCAACTGGAAGTCGGCGGCAAGACCTTCGCCAACCCGCGTAACGCCGCTGCCGGTAGCCTGCGCCAGCTGGACTCGAAGATCACTGCCAGCCGCCCGTTGGAATTCTGCTGCTACGGTGTGACCACCGACATCAGTGATACCCATATCGGCAACCTGCAACAACTGAAGAAGTGGGGCATGCCGATCAGCCACGAGCTGAAACTGGCCAAGGGTATCCAGGATTGTCTGGATTACTACCGCGACATCGGCGAGCGGCGTAACAGCCTGCCGTATGAAATCGACGGTGTCGTATTCAAGGTCAACAGCATCGCCTCTCAGCGCGAGTTGGGGTTCCGCGCCCGCGAACCGCGCTGGGCCATCGCGCATAAATTCCCGGCCATGGAAGAACTGACCGAACTGCTCGACGTGGAATTCCAGGTCGGTCGTACCGGCGCCGTCACGCCGGTCGCGCGACTTAAACCAGTCAAGGTCGCGGGTGTGACCGTGTCCAACGCCACGTTGCACAACATGGATGAAGTCGCGCGCCTGGGCCTGATGATCGGCGACACCGTGATCATCCGCCGCGCCGGTGATGTGATCCCGCAGGTCGTGTCGGTCGTCCCCGAGCGCCGCCCGGAAAATGCCCGCGCGGTGCAGATCCCCGAAAGCTGCCCGGTGTGTGGCTCCCATGTGGAGCGCACGCAACTGGTCAAGCGCAGCAAGGGCAAGGAAACCGTCAGCGAAGGCGCGGTGTACCGTTGCGTCGGCCGTCTGGCCTGTGGCGCCCAGCTTAAGCAGGCGATTATCCATTTCGTTTCGCGCCGCGCCATGGACATCGACGGCCTGGGCGACAAGACCATCGAGCAACTGGTGGATGAAAAGCTTATCGGCTCGCCGGCCGACCTCTACACGCTCAAGTACGAGCAGATCATCGACCTGGAAGGCTTTGCCGATATTTCCAGCAAAAAGCTGATCACCGCCATCGAAAACAGCAAGACCCCGACCCTGGCGCGGTTTATCTACGCCTTGGGCATTCCCGACGTAGGCGAGGAAACCGCCAAGGTGCTGGCGCGCTCCCTGGCGTCTCTGGAGCGCGTGCAAAAAGCCTTGCCGGAAGTGCTGACGTACCTGCCGGACGTGGGCCTGGAAGTGGCGCACGAGATTCACAGCTTCTTCGAAGACAGCCACAACCAGGACGTGATCGGCGCGCTGCTGTCGCCGCAGGCATGCGGCCTGCAATTGCAAGATCAGGGCGAACTGAGCGCCGAATTCGCCGCCAGCACCACCTTGGGTGGTTTGCTCGACAAGCTCCACGTGCCCAGCGTCGGCCCTGGCGCTGCGCAGAAGCTGGCGGACAAGTTCGTTACCCTGGAAGGCGTGATCAAGGCCGACTGGCTGGATATGCGTCAGGCACTGCCCGAGAAGCAGGCCAAGGCTGTGCGCGAATTCTTCGATAACGCAGACAACGCCAACCACGCCCTGGCCATCGAGCAGCAGCTCAAGGATTTTGGCATGCATTGGGACAGCGAGAAGAAGGTAGTCGAAGGCTTGCCCGAGGCCGGGCATACCTGGGTGCTCACCGGCTCGCTGGAGCTGATGAGCCGTGACGTGGCCAAGGATAAACTTGAAAGCCTGGGCGCCAAGGTGGCGGGTTCGGTCTCGGCGAAAACCCACTGCGTGGTGGCGGGGCCGGGTGCCGGTTCCAAGCTGGCCAAGGCCAGTGAATTGGGCCTGAAGGTGTTGGATGAAGAAGCTTTCGTCGCCTTCCTCGCCAAACACAACATCCCCGTCTGATTCGGGACCTTTGTGGTGAGCCCGATTGCTGTGGTGATCGGGCTTGTTGTAGTGAGCGGGCTTGCCCCGCGCCGGGCTGCGAAGCAGCCCCCACACAGACGCTGAGGTGTTTCAGATAGACCGAAGTGCCTGGATCTGGGGCAGCTTCACCACCCAGCGCGGGGCAAGCCCGCTCACTACAATAATGTGGAACGATTTCGGCGGCGAAATGATCTAGTCTCAGTCACCCTGGGAGAGATCGCCATGTTCCGCTACTTCGAGCAACTCAGTTCGCGTATTGATGCGCCCTTCGCGGCCGGCCCGTCTCGCGACAGCAAGGTATGGCAGTGCCGCTGCGGCCAATCCCTGTTCTTTCGCAACAGCCAGTGCCTGGCTTGTCAGGCACTGCTGGGTTATCAACCGCAACAAAGTCGACTCGCGTCCCTGCAGCCCGGCCCCGTAGAAGGCACGTGGCTGCAAGATGACAATCTCGACGCCGGCGCCTTCCGCCGCTGCGCCAACCTCGACACGCCGGCTGCCTGCAACTGGCTGATCCCGGCCCACAGCACTGCGCCGCTGTGCGTGGCGTGCAGCCTCAACCGCACCATCCCCGACCTGTCGATTCCGGAAAACCATGAGCGCTGGCGCAAAGTAGAAACCGCCAAGCGCCGCCTGGTCGCGCAATTGATCAGCCTCGGCCTGCAAGTCGTGCCCAAAACCGCCGACGAAGACAACGGCCTGGCCTTCGACTTCGTCGGTATCGACCTGGAAGGCAATGCGCCGATGACGGGCCATGCGAATGGCTTGATCACCCTCGACATCAAGGAAGCCGACGATGCCCACCGTGAAAAAGTCCGCGTACAGATGCGCGAACCCTATCGCACCCTGCTCGGCCATTTTCGCCATGAAGTCGGCCATTACTACTGGGACCGCTTGATCGCCGATACCCACTGGCTTGAAGCCTTTCGCGCCCTGTTCGGCGATGAACGCGCCAGTTACGCCGAGGCGCTCGACCAGTACTACCAGAACGGCCCGCGCCCCGACTGGCAGCAAACCTGCGTCAGTGCCTACGCCACCATGCACCCTTGGGAAGACTGGGCCGAAACCTGGGCCCACTACCTGCACATGATGGACGCCGTCGACACCGCCCTCGGCTTTGGCATGAGCGGTCGCGAGATGGACCTGGATTACCAGCCATTCCCCCTCAGCACGCTCTACGACCCCGAGCACCCTGGCGGCGCGGCGTTCCTATCGTTCGTCAACGCCTGGATCGAACTGGCCGGTATGCTCAACGAACTGTCGCGCAGCATGGGCCAGCCAGATTTCTATCCCTTCGTGCTACCACCGGCGGTGATCGCCAAGCTGCACTTTATTCACTTGGTGATCCAGGAAGAGGGCGGAAGGGCAGATGAGGTCGTGCACGCACAGTGATGAGCCAAGGTGGGAGGGGGCTTGCTCCCTCCCACAGGAGAACACGCCAATCTCCAGAGCTATGACAAGTACTTGAACCCCCTCATTTTTTAATCCGGCCCCAACGGTTGTAACTTCCGATGAGATCGGTACAATGGCCCCGCTTGCCGAGAGGCCAGCGTCGTTATGGTGACCCCATCGGTCCCCCCGCAACGATTACCCGTGAACCTGGTCAGAGCCGGAAGGCAGCAGCCACAGCGGGAACATTGTGTGCCGGGGTGTGGCTGGTGGGGTTGCCTCCATAACGCTCTTCCTTGCATCACCTCTTAAATTTCACTTCAAAAATGCTTTCACGCCATCTGCCATCGGGCGGTCCATGGCGGCATACTCCAGTGCCTGGCATCCGGAGACAACACACGTGGAAAAAGTCGACGACCTCACTCGCGAAAAACTGCGGGAGTGGCAGATGCGGCGCCTGGAGATCAAGGACCGTATTCAATCGCACCCTGAACAGACCCTGGAATTAGCGAGGGTGCTGGACCTGATGGATGACGAGCACGCGGAAATCCTCAGCCAGGCGCAAATGATCCAGGTTGCGCAGGTGGCCGATGAACCCGCGCCGCCCGCCGAGCCCGCGTCGCCGTCACTCACGGGTGCCTGCACGCTGCAGTTGAATGTGGCCGCACAGAGTGCCGAGGACTTGCGCAGGCTGCTGGAGATGGCGGTGTTCGAACTCCAACAGCAGATCAATGCGATGGCCTCTACGCCGCACGTGCATCCTCATAGCGGCGGCATGTCGGGGTCTCTTGGAGAATATCGGTTTGAGCTGGGCGGTCAGGGCAATGCCTGATTGCCTGGCTGCGAGGAACTATGCAACCGGAACACTTTGATTTATCCAGCCCCGTCTTCCTGCCCGTGACGGATGAGACCTGCACGGCCCTGCTGGGCACGGACGGTGCCACGGCCCTTGCCGGCCTGACGGACCCGGAGTTGGCCGCCGTGCTGGTCATCCAGAACCTGGCCCAGACCGCAGAAAAAGACCTGACCTGCATGGGCGCCGAGCGCATCCTGACCAAGCTGATCGACTGGGCGGTGGACACGCAGGCAGAAGGCACCGCGAGATTACTGTCCGAAGCCCAGCGGCTGTTCGATCCGCGCAAACTGTACTTTGGCTTCAATGCGCTCAAAACGGTCAACCTGCGGCTGCTGTCGGCTGAAGAAGTCGCGGCGCGGGATTACCTGCTGCCTTCGGGCAAATGGGATATCGGCTACAAGGTCCGCCACCTGCGCAGCAATGACCCGTTCAGCCAGCAGATGATCACGCCCCGGCACCGCGAACGCTGGCTCAGTCCGGCCCAGGACAAGCTGGTGCGCACCTTTCGCGCCAACCTGAACGAAGACCTGCATGTGCAAGGCTATGCGGGCATCGGCAAGAGCCACTTGCTCGGCGCGTTGATGGAGTGCCTGCGGCCCGCCCAGACCCTCGTACTGGCGCGCACGGGGGCAAAGTTGGCGACGCTTCGCGAACGTATGGGGTTGGCGCGTGACAGCAAGGCCGGCTCGACGTTTGCCGCCTTCGCCAAGGCCCTGTTGCAGGGGCCACGGCCCTCCGCGCAGATTTCGCCGGTGAGGTTGCCCGGCAAGCACGATGTGTCCCAGGCCCTCAATATCCATGGCTGGCGGGGGCACGATGGTGCGGCGACACTCGATATCTGTCTGAAGGTGCTCGAAAGCTATTGCCACTCCAACCATCACAGCCTGTCGGCGAGGCACTTGCCGCATTTCAAGCAACCGCTGTCCAGCGTCAACGCCCAAGCGTTGCTGGAGTATGCCAGCCGCGTTTGGACCTACCTGGAAGCCAACCCGCAATGGGCCAACCAGACCGGCTTCGCGGCGCTGTGGCTGATCAAGCGTGCGAGCCTCGAAGGGTGCGTGGTGCCGCCCCGGTACACCCATGTACTGATCGACGAAAGCCAAGACATCCCGCCGTCGTTGCTGCAGATTATCGAGCGCGGCCGCCAGGTGCTGATCACCCTCGGCGATGAATACCAATTGGCCAGCGGTGTGATGGTCCGGAGAAAGCGTGAGGTCCGGCACACTGACATCAGTTACTCCGTCCGCTCAGGCCGCAACGTCGAGCGTCTGGTCAATCCGTTGATCAGCGTGCACTCGCAGAAGGGCAAGACGCCCTTTGAAGGCGCCCGGGATGCCGATGTCGGCATCGAGCATTACCCCCAAGGCTTTGTGCCGCCGGAAGGCTGCGTGGTGCTGACCGCCTCCCATTGGGACACCATGAAATGGGCGATTCAGTTGCAGCAGGCCAACTGCCCCTTTGGTCTCCTCGACAACGCCGCGCAGCAGGACCTTGAGCGCTTCATGATCAGCGCCGTCGCCTTGTTCAAGCCGGAGTTCTACAGCAACGAGCACAACGACAACGGCCCGCATGCGTATTTCAGCGACATGGACGACTGGCAGCAGGTGCGCGATGCCGGCCAGTTCGATGAATCGTTCCTGTGGGTCGAGAGTGAATTGGAAAAAGGCTTCAACGTCGCCGACATTACCCGTTTGAACCGGTTGAGCGGCGTCCCCGGCAAGCGCTGCCTGCTGATGCTCGCGGAAGAGGCGGGCGGCATGGAGTTCGACCGCGTATTGCTCACGCCTGAGCTGCTCACCAACGTTAAGTTCAAGGATGCCTACGCGTTCGATCAGCGACTGTGCGCGGTGTACATCGCCATTTCCAGGGCTCGCGCGCAGCTGTACCTGCCTTACGACGTGGTCGAGTGGATTGATTTCCACACGTATCAGAAAACCCGAGAGTTTCACGGTTACTGATCAAATATATTCGGCTGTTTCACAACTTTTACCGGTCGCTCTGGACAACCCCAAACCTCCTTGTTAGTTTCCGCCAGCCACTTGTTTCAGAGTATGACAAGGTGGTGGAGTTGATATTGAAGTGCCACTACTTCTTTAACTAACAAGGATGTCTGTGATGAAAAGCCTGCAAGGGTTGCCCCGTCTTATCAGTGCTTCGGTGGGCGCCCCCGGTAAAGCCCGTAACTTGCCCGCCGATGTGCAGTGCATCCAGTATCTATTCAATTTGATCATTCCCAAGCTGGGGTTTCCGCTGGCCGAAAACGGCAAGTGCGACGGCCAGTTGGTGCAGTGCATCAGCCAGTACCAGTTTCGCCACCTCAAATATGCCCACCCCGATGGTGTGATCGACCCTACCGGTAAAACCTTCAACAGTTTGATCGAAGAGGCGGTCAAGGTGCCGGTGAAGGCCTTCCCGACCCTGCGTATTCCGAGCTTTCTGAATACGTTCGGCAATAACCAGGGGGATGCGGTGCAAGCCACGGTCAATGTGTACCTGGACCGCATGCGCGCGGTGATCGAGGCCGAGCGGCGTAACCGCCAATTGATGCTCCAGGCCACGTGCGACGGGGGCATGACCCTGAGCGAGAGCGATTTTCAGAACGCCGCTACGCAGTTAGGCAGTGGCATTTCGGTGAATATCATCAAGGCTTTCGCCACGGTGGAGTCCGGCGGGCGTTCGGGGTTCGGGCCGGCTAAGTTGCCGGTGATCGCGTTTGAAGGGCACCTGTTTCAGCGGTACACCAAGCACATCTACGACCAGGCGCACCCGCTGCTGTCCTACACCTATAAGAAAAAGGCCGGGCCCCAGTGGCAGATTAACAACAAGGACCAGACCAAGGCCTGGGAAACCATGGCCACCGCCTTCGCCCTGGATCAGGAAGCGGCCTTGATGTCGGCGTCGTGGGGCATGTTTCAGATCATGGGGTTCAACTTTGCATCCTGTGGTTACAAGACCGTGTTTGAGTTTTCTGCGGCATTAAAAGTGAATGCGGGCAATCAACTAAAGGCGTTTCTCGGGTTTTGCAGTAAGAGCCCGGCGTTGATGAAGGCCATGAAGACTAAAGATTTTACCGGCATGGCGCGTAACTATAACGGTGAGGACTACGGCAACTACGACGTCCTGATGCAAAAAGCCTACGAGAAACTTGAAGGGAAAAAATAAGATGATCCGTTTTCTAGCACTGGGTGTGTTGTCGTTGTGCACCGTAGCGCCTGCCTTTGCCGGTTCGCCCGCGTTGCATTCAGGCAAATACGAAGGGCTGATGCTCGCGGTGACGCCTGAGCACCAGGTCGAAGGCTACTACTCGGAACAGATGGGCGAAGGCGTGACACGCGGCTGCACGTTTTACTTGCAAGGCCAGCCCGCCGCGCTGACCACTTGGCTCGACGAGTCTTACCCCGGCAGCGTGGCAGCGTCGTCTGACGGCGTGACCCTCACCGTGGCAGAAGGCCGCCAGCATCCGGGTTGCCTCAATGTGCTGATGCCGGAGATTGCCACTGGCCTGGACCTGACCCAGACCGCCAGCAAAAAATGGATCGGCTTGGTGAAGGTGTCCGCCGACAAGGCTTACCTGCTGAAAAACCCAAGTGCCAAGGCGGCGAAACGGCCGTACATCGTCAAGAATGACGTGGTCGGTGTGCTGGCCTTCAAGGATGGCTGGGCCCAGGTCGAGTTCATCAATGCGGATGATCGCTCGTTTACGGGGTGGATCAGCCAGGATCAGTACGCGCGGTTGGCGGCCCCCAAAGGCTGATCTCGACAACGATAAGCGTCTAAATCTGGACGCGGGCGTGTTGTGGGGAATGGGGCTTTTTGGGGTGAGCGGGGCTTGACCCCCTGCGGGTTCACTGTAGATCTGATGGGGCTGCTTCGCAGCCCGGCGCGGGGCAAGCCCGCTCACTACAAAAAACCGTACATCACAAAGAGTCCCATTTACCCCAACAAGCCCACACCCTCATTTTGGATCTTCATCCGCCAAAGGTTTCACGCAACAAGTCGGCAAACGCATCCCGCGCCAAGTGCCGCTGGGTGTCCTTGTGCCAGAACAGCAGGTTGTCCACTGCCTGCCATTCCTCAAAGCGGTACGACGCCAGCTGATTGGCCTGCTCGTAGCGGGCCAGGATGCCTTCCGGCGCCAGCGCCACGCCAATCCCGGCACTCACGCAACCGATGATCGTGCCCCAGCTGGCATAGCTGGCAATCGCCGGTTTGAAGGCGTGGGGCTTGACCCAGTTCTCCAGCGCCGCCCGATAAGGGCAGCCCGGTGGCCACACCAGCAAGGTGCGGCCAGCCAGGTCTTCGGCGCTGTGGATCGGGTCGCTGGAGGCGCTGGCGATCAGCACCAGGCGTTCGCTGTAGACCACGCTGTGTTCGAGCTTCGCGCGTTTGTTGCCGGCGGCCACCAGCGCCACGTCCAGGCGGTGGTGTTGCAGGTCGTCGAGCAGCTCGCCCCAGGCACCGGTCACCAGTTCCAGGCTGACGTCCGGGTAGCGCCGGTGATACTCGGCCAGCAGGGGCGGCAGACGCCCGCTGGCGCTGGACTCCACGGCGCCGATACGCAGGGTGCCACGGGGAATGGCGTTGGCGTCCACGGCGCGTTTGGACTCGTCCACCAAGGCCAGGATGCGTTCGCAATACTCCAGGAAGATCTCACCGGCAGCACTGATCACCAGCCCACGCCCGGCGCGAATAAACAGTGGCGTGCCCAACTCGCTTTCCAGCTGCTTGATGCGCGTGGTGATGTTGGACGGCACGCAATGCAATTGCACGGCGGCCTGGGCCACGCTGCCGGTTCGCGCCACGGCTCGCACCATGTTCAGTTGGGCCAGTTCCATTGCTCAGTTCCCGTGATTTCAGAAGTCAGAAACGGTTAATTGTCCTATGCCTTGCCTGGGCCAAGACTGACGGCATTCCTTCTCAGTTTTCGGATGGCCGTCAATGAATACCCCGTCACCCCTGAAGCTTACGCTAGTCATCGCCAGCGTCATCCTCTGTTGGGCCTATTCACCGATTGGCGTGCATATGGGCCTGCACAGCTACAGCCCTGGCCAGCTCGCGCTGCTGCGGTTCTTGATTGCGTCAGTGTTCATGGCGGGCGTGGCGCTGGTGCTGGGCATCGGTCGACCCCGCGTGCGGGATCTGCCGTGGCTGCTGGTGTTGAGTTTTTTCGGCGTGTTCCTGCACCACACCAGCCTCAATTACGGGCAGCAATTCGTGACCGCTGCGGCGTCGAGCGTGCTGGCGCAATCGGCGCCGCTGTTCAGTGTATTGCTCGCGTTTTTCTGCTTGAAGGAACGGGTCAGCCTCTGGCGCTGGAGCTGCGTGTTGCTGGGCTTGCTCGGCGTGCTGGTGGTGATCTGGGGCGATCACGGTGTGGGCGATATCGACCCGCGCGGCTTGCTGATCCTGCTCGCGGCCGTGTCGTGGAGCTTGTACTTCGCCATCCAGAAACACTATGCGCACCGCTACAGCCCGCTGACGATGGCGTGCTACATGGTGTGGGCGGGCACCTTGATGCTCTGCGTGAATCTGCCAGGTCTGCCCTCGGCGGTGATGAAGGCGCCGTTGCCGGAAAACCTCGCGGTACTGGTCCTCGGGATTTTTCCCAGCGCCTTGGCGTACCTGGCCTGGGGGTATGTGTTGAAACATGTCGAGGTCAGCCGCGCCTCAGTGGCGATGTACCTGATCCCGCCGGTGGCGATGACGATGGCGGCAACGCTGCTGGGCGAGCACATTGCCCTGCAAGTGGTGCTGGGCGGCGTGATCGTGTTGGCCAGCGTGGCCGCCATCAGCCTGGAAGGGCGTTGGCGGTCAATCGTTCAGGCAGAACGCGCGCAGCCGGTGACCATCGAGGTCCTGGGCGACGAAGGTGTAGCCGAAGTCCAGGGCGGTCGGTGACTGGATGATCGTCGCACCGCGCTCGACCCACAGGGCGTGCAAGGCATCCACGGCGGCCTTGTCGGCCAGGGACACGCCCACTTCACCGCCACCGCCCGTGAGCTGGGCCGCCGGCTCTACGGTATGGCGCGACCACAGCCCCAGTTTTACCCCATTGTCGAGAATGAACAGGGCGAAGGTCGGGTTGAGCTCCACCGGTGGCTTGTCCAGCAGACGGCTATAGAAGTTGGCGCTGGTGGCCGGGCTGTCGACGTACAGCAGGAAATAGTGGGCAATGGTGTTCATGCGGGCTCCTTGGATATGCGTGTTTGGGGAGCCGAGTCTATAAGGCGGTGCTGTCAGTTCCTGTCAGGAGTCTCACCGGTGTAGAGCTGGATGAGTTGATCGATCTCGCCCGACAGCTTCATCCGCAATAAGGTGCGCAGGATCTGCTGCACCGGCACATCCGGGTCGTTGCGTACGGCGCAGCCCAGGTGCTGTTCATCCATCACTGCCACCTTGTGCAGCCGTTTGCCGACCGGCATCCGTTGGTTGAAACGGTCGAGTATCCATTCATTGGCCACGGCGAACTTGAAGCGCCCGGCCACCAGTTTGTGCAGCACTTGCTCCTCGCTGCGTGCATCGTCGCGGCTGAGCTGGCCACTGGCAAACAGCGGGTCGAGGGTGGCGTAGCGGTAATTGAGCACCGTGCCGATGGCTTGCGGCGCGAGTGTGCTGACGTGTACCGGCTGAGCGGGGATGTGGGTGCTGACCAGCAGGTTGCGCTGCACCATCAGCGGGATGCTCCAGCTGTAGTCGTCGGACAGGTTGTCGACCCAGGCCTGGGTGACATAACAGCGCACATCAATGTCGCCATGCTCCATGGCGCCTGAGATGCGCGCCCGCGCCAGCACGTGGAATTCGGCCGGTCGGCCAACTTGGGTGGCCAGGCTCAACATCAGGTCATACAAAATACCCTGGGTCGGCCGGCCGTCCTCCAACTGCACCACGGGCATGGCCCAGCTGTCGGAGACCGAGAAGCGCAAGGGGGCGGGGGCTGCAAGGCAAGCCGAGGTGATCATCCATAAAGCGCCCAGGACTCCGCGCATACACTCTCCGGGTTCAGGCCTTTTTGGGGCCAATCAGGCAAGCTTAGTCAGATTAGGCGAGCGTGCCGGATGCAATTTCCCCCTTGCTCCGCTAGCATTACCGGCTTCCGCTTCCCAGTTGCGACGGTTTTCGATGAGTTATCAGGTTCTTGCACGTAAATGGCGTCCGCGCTCGTTCCGCGAAATGGTCGGCCAGACCCATGTGCTCAAGGCTCTGATCAATGCCTTGGACAGCCAACGGCTGCACCACGCCTACCTGTTCACCGGTACTCGGGGGGTGGGCAAGACCACCATTGCGCGCATCATCGCCAAATGCCTGAACTGTGAAACCGGTATCACTTCGACGCCCTGCGGCACGTGCTCGGTGTGCAAGGAAATCGACGAAGGGCGTTTCGTCGACCTGATCGAGATCGACGCCGCGAGCCGCACCAAGGTCGAAGACACCCGCGAATTGCTCGACAACGTGCAGTACGCGCCAAGCCGCGGCCGCTTCAAGGTCTACCTGATCGACGAAGTGCACATGCTCTCCAGCCACTCCTTCAACGCCTTGTTGAAAACCCTGGAAGAGCCGCCGCCCTACGTCAAATTCATCCTGGCCACCACCGACCCGCAGAAACTTCCTGCAACGATTCTGTCGCGGTGCCTGCAGTTCTCCCTGAAAAACATGACCCCTGAGCGGGTGGTCGAGCATTTGTCCCACGTGCTGGGCGTCGAGAACGTACCGTTCGAAGACGATGCCCTGTGGCTGCTCGGCCGCGCCGCCGATGGTTCGATGCGTGACGCCATGAGCCTCACCGACCAGGCCATTGCCTTTGGCGAGGGCAAGGTCATGGCCGCCGACGTGCGCGCCATGCTCGGTACCCTGGACCACGGCCAGGTATTCGACGTGCTGCACGCGCTGATCGAAGGCGACGCCAAGGCCCTGCTCGAGGCCGTGCGCCACTTGTCGGAGCAAGGCCCCGACTGGAATGGCGTGCTCTCGGAAATCCTGAATGTGCTGCACCGCGTTGCCATCGCCCAGGCGCTGCCTGAGGGTGTCGACAACGGCCATGGCGACCGCGACCGCGTGTTGGCCCTGGCCCAGGCGTTGCCGGCCGAAGACGTGCAGTTCTACTACCAGATGGGCCTGATCGGTCGCCGCGACCTGCCCCTGGCCCCCGACCCGAGGGGCGGCTTTGAAATGGTGCTGCTGCGGATGCTGGCCTTCCGGCCCGCCGACTCGGCAGACGCGCCGAGACAGCCGCTAAAGCCAGTGGGGATCAGCCAGGCCACAGTTGATTCCGCCAAACCAGTGGCTGGCGCGGCGGTGGTTGCGCCAGTGGTTGCTGCACCCACGCCGGTTGCTTCGGTGCCTGCGCCTGAACCTGAGCCTGAACCAGTGTCTGCTGCGCCGGCGGTTGAGCCGGAACCGGTCAGCGCGCCTGAGCCGGTCGTCGACCTGCCTTGGAATGACCCGGTGGAGGCTGACGCCGACGTCGAGCGGGTGCCTGCCGTAGAGCCCGTGCTGGAAACCATCGGCGAGCAGCCCGAGCTGACGCCGATGCCCACGCCGACCCCGGACAGCGTGGTGCCGGATGCCCCCGAGTGGGTGTCCGCGCCGGTCCCCGAGCCTACCGTGGCCCAGGTGGAAGCTGCCACGCCGGGCATCGACCTCGACGACGAACCGCCGCTGGACGAGGACTACATCGAGCCGGACATGGATTCGGCCTACAGCTACCTGGACGACCTTGCCAGCGAACACACCGCCGAGCCGGCCCCCGAGCCCGAGGCGGAACCCGCTGCGGCCCCGGCCACCGGCCTGGCCCTGCAATGGCTGGAGCTGTTCCCGAAACTGCCGATTTCCGGTATGACCGGCAGCATTGCCGCCAACTGCACACTGATCTCCATTGAGGGCGACCACTGGCTGTTGCACCTGGACCCGGCCCACAGCGCCCTGTTCAACGCGACCCAGCAACGCCGCCTCAACGATGCACTGAACCAGTATCATGAGCGCCCGCTGACCATCACCATCGAGCTGATCAAGCCCGAGCAGGAAACCCCGGCCCAGGCCGCGACCCGCCGGCGTATCAACCGCCAGCGCGAGGCCGAGGATTCGATCCAGGGTGATCCACTCATCCAGCAAATGATGCAACAGTTCGGTGCGGTCGTCCGTCACGATACTATTGAACCCGTCGAAGCCCCGGTGCCTCAGGCGTCATAACACCGGGCTACTAATTGATCCACGTACTTTGAGGTGATTCCCATGATGAAAGGTGGCATGGCCGGCCTGATGAAGCAGGCGCAGCAGATGCAGGAAAAGATGGCCAAGATGCAGGAAGAACTGGCCAACGCCGAAGTCACCGGTAAAGCCGGTGGCGATATGGTCAGTGTGGTGATGACCGGTCGTCACGACATCAAGCGCGTTAGCATCGACCCAAGCGTCCTGCCGGGCGTTGGCGAAGATGACCTGGAAATGCTCGAGGCGCTGTTCGCCGCGGCCGTTAACGACGCCGTGCGCAAGATCGAAGCCAACAGCCAGGAAAAAATGGGCGGCGTGACCGCCGGCATGCAACTGCCACCGGGCATGAAGCTGCCGTTCTGATCGATGTGTTTTAGCTACACTCCACTGCCAGGCCACGTGCCTGGCATTTTTTTGTGTGCCAATTGGATCGAACCCTGGTACGCCACGCAGGGTCTGCACCCTATACCGATACATTCGATAAAGGAGCCCCTTCATGCCTCAAGAACCGATCCTGAACCAGCGCATTGTCCTGGTCTCACGCCCTAAAGGCGCACCGACCCCGGAAAATTTCCGCCTGGAGCGTGTGAATCTGCCTGACTTGGCTGACGGCCAAGTCCTGCTGAAAACCCTGTACCTGTCTCTCGACCCCTACATGCGCGGACGTATGAGCGATGCGCCGTCCTACGCAGCTCCGGTGGAAATCGACGAAGTGATGACCGGTGGCGCTGTCAGCCGTATCGAACAGTCGCGTAACCCGAAATTCGAAGTGGGCGACCTGGTCGTCGGCGCTACCGGCTGGCAGAGCCATAGCATTTCCGATGGTCGCAACCTGATCCCGGTGCCTGGCGGCCTGGCGAGCCCGTCCATGGCCTTGGGTGTGCTGGGCATGCCGGGTATGACCGCCTACATGGGCCTGATGGACATCGGGCAGCCCAAGGCGGGCGAAACCCTGGTGGTGGCCGCAGCGTCCGGCGCGGTGGGCTCGGTGGTGGGGCAGGTGGCCAGGCTCAAAGGCTTGCGTGTCGTGGGCATCGCAGGGGGCGCCGACAAATGCCGCTACGTGGTGGACGAATTGGGCTTTGATGCCTGCGTCGACCACAAGAGTGCGAATTTTGCCGATGACTTGGCCCAAGCGTGTATCAACGGTGTGGACATCTATTTTGAAAACGTCGGCGGCAAGGTCTTTGATGCCGTGATGCCGCTGCTTAACCCCAAGGCGCGCATTCCGTTGTGCGGCCTGATCGCCGGCTACAACGCCCACGAGGCGCCCAGCGGTCCTGACCGGTTGCCGGCACTGCAGCGTACGTTGCTGACCAAGCGTGTGCGCATCCAGGGCTTTATCGTGTTCGATGACTACGGTGATCGCCAGCCGGAGTTCCTCAGCGCCATGGCGCCTTGGGTGCGCGATGGCAAGATTAAATTCCGCGAGGACGTGGTCGACGGCCTGGAGCAGGCACCCGAGGCCTTTATCGGTTTGCTGGAAGGGCGCAACTTCGGCAAGTTGGTGGTGCGCGTCGCGCAGGATTGAGGATTTGACGCTAATCCGGGGCGCGGGTATAAACCGCGTCTCGTTGTTTTGTCGGACCATTGCCCATGAGCTTCAGCCCCCTGATTCGCCAACTGATCGACGCCCTGCGCACATTGCCGGGTGTCGGCCAGAAAACCGCCCAGCGTATGGCGCTGCAATTGCTCGAGCGTGATCGCAGCGGCGGCACCCGGTTGGCCCAGGCCCTGAGCCAGGCCATGACCGGCGTGGGCCACTGCCGCCAGTGCCGCACCCTCACCGAGGAAGAGCTGTGCCCGCAATGCGCCGACCCGCGCCGCGACGACACATTGCTGTGCGTCGTGGAGGGGCCGATGGATGTCTACGCGGTAGAGCAGACCGGCTATCGTGGGCGCTACTTTGTGCTCAAGGGCCACCTGTCGCCGCTGGACGGCCTTGGCCCGGAAGCCATCGGCATTCCGCAACTGGTGGCGCGCATCGAAGAGCAGGGCACCTTTACCGAAGTGATCCTGGCCACCAACCCGACGGTGGAAGGTGAGGCGACCGCGCATTACATCGCCCAATTGCTGACCAACAAAGGCCTGATCACCTCGCGCATCGCCCACGGCGTGCCGCTGGGTGGCGAGTTGGAGTTGGTGGATGGTGGGACGCTGGCGCATTCCTTCGCCGGGCGTAAACCCATCGCCCTCTAAAGACCACCGCACTACAAATGTGGGAGCTGGCTTGCTGTGGTGAGCGGGCTTGCCCCGCGCTGGGCGGCGAAGCAGCCCCATTAGATTTGCTGGGAGACTGGCTCCTTCACCACAGCAAGCCCCCTTCCACACTGGGTTTGTGCCATTAGCAATCGCTGAGTACGGCTTGATAACCAAGCAAGCGCTTGGTAATTTCCCTCCACCCCCCCGTGGAGTTTGCCGATGTCTGCCTACCTGGACTACTTCGACCCCAACCACCAATTGGTCCGCGACAGCGTGCGTCGCTTTGTCGAGCGTGAGCTGTTGCCCGGCATCGAGCAGTGGGAGGAGGCGGAAAGCTTTCCCCGCGAGCTGTACCTCAAGGCCGGCGCGGCGGGGATTCTCGGCATCGGTTATCCCGAAGCCCTGGGGGGTAGCCATGAAGGCGATCTGTTCGCCAAGGTGGCCGCCAGCGAGGAGTTGATGCGCTGCGGCTCTGGCGGTGTCGTGGCGGGGCTGGGGTCGTTGGATATCGGCCTGCCGCCCGTCGTCAAATGGGCCCGGCCCGAGGTGCGCGAACGGGTGGCGCCGCAGGTGCTGTCGGGTGAAAAGATCATCGCCCTGGCGGTCACCGAACCGGGCGGCGGTTCCGATGTGGCCAGCCTGCAGACCCACGCCACTCGCGACGGTGACCATTACCGCGTCAGCGGCAGCAAGACCTTCATCACCAGCGGCATCCGCGCCGATTTCTACACCGTGGCCGTGCGCACCGGCGGGCCGGGCTTTGCCGGTATCAGTCTGCTGCTGATCGAAAAAGACACCCCCGGTTTCAGCGTCGGCCAGCCGCTGAAGAAAATGGGCTGGTGGGCGTCGGACACGGCTGAATTATTCTTCGACGATTGCCGCGTGCCCGTAGGCAACCTGATCGGCGCCGAGAACATGGGCTTTGCCTGCATCATGGGCAACTTCCAGAGCGAACGCCTGGCCCTGGCCCTGATGGCCAACATGACCGCGCAGATGGCCTTGGAGGAAAGCCTCAAATGGGCGGCCCAGCGCGAAGCGTTCGGCAAGCCTATCGGTAAATTCCAAGTGCTCAAGCATCGCCTGGCAGAGATGGCCACTGCCGTGGAAGTCTCCCGCGAATTCACCTACCGCCAGGCGGCAAAAATGGCCGCAGGTATCAGCGTGATCAAGGAGATTTCGATGGCCAAGAACCTGGCCACCGACACCGCCGACCGCGTCACCTACGACGCGGTGCAGATCCTCGGTGGCCAGGGGTATATGCGCGGCAGCCTGGTGGAGCGGCTGTACCGTGACAACCGCATCCTGTCCATCGGTGGCGGTACGCGTGAAGTGATGAATGAGATCATCAGCAAGCAGATGGGGTTGTGATGTGCTGTGCTGCGGATGGCCTCATCGGGGGCAAGCCCCCTCCCACATTTAATTGGGTTCACACATTCATATCTGTGAATACGATCAAATGTGGGAGCAACTGTCTTGATGGTTTTCATCAAGCCATTTTTTCCAGAGGCGGCAACGCTCCCACGGCTGTACTCCGTGTAACTGCTTTAGGTAATAGCTACCGCAGGATTTTAGGCGGCGTGCTCTT
>NZ_JAIOKW010000024.1:0-81512 GCF_020093335.1 Pseudomonas fluorescens group sp. | reverse complement strand
TTGGGGGGCCGCCGCCACGCGCCATCCATGGCGCGGGGCGGCTAAACCGGCATCCCTGCCGGTTTACCCCCCAAATCCCTGTCGAATTCCGGCCAGCGTGTTTGACGGGGCGCCTGAGATCAAAAGCAGGGTCAAGATCAAGATCAACAGCGACTCGCTTCGCATCGTGGTTAGCGTGGTTGCTACAGCGTTGTGTAGATGCCTATGGTCATCGGGGGCAAGGCCCCTCCCACATTTTACCTGTGTCTACTTGGGGCCTTTTTTGACCAGCTTCATCACCACCACAAAAAACACCGGCACAAACACCACCGCCAGCGTCGCGGTGATCATCCCGCCGATCACCCCGGTACCGATCGCCTGCTGGCTGGCCGAGCTGGCCCCCGTGGCAATCGCCAGCGGCACCACGCCGAGGATGAACGCCAGGGACGTCATGATGATCGGCCGCAAGCGCAACCGCGCAGCCTTCAAGGTGGCGGTGATCAGGTCTTCACCCTGGTCGTACAGGTCCTTGGCGAACTCGATGATCAGGATCGCGTTTTTCGCCGACAAGCCAATGATGGTGATCAAGCCGACCTTGAAGAACACATCGTTGGGCATGCCGCGCAAGGAGACGGCCACCACCGCACCGAGCACGCCCAACGGCACCACCAGCAACACCGAGGTCGGAATCGACCAGCTTTCATACAATGCCGCCAGGCACAGGAACACGATCAGCAGCGACAGGCCGAGCAGCAACGGTGCCTGGGCGCCGGACAGGCGCTCCTGCAGCGACAATCCGGTCCATTCCTGGCCCAGGCCGGCCGGCAACTGGCTGACCAGGCGCTGGATCTCATCCATCGCCTCACCGGTGCTGTGCCCCGGTGCCGCTTCGCCGGAAATCGCGATGGCTGGGTAGCCGTTGTAACGGGTCAACTGCGTCGGGCCCTGGGTCCACTTGGCTTCGACAAACGCCGACAACGGCACCATCTTCCCGGCGTTGTTGCGCACGTTGATCTTCATCAAGTCCGCCACCTGGCTGCGCTGGTCACCCTCGGCCTGCACCACCACCCGCTGCATGCGGCCCTGGTTGGGGAAGTCATTGATGTAGGCCGAACCGATGGCTGAGGACAGCACGTTGCCGACGTCGGCAAACGACACGCCCAGCGCGTTGGCCTGCTTGCGGTCCACCTCCAACTGCACTTGCGGGGCCTCGGCCAGGGCGCTTTCGCGCACGTTGGCCAGGATCGGGCTTTTTGCGGCGGCGGCCAGCAACTCGGTGCGCGCCGCCATCAAGGCGGCATGGCCGACACCACCACGGTCCTGCAAGCGGAATTCGAAGCCGCTGGACGTGCCCAGGCCATCCACCGGCGGCGGCAGGATCGCATAGGCGATCGCGTCCTTGAGCTCGCTGAAGGCCATGTTGGCACGGTCGGCAATCGAGGACGCAGAGTCATCGCTGCTGCGTTCCGACCAATCCTTGAGCGTGGTAAACGCCAGCGCCGCGTTCTGCCCCGAGCCGGAGAAGCTGAACCCCATGATCATGGTGGTATCACCCACCCCAGGCTCCCCGGCGTTGTGCGCTTCGATCTGCTCGGCCACCTGCACCGTGCGGTTCTTGCTCGCACCCGGAGGCAACTGGATGTCAGTGATGGTGTAGCCCTGGTCTTCCACCGGCAGGAACGAGGAGGGCAGGCGGCTGAACATCCATCCCAGGCCAACCAGCAGCATCAGGTAAATCAACAGGTAGCGGCCGCTGCGCTTGAGGGCGTAGGCCACCCAGCCTTCATAGCGGTCGGTGAGCTGTTCGAAGCGCTTGTTGAACCCGCCGAAGAAACCGCCCTTGGCGTGGTGCTCGCCCTTGGCAATCGGCTTGAGCAAGGTGGCGCACAGGGCCGGGGTCAGGGTCAGGGCCAGGAACGCCGAGAACAGGATCGAGGTGGCCATCGACAGCGAGAACTGCTGATAGATCACCCCCACCGAACCCGCCATGAACCCCATCGGCAGGAACACCGCCACCAGTACCAGCGTGATGCCGACGATGGCACCGGTGATCTGGCCCATGGCCTTCTTGGTCGCGTCCTTGGGCGACAGGCCCTCGGTGGCCATGATCCGCTCGACGTTCTCCACCACCACGATCGCATCGTCCACCAGGATGCCGATCGCCAACACCATGCCGAACATGGTCAGTACGTTGATCGAAAAGCCCAGCAACAACATGGTCGCGAAGGTGCCCATCAACGCAATCGGCACCACCAGCGTGGGGATCAGCGTGTAACGCACGTTCTGCAGGAACAGGAACATCACCGCAAACACCAGCGCCATCGCCTCGAGCAACGTGTAGACCACCTTGGTGATCGAGACTTTGACGAACGGCGAAGTGTCGTACGGGATCTTGTATTCCACATTGGCCGGGAAGAAGCGCGACAACTCGTCCATCTTCGCCCGCACCCGCGTCGCAGTGTTCAGCGCGTTGGCACCCGGTGATAGTTGCACGCTGACCGCGGTGGACGGTTTGCCGTTCAGGCGCGTGGAGAACTGGTATTCCTGGCTACCGACTTCCACTCGCGCCACGTCGCCGATGCGCACGGTGGAACCGTCCGGGTTGGCCTTGAGCACGATGTCGGCGAATTCGGCCGGCGTCGACAGCTGGCCCTTGACCAGCACCGCCGCGGTGATTTCCTGGCTGTTCGTCCCTGGCAAATCACCGATGCTGCCGGCAGACACCTGGGCGTTCTGCGCGCTGATGGCGGCGTTCACATCGGCCGGGGTGAGGTTGAAACCGATCAGTTTCTGCGGGTCGATCCAGATGCGCATGGCGCGCTCGGCACCGTACAGCTGGGCCTTGCCCACACCGTCCAGGCGCTTGAGCTCGTTCATCACGTTGCGCGCCAGGTAGTCACTGAGCGCTACGTCATCGAGCTTGCCGTCGTTGGACGTGAGGGTCACCAGCAGCAGGAAGCCGGCGGAGACTTTCTCCACCTGCAAACCTTGCTGGGTCACCGCTTGCGGCAGGCGCGGTTCCACGGCCTTGAGGCGGTTTTGCACGTCAACCTGAGCCATTTCCGGGTTGGTGCCCGGCTGGAACGTCGCGGTGATGGTGGCCGAGCCCAGGCTGCTCTGCGACTCGAAATACAGCAGGTGATCGGCGCCGTTGAGCTCCTGCTCGATCAGGCTGACCACGCTTTCGTCCAGGGTCTGGGCCGAAGCGCCCGGGTACACCGCATAGATCTCGACTTTTGGCGGCGCGACGTTGGGGTACTGCGCCACCGGCAGTTGCGGGATGGCGAGCGCGCCGGCCAGCAGGATAAACAGGGCCACCACCCAGGCGAAGATCGGGCGGTCAATAAAGAACTGCGGCATGACAGGTTATTCCTTTACGAACGGGCTAGCGTCCACTTCAACTTTTTCACCGGGGCGCGCATGTTGCAGGCCTTCGACGACGATACGGTCACCGGGCTTGAGGCCGCTGCTGACGATCCAGCGGTCCTCGATCACCGCGCCCAACTCCACCGGTTGCTGGGTCACCGTTTGCTCGGCGTCCAGTAGCAGCACCATCGGAATGCCGGCGCTGTCACGGGTGATGGCGCGTTGCGGCACGCTGATGCCTTGCTTGTCGACGGCCTGTTCCAGGCGCACCCGTACAAAGCTGCCGGGCAGCAGGTCGAGGTCCGGGTTGGGGAATTCGCTGCGCAGGATGATCTGCCCGGTGCCGGGGTCGACGCTGATCTCGGCGAACAGCAATTTGCCCGGCAATGGGTAGAGACTGCCGTCGTCCTGGATCAGCGTGGCTTTGGCCTGGTCCTGGCCGACCTGCTTCAAGCTGCCGGCGCGGAAGGCCCGGCGCAGATCATTCAGCTCGCGGGTGGACTGGGTCAGGTCGGCGTGGATCGGGTCCAGTTGCTGGATGATCGCCAGCGGCGTGGCCTCGTTCTGGCCGACCAGTGCGCCTTCCGTCACCAGCGCCCGGCCGATGCGCCCGGAAATCGGCGCGGTCACGGTGGCGTAGCCCAGGTTCAGCTTGGCGCGCTCGACCGCCGCCTTGTTGGCGGCGACCTCGGCGTTGGTCTGGCGCACGGCGGCGCGGGCGTTGTCGTAGTCCTGGCCGCTGATGGCGTTGCCTTCCACCAACTGGCTGTAGCGCTGCTCTTGCAGGCGCGCCTGGAAGGCATTGGCCTCGGCCTTGCTCAGGTTGGCCTGGGCGCTGTCGAGATCGGCCTTGAACGGCGCGGGGTCAATGCGAAACAGCACGTCGCCCTGTTTCACGTCGTGGCCTTCCTTGAACACCCGCTGCATCACCACGCCGGCGACCCGTGCGCGCACTTCGGCAATGCGCGGCGCGGCAATGCGCCCACTCAGTTCGCTGGTGATGGACAGGGGCTTGGCGGCGAGGGTTTCGATGCGCACTTTGGCCAGGGGCATTTCCGGTGCCTCGGCGGCGGAGTTGTCACACGCGCTCAGTGCCAGGGTGAGGGCCAGCAGGCAAAACGGCGCAAACAGATTCTTCGACATGCTCTTATCCCAATATTGACTGGCGCATCCTAAAGTCACCT
Organism: Pseudomonas fluorescens group sp.; assembly: GCF_020093335.1. Classification (NCBI taxonomy): domain Bacteria; kingdom Pseudomonadati; phylum Pseudomonadota; class Gammaproteobacteria; order Pseudomonadales; family Pseudomonadaceae; genus Pseudomonas; species Pseudomonas fluorescens group sp. Next base: position 76,983 of record NZ_JAIOKW010000024.1, on the reverse strand, counting down.
GCGCCGTGGTGCTGTGAAGCTGTGTAGGCCGTGTGTGAAGAAATGTAAGGTGCGGCGCGCGGGGCGCTGGGGGCGTATATCCTTGCACAATCCTGCACCACACCAACAAACCGCATTATTTGGAAACACCATGCCCAACATCCTCCTGGTGGAAGACGACGCCGCACTCTCCGAGCTGATTGCCAGCTACCTGGAACGCAATGGCTACCAAGTCAGCGTGCTCAGCCGCGGCGACCACGTCCGCGAACGCGCCCGCTTGAACCCGCCGGACCTGGTGATCCTCGACCTGATGCTGCCCGGCCTCGACGGCCTGCAGGTGTGCCGCCTGTTGCGCGCCGATTCGGCGGGCTTGCCGATCCTGATGCTCACCGCCCGCGACGACAGCCACGACCAGGTGCTGGGCCTGGAAATGGGCGCCGACGATTACGTGACCAAACCCTGCGAGCCGCGTGTGCTGCTCGCCCGTGTCCGTACATTGCTGCGGCGCAGCAGTTTGTCCGAGCCCCAGGCGGCCAACGACCAGATCATCATGGGCAACCTGTGCATCGACTTGTCGGAACGCACCGTGACTTGGCGCGAGCAGTCGGTGGAGCTGTCCAGCGGCGAATACAACCTGTTGGTGGTGCTGGCGCGGCACGCCGGCGAAGTGCTCAGCCGCGACCAGATCCTGCAGCGCTTGCGCGGTATCGAGTTCAACGGCACCGACCGTTCGGTGGATGTAGCCATCTCCAAGCTGCGCCGCAAGTTCGACGACAACGCCGGTGAGGCGCGCAAGATCAAGACGGTGTGGGGCAAGGGCTACCTGTTCAGCCGTTCCGAGTGGGAATGCTGAGCCATGTTTCGTGTACTGCTGCGCCTCTACCTGATCACCATCGTCACCTACAGCCTGGCGATCTACTTGATCCCCTCGCTGGTGATCCAGCTGTTTGAACACCGCTACATGAACTACAACATCGAGCAGACCCGCGGCCAGCAGAAGCTGATCGTCAAGCAATACCTGCGGGCGCCGGTGGAACGCTGGTCACAGGTGACCGAGCAATTGGGCCACGACTTCGCGCCGCTCAAAGTGCAGTTGCTGCTGCGCCAGGACGCCAGCTATAGCCCCGCGCAGGAAAAACTGCTGGAGCAAGGCAAATCGGTGGTGCGCCTTGGGGAATGGGGCTGGATGGAGGAAATCAGCTCGCCGATCAATGAGCAATTCGTGGTCAAGCTGACGATCCCGCCGGATCCGATGGACATGAACGTGCTGTACTGGGCCATCAACGTGCTGATCGTCGCCGCGCTGCTGGCGTGCCTGCTGGTGTGGCTGCGTCCGCACTGGCGCGACCTCGAGCGCTTGAAAAGCACCGCCGGGCAATTGGGCCAGGGCAACCTGGCCGAGCGCACGCGTATCCCGGCCAGCTCCAGCATCGGCAGTCTGGCCTCGGTATTCGACACCATGGCCGACGACATCGAGCACCTGCTCAACCAGCAGCGCGACCTGCTCAACGCCGTCTCCCATGAACTGCGCACACCGCTCACACGCCTGGATTTCGGCCTGGCCCTGGCGCTTTCCGAAGACTTGCCCGAGGCCAGCCGCGAACGCCTGCAAAGCCTGGTGGCGCATATCCGCGAGCTGGATGAACTGGTGCTGGAGCTGCTGTCCTACAGCCGCCTGCAAAACCCGGCGCAACTGCCGGAGCGGGTCGAGGTGGTGCTCGATGAGTTTATCGACAGTGTGCTTGGCAGCGTCGATGACGAACTGGAAAACCCCGAGATCGTCATCGACGTGGCGCTCGATTGCGCCGTGGAGCGGTTCAGTCTTGATCCGCGCCTCACCGCTCGTGCCTTGCAGAACCTGCTGCGCAATGCCACGCGTTACTGCGACAAACGCATCCAGGTGGGCGTCAAGGTGTGCCCCAAGGGCTGTGAAATCTGGGTCGACGATGACGGTATCGGCATCCCGCTCGATCAGCGTGAACGCATCTTCGAGCCGTTCTACCGCCTGGACCGCAGCCGTGACCGCGCCACCGGCGGTTTCGGCCTGGGCCTGGCCATCAGCCGGCGCGCCTTGGAGGCCCAGGGCGGCACCTTGACCGCATTGGCGTCGCCATTGGGCGGCGCACGGTTCCGGGTGTGGTTGCCCAGCGTCGCCTGATCACAGCACTTTGACGGCGCGGCCGATCGCTTGGATCGGCCCGGTGGGCTTGCCGGTCGGCGAGCCGCGCGGGTCTTCCAGGGTCAGTTCGAACAGCTGGTTCTGCGTCAGCGGCGGCAACTTGTCCAACGGCACCGACAGCGTCTGGCCGGGTTTGACCAACCCCAGCGACACCGGCCCTTGCCAACCATCGCCCTTGGTCCAGAACTGCAGGGCCTTGTCCGCCGGTACGTCCATCACGCCCAATGGGATCAACTGAATCTGCTGGTTATTGCTGGCCTGAATCACCCAGCCCGGGGCCTGGCTTTGCGGAGCCACCAGCACCACCACAAAGCTGGGTTCCAGGTTGGGCGGACGGGTCAGCAGCAGCGCGGCCAGCACCAGCGTAGCCACCAGCCCGGCACCGGCCAGGCCACGCCATACGGCGAGCAGGTCCCACCAAGGTGTGCGGGCGCCGGCGGTGCTGCGTTCGATGCGTGGCCACAACTCAGAGGAGGGGGGCACGGGCTCCGCCAAGGCGGTCAACGGCAACAGGCGTTGCTCCCAGGCGTCCACTGCGGCGCGTAACTCGGCGTCGTGGCTCAGGCGCTGTTCCACTTCCGCGCGTTGTTCGCCAGGCAGGGTGCCCAGCACGTATTCGCTGGCCAGTTCGTCCAGTGGGTTGCTCATGTCATGCACTCCCGCAGCGCGGCGAGGCTACGTTTGATCCAGGCCTTGACGGTCCCCAGCGGGGTGTCGAGTTTCTGGGCGATTTCGCTGTGGGAATAACCGTCGACATAGGCATGCAGGATGCACGTGCGACGGGTCGGGTCGAGCTGCTCCAGGCAGGTGTGGACTTGCCCCGTGCGTGCGCTGAACTCAAAGGTGTCGGTCGCAGCGACTGGCTCATGTTCGTCGCCCAACGGGACTTCGCGATAATGGTTACGCACGACGTTGAGCGCCAGGTGCCGGGTCACGCTGAACACCCAGCCACGGGCCGACCCGCGACTGGGGTCAAAGCTGCCGGCGCCGCGCCAGATCTTGATGAACGCGTCATGCACGATATCTTCGGCCAGGGACTTGTCCCTGACGATACGCAGCGCCACGCCAAGCAGATGGCTGCTTTCCTGCTGATAGAGCGCGCGCAAGGCGCGTTGATCGCCACGGGCGCAGGCCAGCAGACAGGCTTCGTAATCAAACACGCGGTGCTCCCCCCAACCAACGTCATTGGGGGCAGCGTAGCCGTATTTGTTCAGTTGGCTGCCCAGAAGATGTAATCAGCCTTGTACTTGACCACTTCCTGCTTGCCCTTGTTGGCCGCCGTGCACGCGCTGTTCGGTGCTACGCCCCCCTCTAAAGCAACCCGCTGGATGTAACTCACACCGCTCATCGCGCCCTTGCCTTCGGCCGGGTTGGCCTTGACCAGTTGGTAGGGAAGGTTGCCCGCACCGGACGGCGCCACGGCCAGCTGGGTGCCGGTGACTGTCGAACCGTCCTTGGCCTGCCAGGTGGCGGGCGGGCCGAAATAGGTGCCGACTTGCTTGCCGCTGCGGTCATTCAGCACGGCCTTGGGGCCGACGAAGGTCCATTCGGTCTGGCCGGCGGCGTTGGCTTTGTCGCGGCACTCGTAGGTGATTTCGCCGACGCCGGTGGTCTCCAGCGCCACCTTGTGGCCGTCCGGCACTTTGATGCTGTCGGGCAAGCCGGTCTGGGCAAAGGCTGCGGGTGCGGCGGCGAGCAGGGCGGTGAGGCAGAACAGTGCTTTAGCGTTCATGGGTACTTCTCCATTTCAGTAAAACAGCGGGGTGACTGAAAGGACTACCCATGGCACGCACGATTGGATGCAGCGATTAGAAAATAAACGCGGGAGGGCGCACACTGTGCCCCCGCTTTACCCGAGGAGAGATTGGCAATGACTGGTGTTCACACGTCTGCTCAACAAGGTTTCTCTACCCAGGCCGTGACCTACGCCCAAGGTCGGCCGGATTATCCAAGGCAACTCACGGGCTGGCTGGCCGAGACCTTGCGCATCGACGCACAGTCGAGCGTGGTTGACCTGGGTGCCGGCACCGGCAAGTTCACCCGTTTGCTCAGCACCCTGGCGCCGACGTTGACCGCCGTCGAGCCCGTGGCGGCGATGGGGGCGCAGTTGCGCAAACTGCTGCCGGATGTGCGCCTGGTCAATGGCACCGCCGAATCCATCCCATTGCCTTCCGCCAGCGCTGACGCGGTGGTATGCGCCCAGGCATTCCACTGGTTCTCCACCGAGGCTGCCCTGGCGGAAATCCATCGCGTGCTCAAGCCCGGCGGCCGCCTGGGCCTGGTGTGGAACGTGCGCGATGAGTCGGTGGATTGGGTCGCAGCCATCACTGACATCATCACGCCCTACGAGGGCGACACCCCGCGTTTTCATACCGGGCTCTGGCGCGAGGCCTTCAACGGCATGTACTTTTCCGCCCCCGACGTGACCTGTTTTCCCTACAACCATGTCGGCAGCCCTCAGGAGGTGATCATGGATCGCTTCCTCTCCGTGAGCTTTATCGCCGCGCTGGCTGATGGGCCCAAGGCGAGTGTCACCGCGCAATTGCAAGCGCTGATCGACACCCACCCGGCGTTGAAGGGGCGTGACACGGTTGCCTTTCCGTATCAAACCCAAGCCTACGTCTGCCATCGCCTGAGCTAAAAGGCATAAAGTCAGATCATATTGATATAAGTCGTTATAAGAAAAATCGCTATCCTGCGGCCAGAAATTTATAAGGCCGCAGGTAGCGTTAATGGATGTAGGTAATGTTGGTTTCGTGGTGGCTGGCCTGATCGTTGGTTTTATCGTAGGGATGACCGGTGTGGGCGGGGGCTCGTTGATGACCCCGATCCTGCTGTGGTTCGGCATCAACCCGGCCACGGCGGTGGGTACCGACTTGTTGTACGCGGCGATCACCAAGTCCGGTGGGGTGCTGGTGCATGGCAAGAACAAGAACATTGACTGGACAATCACCGGTTGGCTGACTTTGGGCAGCGTGCCTGCGGTGTTGCTGACGCTTTGGTTCCTGGCCAGCCTGCACACTGATCCCAGTGCGATGAACGCGGTGATCAAGCAGGCGCTTGGTGTGGTGTTGCTGCTGACGGCGCTGGCGATTCTGTTCAAGAAAAGCCTGTTGGCGTTTGCCCAGCGGCATGCGGGCGATGACTATCACATGAGTCCGCGCAACCTGAATGTGTTGACGGTGGTGACGGGTGCGATCCTGGGGACCATGGTTGCCCTGACCTCCATCGGTGCGGGTGCGCTGGGGACTGTGGCGTTGTTTATTCTGTATCCGTTTCTGGCTACGCGACGGCTGGTCGGGACTGAGATCGCGCATGCTGTGCCGCTGACCCTGGTGGCGGGGTTGGGGCATGCCAGCATGGGGAATATGGATTGGCATTTGTTGGGGTTTTTGTTGATGGGGTCGTTGCCGGGGATCTATATCGGTAGCCATATGACTGGCAAGTTGCCGGATGGGGTGTTGCGGCCGTGTTTGGCGGTCATGCTCATGGCTATCGGCTACAAATTGGCCTTCTGATTGGGGGGGGGCATATCCGTTATAAAGCCTGTACGGACCGGACACAGGGTTGACGGGGCGCCTAAGATCAAAAGCAAAAGCGCGGCGGCCTTAGAGCCGACGGGTGTGGCACCTGTCGATCGCGGTCCAAATGTGGGAGGGGCTTGCCCCCGATAGCAGTGGGGCAGTCACAGTTGCATGAGCTGACACACCGCCATCGGGGGCAAGCCCCCTCCCACAGTTTGATCTCCATACATCAGGTAGATATCGGCCTGCTTTTGATCTTGCAACAGCCAACTCAAGCCCCAGTCCCTGGCCCATTCCCAATCTGCCAAACAAACGGCGGCTCAACCCCATTGATCACCCAATCCCCTACAATCCTTGCCTTGTAGATCACCGGATTATGCGACGACACAGTCCGCGCATTCCGCCAATGCCGATCCAGCGCTTTCCCCTGGCGCACATCCGAAGCCCCCAATGCATTGAACAATTCACTGGTCGCACGCTGGATCAACTCAGACACCACCACCTGCGCGGTAGCCGACTCAATCTCCGCCGCCACGTTGGCCTCACGCTCCACTGCATCATCCCCACCAAAGCGCGCCACGTACGCGCGTTGCGCCGGCAGCGTCGCTTTCAACGCGCTGGCCTCGGCGGCGTAGACCAGCGCAGCCACTTCGCCCACCACCTGTTGAACCTGTGCGTCCTGGCTGACATGGGGCGCATTGCCATGGCTGTAGATGCGTTTGCGGCTGCGCACCTGATGCGCCACATCGCGCAATGCCGCACGGCCAATGCCAGCCAGACTGGCCAGTAACACGAGTTGGTAAAACGCGGTCTGGTATTTGAATCGGGTGGCAAAGTCGATGACGTTGTCCGCGTCCACCACCGCATCGGTAAAGCGCGACGTGCCGCTGCCGGTGGTGCGCTGGCCAAAGCCGTCCCAGTCATCGCTGTGCACCACGCCCGGCTGGCGGGCGCGGGTGGCGGCGATCACATCGGCGCCGGTGTCGCTGCGTTGGGCGTACACATCGATCCAGTCGGCGAAAATGCTGCCGGTGCTGTAGAACTTTTCGCCGTTGAGCTTCCAGCTGTCGCCGTCAGGGCTGACCTGGGTGACCACATCGCCGATGGCCACGTTGCCGATCTCGGTCCAGGCGCAGCCGACGATATCGCCGTCCACGAAACGCTTGAACCACAGGTCGCGGCCGGCACTGGGTGGCGCGTTCAGACGGTCTTCGGCAAAGGCAAAATGCCCGCGCAGGGCCTGAGGGACATTGGAGTCGGCTTCGGCCAGCTCGATCAGCAACTCAAATAACTGCGGCAGGGACGCGCCGCCGCCGCCGTACTCCACCGGCACCCGCACCGCGCCAAAGCCGGCCTCTTTGAGCCACTGGATCGGCTCGTGGGGCAGGGTGCGCTGTTGTTCGCGCGCCAAGGCACCGTCGGCGATGCGTTGGAAAATCGGCCGAAAGCGAGCGGCCAGGGTCGGGTAGTCGACACCGGTGGACAGCGGGTTGATGACGTGTTGTTCGGTCATGGGCAAGGCTCCGGGGCAGTGATCAATGCGAAGAGTGATTGCACAGTCCGTGCCGGGTGCCAGGGCCAATGTTTACGCGCCCTTCACGGCCTGTGCTGTTGCCCCAGCAACAGCGATCCAGCAAACCGTCGCAATCCCTGACATTCGCCGGCAAGCCGTGCCTGCCGGGTTTTTTCGCCGCAACCCTCATGGCGCGGGCGTTTCTCGTGGCCTGGCACGCTTGCTGCTCAAGCCCTGGGTACATCCCTATGTACGAGGTACCGCTCGATGAGTCAGCAAGCCGTGAAATTTGCCTATTGGGTGCCCAACGTCAGCGGTGGGCTGGTGGTCAGCAAGATCGAACAGCGCACCCATTGGGGCATTGATTACAACCGCAAACTGGCGCAGCTGGCCGAGGCGGCCGGTTTCGAATACGGTCTCACCCAGATCCGCTTCACCGCCGGCTACGGTGCCGAAAACCAGCATGAATCCGTGGCGTTCAGCCATGCGCTGCTGGCTGCGACCACCACGCTCAAGGTCATCGCCGCGATCCTGCCTGGCCCGTGGCAACCGGCGCTGGCGGCCAAGCAATTGGCAACCATCGACCAGCTCACCAATGGCCGTATCGCGGTGAATATCGTCAGCGGTTGGTTCAAGGGTGAGTTCCAGGCCATTGGCGAACACTGGCTGGAACACGACGAGCGCTATCGCCGTTCCGAAGAGTTCATCCGCGCCCTCAAAGGCATCTGGACCCAGGACGACTTCACCTTCAAGGGCGATTTCTACCGCTTCAACAACTACACCCTCAAGCCCAAGCCGCTGGGCCAGCCGGAAGTGTTCCAGGGCGGCAGCTCGCGGGCGGCGCGGGACATGGCCGCACGGGTGTCGGACTGGTACTTCACCAACGGCAACACCCCGGAAGGCATCAAGGCCCAGGTCGATGACATTCGCGCCAAGGCGGCGGCGAATAACCATTCGGTCAAAGTCGGCGTCAACGCCTTCGTGATCGCCCGCGACACTGAAGAGGAGGCCCGTGCGGTGCTGGCGGAAATCATCGACAAAGCCGACCCGGAAGCCGTCAACGCGTTTGGCGACGCCGCGAAGCAAGCGGGCAAGGCCTCACCGGAAGGCGAGGGCAACTGGGCCAAGTCCAGCTTTGAAGACCTGGTGCAGTACAACGATGGCTTCAAGACCAACCTGATCGGCACGCCACAGCAGATCGCCGAGCGTATCGTCGCGCTCAAAGCGGTGGGTGTGGACCTGGTGCTGGCGGGTTTCCTGCACTTCCAGGAGGAAGTCGAGTACTTCGGCAAGCGCGTATTGCCGCTGGTGCGCGAGTTGGAAGCCAAGGCCGGGATCAAGCAGGTGGCGTGAGCAAGGTTTTTTCCAGGCGCAGGGCAGGGCTGTGGTCTTCGTAATAGTCGTTGACCACGGCAAAGCGCCGGTAGCCATTGCGTTCATACAGCGCCAGGGCGCCTGGGTTGTCGGTGCGCACTTCAAGGCGCAGGTGCGCACAAGCGTGCGCTGCCGCACAGGCCTCGGCACGCTTGAGCAACTGCTGGCCCAGCCCAACGCCGCGTAAGTGCGCGGCGATAGCGATGGAATACAAGCGCGCGCACGCGCTGCCACGCCGAAACAGCACCAGTGCATAGCCGAGCAGTTGCCCGTCTTCTTCCGCCACCAGCAATTGGCCATGGGCGCGGCTGATCATCCATTGAAAACGACGCGATGAGAGCCGGTCAGTGGTGAAACACTGCTGTTCCAGTGCCATTAATTCAGGCACATCGAAGGGGGATGCAACGCGAAAAGAAAGTGCCATATGACCGCCATAAAAGTTACGTAACGAAACGGGACTTCTCTAAAAGATCGTGCTTAATAGAAAAGGTCGAGTTCTCTAAAGCGGATCAATTATTATGTCGGCGGTACAAAGTCATTGGCGTGAAGTATCGGAGCAAACTGTCGCGGCGACAATAACGAGCCAGGGTTATTTTTCCGCCCCCCTCACAGGCGTCCGTCAAGTAGTGATCATTGTCGAGCGCAAGGAAGACTGGGCCTCCTACTTCCCCAGCGAAGACATCATCACCGCCCAGGAGTACCTGGAACAGACTCGGGAAAACCAGTCCGGCAAGCGTGTGCAGGTGATCAACCTGTGCCGCAGCTACAAATACCTGGGGCACGGTTATTACTGCTCGTTGCTGGCCGAAGCACGCGGGCACAAGGTGATTCCGTCGGTGCGCACCATCAGCGAACTGACGAAAAAGGCGTTGTACGGCCTGGCCTTGGACGACTTGGACAAAACCCTCGATAAAGCCTTGAGTCATCATCTTTACAGCAATACCGAAGGCTTTACCCTGACACTTTATTTTGGACGGACGACTATAGAGCCGTTGCAGGATCTGGCCCGCCAATTGTTTGAAGCCTTCCCCTGTCCTATTTTGTTAGTGGGGTTCAAACAGCATAACGGCTGGCATATCGAAGGGATCAAGTCCGGCGTATTACACAAGTTGCGCGATGACCAGGAAGATCAATTCGCTCATGCGCTGGACAACTTCAGCCGCAAGATCTGGCGCCAGCCTCGCTCACGCCGCCTGGCGCGTTACGACCTGGCCATCCTGCACGATCCCCAGGAACAACTACCACCGTCAAATGCCCAGGCGTTGGATAATTTCATTCGCGTAGGCAAGGGCCTGGGTATCGATGTCGACCTGATCGAGCGCAAGGACTATGCGCGCCTGGCCGAATACGACGCCTTGCTGATCCGCGAGACCACCAGCGTCGACAACCACACCTATCGTTTCGCCAAGAAAGCCGAAAGCGAAGGCCTGGTGGTGATGGACGACCCGGCGTCGATCCTGCGCTGTACCAACAAGGTCTATCTCACCGACCTGCTCAACAGTCATCAACTGGGCATGCCCGCCACCGAGATTCTTTACAAGGAGCGACCGCAAGACTTCGAACGGGTCGGCGAGCGCCTCGGGTTCCCGTTGGTCTTGAAGATCCCCGACGGTTGCTTTTCCCGTGGGGTCATCAAGGTGGAAAGCCAGGCAGCCTTGCTCAAGGCCACCGCCGAGTTGTTCGAACATTCGGTGCTGTTGCTGGCCCAGGAATTCTTCTACACCGAGTACGACTGGCGCATCGGCGTACTCAACCGCAAGCCGATCTTTGCCTGCCAATACTTTATGTCCAAGGGCCATTGGCAGATCTACAACCACAAGGCCATCGGCCAGGCCATCAACGGCGAATGCCGCACCCTGGCGGTCCACGAGGCGCCCAAGGCGGTGGTGGAGCTGGCCGTGAAGACCGCCAACCTGATCGGCGATGGCCTCTACGGCGTCGACCTCAAGCAGTCCGGCGACAAGGTGGTGGTGATCGAGGTCAACGACAATCCCAACCTGGACGCAGGCATCGAGGATGCCTACTTGCAGGACGACCTGTATGGCCTGGTGCTGGAGGAGTTCGTGCGGCGCCTGGAGTTGAAGCGCCAGGGGCAGGTGTGGTGACTCGGCACTGACATTTTGATGGTAGGGATGAAACGGATAGCGGGTACGACGATGTAAATGTGGCGAGGGAGCTTGCTCCCGTTGGCGTGCGTAGCGCGCCTTTCTTTAGGGCCGCTGCGCAGCCCAGCGGGAGCAAGCTCCCTCGCCACAGGTCATTCGCCAGTCTGCACCTGCAGGGTCAGGACTTCAAAACCATCCGCCGTCACCGCCACGGTATGCTCCCACTGCGCCGACAAGCTGTTGTCCTTGGTCACCACCGTCCAGCCATCCTTCAGGCTGCGCACTTTGGCGCTGCCCTGGTTGAGCATCGGCTCGACGGTGAACACCATGCCTTCACGCAGTTCCAGCCCGGTGCCGGGACGACCGAAGTGCAACACCTGCGGCTCTTCATGCATCTGCCGGCCGATGCCGTGGCCGCAATATTCGCGCACCACGCTGTAGCCGTTGGCCTGCGCGTGGCTCTGGATGGCATGGCCGATATCGCCCAGGCGGGCGCCGGGCTTGACCTGGCGGATGCCGGCCCACATGGCTTCGAAGGTCATCTCCACCAGGCGCCGGGCTTTGGGGGCGACCGTGCCGATCATGTACATCTTGCTGGCGTCGGCGATATAACCGCCTTTTTCCAGGGTGATGTCGATGTTGATGATGTCGCCGTCCTTGAGAATCTCCTTGGCGCTGGGCATGCCATGGCACACCACCTCGTTGATCGAGGTGTTGATGGAGTAGGGGTAGTCGTATTGGCCGAGGCTGGCGGGACGGGCTTTGAGGTCATGGCGGATGAAGGCTTCGACGGCGCTGTCCAGCTCCAGGGTGGAGCGGCCGGCGGCCACGAAGCCATCGAGCATGGTGAAAACCTGGGCCAGCAGGCGTCCGGATTCACGCATCACGGCCAGTTGTGCGGCGGTCTTGATCATCAATGGCGCCCCCGGATCAGGTCGGGCTTGTCCAGCAACAGTTTGTTGATCAGCTCGTTGTAGGGCAGGCTGGGATTGAGTTCGGCGAGCAGGCCGATCTTGATCCAGAATTCGGCCTGGGCGTTGATGGAGCGGTCCATCGCGGCGCTGGCCAGGCGCAGTTGTTCATGCAGCTGGTCGGTGATCTTGACGATGCCCATGGTCTTCACTGTGCGGTAGGGATATACAAAGCGTATACGTTTCGTATATTAAACGTAACCCCCAGCACCACGAAATGGCGCTTGGCCATTGACTTGCCCGCCAGTCGCCGGTTAGTTTCGCCCTATGACTTTTCAAGCCTTCCGCAGCCAGCCAAGCATTATTACCGCCATTCCTCATTTGGCGGGATAGCGCACGGCTGTACCCAAACACCCGCCCTAGAGGCGGGTTTTGTTTTTCCGTCTCCAGGGTCTTTGACAAAAAGCCAGGAGACACCCATGAGCACCTGCACCGCGCCCCACACCGCCGACCCGGGACTGCTTGAACATTATGTGAAAAAGATCCTCGCCGCCCCGGTCTATGACCTGGCGGTGCGCACGCCCTTGCAGGCGGCCCCGGCCTTGTCGGCGTTGCTGGGCAACCAGGTGTTGCTCAAGCGTGAAGACCTGCAACCGACGTTTTCCTTCAAGATCCGCGGCGCCTACAACAAGCTGGTGCAGCTCACGCCGGAGCAAAAGGCCCGCGGGGTGGTCACCGCGTCGGCGGGCAACCATGCCCAAGGTGTGGCCCTGGCGGCGCGGGAGCTGGGGATCAAGGCGCGCATTGTGATGCCCAGCAGCACGCCGGAACTCAAGGTGCTGGGCGTGCGTTCGCGCGGTGCGGAAGCGGTGCTGCACGGCGCGAGCTTCCCCTTTGCCCTGGCCCATGCGTTGCAACTGGCCGAGCAATCCGGGGGCACCTTCGTTTCGCCGTTCGATGACCCCGAGGTGATTGCCGGCCAAGGCACCGTGGCCATGGAGATCCTGCGCCAACAACAGGGGCCCCTGGATGCGATCTTCGTACCGGTGGGCGGCGGTGGCCTGATCGCCGGGGTCGCCGCCTACGTCAAATACCTGCGGCCCGAGGTGCGCATCATCGGCGTCGAACCCGAAGGGTCCAGCTGCCTGTTGGCGGCGCTGCGGGCCGGTGAGCGGGTGGTGCTGCCCAGTGTCGACGGGTTTGCCGACGGCACGGCGGTGGCGCAGGTCGGTGCTTATGGGTTTGAGATCTGCCGCGACTTGGTGGATGAAGTCATCACGGTCAGCAATGATCAGTTGTGCAGCGCGATCAAGCTGATCTACGACGATACGCGCTCCATCACCGAGCCGTCCGGAGCGCTGGCGGTAGCGGGCCTGCGTGAATACGTGACCAGTCACAATTTGCGCGGGCAGACCTTGGTGGCGATCAATTCCGGGGCGAACATCAACTTTGATAGTTTGCGATATGTTGCTGAAAGGGTCGCCGCGCAAGGTGCCGTTTAAACAAACGTGCAGGGTTAAACGTTTAATCGCAGCGGTTCGAAGACGATTTAATCGATACGGTTTAACTTATATAAACAAGCACAGCGCTTATGAGGAATGGTTACAACGGGGGCCGATTTTGCCGAGTAGGCTTGGGTGTTGTAAGCGTCTTCCAAGGTCGGTAAGACGTGGCGGGCAAGGGCCCGCGGGATTAATAACAATCTGTTGGCAGTCTCAGGAAAGGAGAGGTTGACCATGCTTTCGGAATTAGAACTTCGCAGCATTATTGAAGGAAGTTTCCTGCCCAAACGGTGCGAATGCACCAAAGCCGAAGATGCGTCGCTGACGATCAAGGTCTACGACGAGCGCGACCGTGACCGGGTGGATTTGGAAGTCAAAGGCATCAACGCGGAAAAACTCGACAGCAGCCGCGCCATTTGCAACCTGATCGCCGGGTTGCGTGAAGACCTCAAGCACACCCATGCACCCGCCCTGCAACGAGCGGGAGGGCGCAGCCTCTACTAGCTGGACGCTTGAGTGTGATGCACCGAAGACCTGTGGGCCTGGATGAACGCCAGGCCCAATACGGTTTCCGTTGCCACCGCCAGCAAGATGCCCGGCCCGGCATTCCCATTGATCCACTCACTCAACCCCAGCACCGCCAGCACCAGGCACCCGGCGATAAACCCGGTGGTGAGGGCGCGACGCGTGTCTGAAGGCGGCGCGTGACGTGCGCGGTAGAACATGATGCCGATGCCCAGGAACAGCGCGGCGTTGCGGCGCGACACCAGCCCGGTGCCACTGGAATACTCGACACTCCACACCCACAGCAGCAGGTCGGGACGCAGGCCCCAGATAAGCGCGAGGGCGAAGCACAGCAGCGCGGTGAAGGTGGCGAGGGTGCGGAAACTCAACAGCATGGCGAATCCTTTCAGCCTTAGGACAAGCCCGCAAGACTACTCCTATTTGCGCGGGCTTGGCGTGTTTGCCTCATCGACTCAGTTCTGGAAATCGCAGGCGTCGGACATTTTCCGATAGCTCACGTCTTCCACCTTGCCCGCCTTATCCAAGAACTTGATATCCGCCTTGATGACTTTGCATTCGTCAGTTGGGGTTTCGTTCATGGCCAGGACCTTGTCGATATTCATCGGCATGCCGTACCGGTAAGGCACGGGTTTGGCAGCGGCAGGTTGATCGTCGGCCTGGGCCAGGCCTGACACCGCTGCCAGCGCCAGGCTGGCGCTGAGCATTAAGGTGCGCAGTTTCATGGTGGTTCTCCGCAAGTGGGTACAACTTCACTCTCGACGTGCGGGATTAACCATCGATTAATGTTTAGCTGGCTGACAAAACCTTCATCCAAGCTGTTGGCGATACGGCAGGTCCGGCCCGGTCTTGGTGCAGGTCAACGCCGCGGCGCGGATGGCAAAGCCCAGCATGGCGTCGATCTGCGCACGCGTGAGCTGTTGCAGGCCTTCCACTGAATCCAGTTGCTGCTCGGTCAACCAGGCAATCAACGCGGCCTGGAAGGTATCACCGGCGCCCACCGTGTCGGCCATCACCACCTTGACCGCCGGTGCAGACCAGTGGCCATGCTGGCGGCTGTAGACGCTGGCGCCCTCGCCACCACGGGTCAGGAAAACCAGTTGGCAACGGTGTTGCAGCCAGCCCTGCAGCACGCTTTCCGGCGACTGGTCGGGGTAGAGCAGGTGCAGGTCTTCGTCGCTGACCTTGATCAGGTCGGCATGCTTGACCAGTTCCGCTACGCGGTTGCGCCACAGCTGGATATCGGGCTGCGGGTTGAGCCGCACGTTGGGGTCGAGGCTGATCATGCGCTTGCCGCTTTCGCGCTTGACCAAACTCAGCAGGGTGTCGCCGATCGGTTGCACCACCAGTGAAAACGAGCCGATATGCAGGCCGCGAATGTCAGCCCCCAGCGCGGGCAGGTGGTCGATTTCCAGCAGGCGGTCGGCGCAGCCTTCGCCACGGAAGTTGTACTGCGGTGAACCATTGGCACCCACGGCGACCATCGACAAGGTGGTCGGTGCGGCGAATTCCACCAGGAACTGCTCGCTGACACCTTCGTCCTTTAGCACCTGCAACAAGCGACGGCCAAGGAAGTCGGTGGACACACCGCCGAACAATCCGGCGTCGATGCCCAGGCGACGCAAGCCCACCGCGACGTTGAACGGCGAACCGCCGGCAATCGCCTTGTAATTGACCTTGGAAGCCTGCCCGCTGGCGTCTTCCTCGCTGAAGAAATCAAACAGCGCTTCACCACACACCAGATACATAGTCGTTCGCTCTTAAAGGGTTGCCACGTGCTGTTGATAGCGCTCGTAAGCCTGTTGATAGGCGCTGACGCTGGCTGCCACCGGCAGGGTCCGGCTGGCCGGGTCGACGCTCACGCATTTGTCGCACAGGCTGGCCAGGGATTCGCCGGACTGGCTCCACGCCGCCTGGATCGCCGCGCCCAGGGCAGCGGCTTCGCTTTGTTCGGTGCAGATCACTTCGGTGTTCATGATATCGGCAACCATCTGCCGCCATACCGGGCTTTTCGAGCCACCGCCGATCAAACGGATGCTCTGGCTTTGCAGGCCGGTCTGGCGCAGCAGGTCGAGGCCATAGCGCAGGCCGAAGGTGGTGCCTTCGACCACCGCACGGCACAGGTTGGCGCGGGTCAGGTTGGTCATGGTCAGGCCGTGCAGGCTGCCGGTGGCGTGGGGCAGGGCAGGCACGCGTTCGCCGTTGAGGAACGGCAGCATGCTCACGCCGTCGGCGCCGATGGGCGCCTGTTCGACCAGGGTGTTGAACGCGGCCAGGTCGAGGTCGAACAGCTCGCGGATCACCCCGGTGGCGTTGGTCAGGTTCATGGTGCAGATCAGTGGCAGCCAGCCGCCGCTGGACGAGCAGAACGTCGCGACCGACGCCTGCGGGCTGACGTTGGGCTGGTCGGCAAATGCATACACAGTGCCCGATGAACCCAGGCTCATGGTGATCACGCCGGGGGCAATGTTGCCGGTGCCGATGGCGCCCATCATGTTGTCACCGCCGCCACTGGCGACGATAGCGTTGGGGTTGATGCCCAAGCGTTCGGCGATGGCGGGCAGGATGCTGCCGACCGCCTGATCGGCCTCAATCAACGGCGGCAAGGCCTGTTCGAGGCGACCGCTCGGATCGATGTGCTTGAGCAGTGCCACGTCCCACTCACGGCTGCGCACATTGAAATAGCCGGTGCCCGAGGCATCGCCGTATTCCGCCACGGCGCGACCGGTGAGCCAATAGTTGAGGTAATCGTGGGGCAGCAGGATATGCGCGATGCGCGCGAAAATGTCCGGGTGCTGCTCGCGGGTCCAAAGCAGCTTGGACACGGTGTAGCCCGGCGCAATCGCTACGCCGAGGCGTTCCAACGAGCCGCTTTCGCCGCCGAGGTAGGCCAGCAGGCGGTCGTTCTCGGCGGCGGTTTCGGTGTCGCACCACAGTTTGGCCGGGCGCAATACCGCGCCGTGCTCGTCCAGTAGCACCAGGCCGTGCTGTTGGCCGGATACGCCGATGCCAAGGATGTCCTGACCGTCCACACCGGCTTGTTGCAGGGCGCGGTGGGTGGCTTCGGTGAAGGCGTCCAGCCATTCCTGGGTGTGCTGTTCGCGACGGCCATTGGCGCCGCTGATCAGGGTGTGGCTGGCGGCGCCCAGGCCCAGGACTTTGCCGCTGGAGGCGTCGAGGACGATGGCCTTGGTGCCTTGGGTGCCGCAGTCGATGCCGAGGTACAGGTTTTGCTGGGTCATGAGGGTGTGCTCAGCAGTTTATTGTTCGAGTTGGCAATGCATTCCAATGTGGGAGGGGGCAAGCCCCCTCCCACATTGCTAAGCCGGTTTCTTCAGGAGTTGCTGCAGTGTTTTGGTGACGCCGTTATCGCGCAGGCTTGCATAGCACCGCTCGAACGCTGACACAAACTCAGGCGAATTGGGAATAGCCGTACCGAAAATTTCCTCCACCCCCAACAGCCGCTTGCTGATCAACGCCTCATCACTCACCAGCCCCTGGCAAAACGCGGCACGCGGATCCGGGATCGTGTAGCGCACGCCGTTCTCATCCACACCCTTCAAATACAACGCCCACGCCGCTACCACCAGCGCCGCGCGCTCGGTCTCGCGCCCATCCGCAATCAGGCGATTGATCGTCGGCACGGTGAACTTGGGAAACTTCGACGAACCGTCCGAGCACACCCGCTCCAACTGGTCGGCAATCGCCTGGTTGGAGAAGCGGTCCACCAGCGTTTGCTTGTACTCGGTCAAGTCGATACCCGGCACCGGCGCCAGGTTCGGCGTGACGTCCAGGTCCATATACGCCCGCATATACGCCACGAACACCGGATCGTTCATGGTCTCGTGCACGAACCGATAGCCCTTGAGAAAGCCCAGGTAGGTCAGGGCCAGATGGCTGCCATTGAGCAGGCCGATCTTCATCTCTTCATAGGGCGTGACGTCATGGGTGAACTGCACGCCGACTTTTTCCCAGGCCGGGCGACCGTTGACGAATGTGTCTTCCAGCACCCATTGCACAAAGGGTTCGCACACCACCGGCCAGGCATCGTCGATCGCGTGCTCGTCGTGCAGTTGCTGGCGATGGGCGGTGCTGGTCATCGGTGTGATGCGGTCGACCATGGCGTTCGGGAAGCTCACGTTGGCCTTGATCCAGTCATGCAGTTCGGCGTTGTGCAGGGCGGCGAAGGCCAGCAGTGCCTTGCGCGTCACGGCGCCGTTGTGCGGCAGGTTATCGCAGGACATCACGGTGAAGGCCGGGATGCCGTTGGCGCGGCGTTGGGTCAGGGCGGCGCAGATGAAACCGAACACGGTTTTCGGCGCGCTCGGGTGGGCCAGGTCGTGCTGGATCTGCGGCAGGTGGGCCATGAACTCGCCGTTGCTGTCGTCGATGCAGTAGCCGCCTTCGGTGATGGTCAATGACACAATACGGATGGCCGGGCTGGCGAGTTTATCGATCAGCGCCTGGGCGCCGTCTTCGGCCAGCAGCATGTCGCTGATCGAGCCGATCACGCGCACTTCGGTGTCGTCGGTATCGCCCAGTTCATACAGGGTGAACAGGTAGTCCTGGCCGGCCAGGTCGTCGCGGGCCTTGCGGTCTTCAGCGCGCAGGCCGACGCCGCAAATGCTCCAGTCCAGGCCTTCGCCGGTATTCATCAGTGCATCGGTGTAATACGCCTGGTGCGCGCGATGGAAACCGCCGACACCAATATGAGCGATGCCTTGGGTGGTGCTGGCAATGGCGTAGGCCGGCAGTTTTACTTCCGGCGCCAACTGCGTGAGGGTGTGTTTATTCAGCTTCATAACGTCATACTCGCGATATCAGGCGGCGGCGCGCAGTGGGCGGGCCACGGCCACGCCGTCGGTGTCGAACAGATGGCAGTGCGCCGGGTCCAGGTGCAGGTGCAACGTCTCGCCATACTGGCTGGCCATGTCGCCGCGAATCCGCATGGTCAACGGTTCGCCGGTGGCGGTGATGACGTGGCAGAAGGTGTCGCTGCCCAGGCGTTCACCGACATCGGCGGTGACGGTCAGGGTGTTCTGAGCTACTGAGCCAGAGGCGTCGGCGATTTCCAGGTGCTCCGGGCGAATGCCGAGCGTGACGGCACTGCCCACGCTCAGGGTTGCGCCGCTCAAAGGCAGGCTGATGGTGGTGCCGGCGTCCAGTTGCACTTCGCAACCCTGGCCCTCGACACGGGTGACTTTGCCCTTGAGGAAGCCCATCTTCGGCGTGCCGAGAAAGCCCGCCACAAACAGGTTGGCCGGCTGGTGATACAGCTCCAGCGGCGAGCCGACCTGCTCGATACGGCCACTGTTCAATACCACCACTTTGTCGGCCAGGGTCATGGCTTCGACCTGGTCGTGGGTCACGTAGATCATGGTCGCCTGCAACTCTTTATGCAGGCGCGACAGCTCCAGGCGCATCTGCACCCGCAGGGCGGCGTCGAGGTTGGACAGCGGTTCGTCAAACAGGAAGATTTTCGGGTTGCGCACAATCGCGCGGCCGATCGCCACACGCTGGCGCTGGCCGCCGGACAGTTGCTTGGGCTTACGCTCCAGCAGCGGGCCCAGCTCGAGGATGCGCGCCGCTTCGCTGACCTTGCTTTCCACCAGCTTCTTGTCGACGCCGGCCAGGTCCAGGGCAAACGACATGTTCTTGCGCACGCTCATGTGCGGGTAGAGCGCGTAGGTCTGGAACACCATCGCCAGATCACGCTTGGCCGGGGTCACTTCGGTGATGTCGCGGCCATCCAGTTCGATGGTGCCTTCGCTGACTTCCTCCAGGCCCGCGATCAGGCGCAGCAGCGTGGATTTACCGCAGCCCGACGGGCCGACGAACACCACGAATTCCTTGTCGTTCACTTCCAGGTCGATGCCTTTGATGATCGAGAAGCCTTCGAAGCCTTTTTGCAGATTCTTGATTTTCAGGTTGGCCATGATGGGCCTCCACGTACAGAATTTTTATAAGAAACCGTTACTTCACGGCGCCGAAGGACAAACCGCGCACCAGCTGTTTTTGGCTGATCCAGCCAAAGATCAGGATCGGCGCGCAGGCCAGGGTCGAAACGGCGGATAATTTGGCCCAGAACAACCCTTCGGGGCTGGAGTAGGAGGCGATCAACGCGGTCAACGGCGCAGCGGTGGATGAGGTCAAGTTCAGCGACCAGAACGCCTCGTTCCAGCACAGGATCAGCGACAGCAACACGGTGGACGCCAGGCCGCCCTTGGCGATCGGCAGCAGCACGCGGACCATTTCCTGCCACAGCGTGGCGCCATCCAGGCGGGCGGCTTCAAGGATGTCCTTGGGGATGTCCTTGAAGTAGGTGTAAACCATCCAAACCACAATCGGCAGGTTGATCAGGGTGTAGATGATGATCAGCGCAATGCGCGTGTCCAGCAGGCCGAAGCTCTTGGCCAGCAGGTAGATTGGCATCAGCACGCCCACCGGCGGCAGCATCTTGGTGGAGAGCATCCACAGCAGCGTGCCCTTGGTGCGCTGGGTCTCATAGAACGCCATGGAGTAGGCGGCCGGCACCGAGATCAGCAGGCACAGGGCGGTGGCGCTGAAGGAAATCAGCACCGAGTTCCACGCATAGCTGAAGTAGTTGCTGCGTTCGTTGATGTGCAGGTAGTTCTCCAGCGTCGGCGTGAAGATGAACTGCGGCGGCGTAGCGAATGCGTCGATCTCGGTCTTGAAGCTGGTCAGCACCATCCAGAAGATCGGGAAGAAGATCAGGATCGCGATGGCCCATGCCAACGTGCCGAGCAACAGGCTTTGCAGGCGGCGTGATTGTTGAAGCGTCATGGCACGGCCCTCAAGGCTTGTCAGTCAGGTTTTTGCCGATCATCCGCACCAGGATGATCGCCGCGATATTGGCGATGACCACGGCAATCAAGCCGCCGGCCGAGGCCATGCCCACGTCGAACTGCACCAGCGCCTGGTTGTAGATCAGGTAGGCGAGGTTGGTCGAGGCGTAACCGGGGCCACCGTTGGTGGTGGTGAAGATTTCGGCGAACACCGAGAGCAGGAAGATCGTCTCGATCATCACCACCACGGCAATCGGGCGGGCCAGGTGGGGCAGGGTCAGGTGCCAGAAGATCGCGATGGCGCCGGCACCGTCCAGGCGCGCGGCTTCCTTTTGTTCCTGGTCGAGGGACTGCATGGCGGTCATCAACAGCAGGATCGCAAAGGGCAGCCATTGCCACGACACAATGATGATGATCGACAGCAGCGGGTAGTGTGCCAGCCAGTCCACGGGCTCTGCGCCGAAGAACTTCCACACGGCGGCGAGAATCCCCGACACCGGGTGGAAAATCAGGTTCTTCCAGATCAGCGCGCCGACGGTGGGCATGATGAAGAACGGCGAGATCAACAACACCCGCACCAGGCCGCGACCGAAGAACTCACTGGCCTCCAGCAGGGCGCTGATCAACACGCCGAACACCACACTGATCAGCAGCACGCTGCCCACCAGCAACAGGGTATTGGTGGCGCCGGGCAGGAAGCCCGAGTCGGTGACGAAGTAGGTGAAGTTCTCCAGCCCCACGAATTGGTCTTCACCGGGGTAGAGCAGGTTGTAGCGAATCAGCGAGAAGTACAGGGTCATGCCCAGGGGCACGATCATCCACAGCAGCAGCAAGGCCACCGAGGGGCTGACGAGGAACCAGCCGGGGTTGGCCAGGCGGTTTTTGGCGGGTGTATTCATGGTATTCACGACCGGTACAGAGCAAGAATCGGAGTGCGGTCAGTGTGGGAGGGGGCAAGCCCCCTCCCACATTTGACTGTGGGTGGGTCTGGGTTATTTGGGGTAACCCGCCCGCTTCATTTCACGCTCGGTGGTGGTCTGCGCGGCGGCCAAGGCTTGGTCCACCGTCTGCTGGCCGGTCAGCGCGCCGGAGAAGAACTTGCCGACCTGAGTACCAATGGCCTGGAATTCAGGAATGGTCACCAACTGGATACCGATATACGGCACCGGCTTGAGCGTCGGCTTGGTCGGGTCCGCGACTTTCAGCGATTCGAGGGTCACCTTGGCAAACGGCGCGGCCTTCATGTACTCGTCGCTGTAGGTCGACTTGCGCGTGCCTGGCGGAACGTTGGCAACGCCGTCGGTCTTGGCGGCCAAGGCGCCATATTCCTTGGAAGTGGCCCAACTGGTGAACACCTTGGCGGCGTCCTTGGCTTTGGAACTGGTCGGAATTGCCAGGCTCCAGGAGTACAGCCACGAGGTTCCTTTGTCGGTCTTCTCGTGAGGGGCAAAGGTAAAGCCAACATGGTCAGCCACTTTGCTCTGGGTCTTGTCGGTGACGAACGAGCCGGCCACGCTGGCATCGACCCAGATGGCGCACTTGCCGCTGTTGAACAGCGCCAGGTTTTCGTTGAAACCGTTGCTGGAAGCCCCCGGCGGGCCGGATTTCTTCATGTTGTCGACGTAGAAGTTCAGCGCGTCCTTCCATTCAGGGCCGCTGAATTCAGGTTGCCACTTTTCATCGAACCAGCGCGCACCGTAGCCGTTGGCCAGGGTGGTGATCAGCGCCATGTTCTCACCCCAACCGGCTTTGCCGCGCAGGCACAGGCCGTATTGCTCTTTGCTCTTGTCGGTGAGTTTGGACGCGAATTCGCCGATCTGAGTCCAGGTCGGGTGCTCGGGCATGGTCAGCCCGGCGTCCTTGAACAGGTCGGTGCGGTAGTAGGTGATCGAGCTTTCGGCGTAGAACGGCAGGGCGTACAGCGAACCCTTGACTGACAAACCGTCACGCACCGAAGGGAATACATCGTCGAGGTCGTAGGACGCAGGCAGGTCCTTCATCGGCTCCAGCCAACCTTTGGCGCCCCAGAGTGCTGCTTCGTACATGCCGATGGTCAATACATCGAACTGCCCGCCCTGGGTAGCGATGTCGGTGGTCAGGCGCTGGCGCAACACGTTTTCTTCGAGCACCACCCAGTTCAGCTTGATCTCCGGATGCTCAGCCTCGAAGGTTTTCGAGAGCTTTTGCATGCGGATCATGTCGCTGTTGTTGACGGTGGCAATGGTCAGGGTCTGCGCGCCAAAGCTGACGGCGCTGAGGGTCATGCAGGTGGTCATGCAGGTAGAGACAAGCAGTGCTTTTGCTGTGAACTTCATCGCGCACTCCATTTCCGCGCCCAGGGGGCTACAGAAGGACAGTTATTGTTGTTGTGTCTTCCTACAGGTCGTCAGGAAGAGTGTGCGTTGATTACAGCCTTCAAATGGGGTTATGACAAATCCTTGGGCGCACTGGGACTGATACTTTTTTGCACTCGTTCACACAGCAGCTGAAACCATTAAGCCAAGTTCTGCTCGGTCAAGCGCTGCACCGCCAGGCGCCGGTAGTGGGAAGGGGTCATGCCTTTAAGCTGTTGAAAACGCCGGTTGAAGTTGGAGATGTTGTTGAAGCCCGATTCAAAGCACACATCGGTCACGGCTTTATCACCATCGGCCAACAGCTCACACGACTTGCTGATGCGCAGCCGATTGACGAATTCGATAAACGTGCGCCCGGTGGCCTGTTTAAACACCCGTGAGAAATAGGTGGGCTTCATCCCCAGGTATTCCGCAACCTCTTCAAGGGACAGCTCACGCGCGTAGTGGGCAAAGATGTAGTCCACCGCGCGGTTGGTGCGGTCGATACTGTGCTCGTCTGCCAACTGCGGTGTCGTCACCCCTGAAAGCAACTGGTAGTCCTCACACGCACTCAGCACTTCCAGCAGGATAAAGAAGTGCCCCAGGCGCGCCATGCCCTGGGCGTCTTCGATGCGCTGCATCAGGGTCATGGCCTGGGCGATGGTCTTCTTGCAGCGGAACTCGATGCCGTATTGCGCGCGCTCCAGCAACGGCGCCAGGCTCTTGAGTTCGGCGAAGATGTGGCTGCCTTGCTCGAACAGCTCATCGGTGAAGTTCACCAGCATGTCGCGCTTGGGCACCACCTCGTCTTCCTCCACCTGGCTGATCCAGTTGTGGGGCAGGTTGGGACCGGTGAGGAACAGGCTTTCCGGGTAGAAGTTACCGATATAGTCGCCGATGAACACCTTGCCGGAACTGGCGACGATCAGGTGCAGCTCGTATTCCTTGTGAAAGTGCCAGCGCACCAGCGGGCAGGGGAAACCGTGCTGGCGATAGATGATGGACAGGCCGTTGTGGTCGTCCATCAGCTCGTAGGAAGGGTCGGTGATGCGCGTTGCTCGGGTCATGCTGCCGTCGCTTTATTGTGGTTGCTGCGTAGGATAATGCCCCCTCGCGCGCGACCTCGCCAGCGCCGCTGTTTATACCAAACGGTTTTTCGCCTCGATCCACTGGGACATGTACTGCGTACTTTTATGCGCGTGGTGGCGCAGCATGCTGCCGGTGAAGTTGTCGCGACGGTGGTCTGCGAGGTGGCGACGGCAGTGTTCCAGGCACGCCACCAGCGCCGGTCCGTGAACAGCCTGGTCGTAGCGGCGGCCCAGCAGTTGGCGCCCGTCTTCCTGGGCCTGGTTCCAGCGCTCGCGGTCCTGGTAAAGCGCTACGGCAGCGGCGGCGAGGGCCGGCGCGCTGTGTTCGATCACGCCCGGCCATGGCTGTTCATCACCCATGGCCTCGGCGCCGATGGGCGTGGTGATATTCGGTGTGCCGCAGAGCATCGCATCCGCCAGCTTGCCCTTGATGCCGGCGCCGAAACGCAGGGGCGCCAGGCAGATACGCGCGGCAGTCATCACCTGCAAGGCGTCTTCGGCCCAGTTCATCACATGAAAACCCTGCGTCGGGTTGTGTAAGGCCGTGGCCTTGGGCGGGGTGTAGGCGCCATAGATGTGCAACTGCGCCCCCGGCAATTGCTGGCGGATCAGCGGCCACAGGCTGTTTTTCATCCACAGCACCGCGTCCCAGTTGGGCGCGTGGCGGAAGTTGCCGATGCTGAGAAAGTGCGCACGCTCTTCAAACGGCGCGAAGGCTGCGGTCGGCGGTTCCAGCATCAGCGGGCACCAGTGGAGCAGGGCGGCCGGGACCTTGAAGTGCTCGGTGAGCAGGCGGATTTCCACGTCGGAGATCATCAGGCTGATGTCGCAACGGTAAATCGCGGCGATTTCGCGCTTGGCCAGGTCGGATTCGGCCATCAAGTGGAATTCCTCCTGCAACGCCGGGGAAAATAGCGCGCTGAAGTCGTCGCTGTCGGGGTGGGCCTTCAGGTGATCCTTGAAGCGCTGGTGACGTGCATCGCGCAGGCTTTGCAGGTCGGAGGTTTCCAATACGCGCAGGGCGTCGGGGCAACATTTCTCGACGCGCCAACCGAACTGTTCTTCCATCATGAAGCGGTCGAACAGTACGATATCCGGGGCCAGTTCGCGGATAAAATCATCGAAACTGCTGTTATTGAGCGCGATGGCGCATTCGGCGATGCCCAGCGCAGGCAAATCGGCCTTGTGCTCGCCGAGGGTTGCGGGGCTGCTGAAGGTGATGTCCCAACCTTGCTTAAGAAAACTTTCAAGAATTTGCATCATATGCCCGCCTGCGGCCGAGGAACGTGGTTCCGGCCAGACATAACCAATGACCAGGACTTTGGTGGCAGGCTGATTCATCAACAACAGGTTCCTTGAAGGGCAGGGCGGAAGGCGCGCAATTAAACCATAACCGGCGACATGACAATTTATGTCTAGCGGTAGGTAGCCATCGCACTTTGTGGTTAACTTCCGCTTCTCGAATTCGTTTTATCAAACCCAGCATAAGGATTCTGTTCATGGCCCAAGTCACTCTTCGTGGTAACCCCGTCCAGGTTGAAGGCGAACTGCCGAAAACCGGTTCCACCGCCCCTGAGTTCAGCCTTGTCGCTGTCGACCTGTCGGAAGCTTCCCTGGAAACGTTCGCCGGTAAGCGCAAAGTACTGAACATCTTCCCAAGCGTTGATACCCCGACCTGCGCCACCTCGGTGCGCAAGTTCAACGCCCAGGCCAACGACGTGAGCAACACTGTCGTGCTGTGCATCTCGTCTGACCTGCCGTTCGCCCAGAAGCGTTTCTGCGGCACCGAAGGCCTGGACAACGTGCTGAGCCTGTCGGACTTCCGCAACGCCGACTTCGCTGTTGACTACGGTGTGTCTCTCGCCGACGGCCCATTGCAAGGCCTGACCGCCCGTGCCGTCGTGGTATTGGACGAAAACAACAACGTGCTGCACAGCGAACTGGTCAGCGAAATCGGCCAGGAGCCGAACTACGAAGCAGCCCTGGCTGTTTTGAAGTAACTGTTTCGGTACGTTACTGCCGTTTTGCAGTAACACGCTTGCTGCATAATTGCGGCCTGGCCTAGTCCAGGCCGTTTTTATTTGTGCCTCAGGGGCTTAGCGAAATAGCGAACGGACTAAGCCCAGAAGTTAAA
The DNA here is from genome assembly GCF_020093335.1 of Pseudomonas fluorescens group sp. Classification (NCBI taxonomy): domain Bacteria; kingdom Pseudomonadati; phylum Pseudomonadota; class Gammaproteobacteria; order Pseudomonadales; family Pseudomonadaceae; genus Pseudomonas; species Pseudomonas fluorescens group sp. The sequence goes on along the minus strand of NZ_JAIOKW010000024.1, from coordinate 51,013 downwards.
AGTTGTAAGCCCAAGGTAAATAGCCGGTAAAGGCGCTTTTCTTAATGCGCCCCAGTGCTTATCTTTCAGCCTCCCAAAGAAGAAGCTCTCGCGCCCAATGGTTGATCAATCCATGCAATCCTCCCCCCGTAAGTCCCGCCGCTGGCTGTTTGGCCTGCTCGTGCTGCTGGTTATCGCCGGCCTGTGCTGGAAATTCTGGCCCGGCAGCCACAAGGAGGGTGCCGAGCAGAAGCCCGCCGGGCATGCCGGCAAGTCGGGGATGATGCGCCCGGGTTTCGGTGGCTCCACCGGCCCGGTGCCGGTGCGCGTGGCACCGGCGGTGCTGGGGGAGTTTCCGGTCTACTACAAGGCACTGGGCACGGTCACCGCGCTCAACACCATCAATGTGCGCAGCCGGGTGGGCGGCGAGCTGGTGAAGATCGCCTTTGAAGAAGGCCAGATGGTCAAGGCCGGCGACCTGCTCGCCGAGATCGACCCGCGCAGCTACCAGAATGCTCTGCTCCAGGCCCAGGGCACGTTGATGCAGAACCAGGCCCAGCTGAAAAACGCCCAGGTCGATGTCCAGCGTTATCGCGACCTGTACGCCCAGGACAGTATCGCCAAGCAGACCCTCGACACCGCCGAAGCGCTGGTGCTGCAATACCAGGGCACGGTCAAGACCAACCAGGGCGCGGTGGATGACGCCAAGCTCAACCTCGAATTCACCAAGATCCGCGCACCGATCAGTGGCCGTGTGGGCCTGCGCCAGGTGGACGTCGGCAACCTGGTGGCGGCCAACGACACCACCTTCCTCGCGGTGATCACCCAGACCCAGCCGATCAGCGTGGCCTTCACCCTGCCGGAGAACACCCTGGAAACCGTGCTCGCCCGCTACCACGCCGGCAATAAGCTGCCCGTGGAAGCCTGGGACCGTGGCGACGTGAAAAAACAGGCCACTGGCGTGCTGCAGAGCCTGGACAACCAGATCGACGTCACCACCGGCACCCTGAAATTCAAGGCCCGTTTCGATAACAAGGACCAGGCGCTGTTCCCCAACCAGTTCGTCAATGTGCACCTGCTGGCCGACACCCTGCATGACGTGGTGCTGGCACCCTCGGCGGCGATCCAGTTCGGCAACACCGGCACCTTCGTCTACGTGCTCGACGGTGACAAGAAGGTCAAGGTGCAACCGCTGGTGGTGGGAGACACCGACGGCGACAACACCGTGATCAAAGAGGGCCTCAAGGCTGGCGATCGGGTGGTGCTGGAAGGCACCGACCGCCTCAAGGACGGCAGCGAGATCGAAGTGGTCAACGACAGCAGCGAAGTGCCGACCACCCCGACCGAACACCTGCAAGGCAAGCCTGCGGCTAAAGGGGAGACCGGCAGCACCGCCGGCAAGGCGCAAAAGGTCGGTTCATGAACCTGTCGCGGCTGTTTATCCTTCGCCCGGTCGCCACCACGCTGAGCATGCTGGCCATTGTCCTGGCCGGCATCATTTCGTACCGCTTGCTGCCGGTATCGGCCTTGCCCCAGGTGGATTACCCGACCATCCGGGTGATGACCCTGTACCCCGGCGCCAGCCCGGATGTGATGACCAGTGCGGTCACCGCGCCGCTGGAACGCCAATTCGGGCAAATGCCTGGCCTCACGCAGATGGCGTCCACCAGCTCCGGCGGCGCGTCGGTGCTGACCCTGCGTTTCAACCTCGACATCAATATGGATGTCGCCGAGCAGCAGGTGCAGGCTGCGATCAACGCTGCCACCAACCTGCTGCCCAAGGACCTGCCGGCGCCGCCGGTGTACAACAAGGTCAACCCGGCGGACACCCCGGTGCTGACCTTGGCAATCACCTCCAATACCATGCTGCTGCCCAAGCTCAATGACCTGGTCGATACGCGCATGGCGCAGAAAATCGCGCAGATCAGCGGCGTCGGCATGGTCAGCATCGCCGGCGGCCAGCGCCAGGCCGTGCGCATCAAGGTCAACCCCGAGGCCCTGGCGGCCAACGGCCTGAACCTGTCGGACGTGCGCACCCTGATTGCCGCCTCCAACGTCAACCAGCCCAAGGGCAACTTCGACGGCCCGACGCGGGTGTCGATGCTCGACGCCAACGACCAGTTGGTGTCGCCCCAGCAATACGCCGAATTGATCCTGGCCTACAACAATGGCGCGCCGCTGCGCCTTAAAGACGTGGCACAGATCGTCGACGGTGCCGAAAACGAACGCCTCGCTGCCTGGGCCAACGAAAACCAGGCCGTGCTGCTGAATATCCAGCGTCAGCCGGGGGCCAACGTGATCGAGGTGGTGGACCGTATCAAGGCATTGCTGCCGAGTATCACCGACAACTTGCCGGCCGGCCTCGACGTGACGGTGCTCACCGACCGCACCCAGACCATCCGCGCCTCGGTAAAAGACGTGCAGCACGAATTGCTCATCGCCATTGCCCTGGTGGTGATGGTGACTTTCCTGTTCCTGCGTCGGGTCAGCGCAACGATCATTCCCTCGATTGCCGTGCCGCTGTCGCTGGTGGGCACCTTTGGCGTGATGTACCTGGCGGGTTTCTCCATCAATAACCTGACGCTGATGGCCCTGACCATCGCTACCGGCTTTGTGGTGGACGACGCCATCGTGATGCTGGAGAACATCTCCCGTTACATCGAAGAAGGCGAAACGCCGCTGGCCGCCGCGCTCAAGGGCGCCAAGCAGATCGGCTTCACCCTGATTTCCCTGACGCTGTCGCTGATCGCGGTGCTGATCCCGCTGTTGTTCATGGCTGACGTCGTGGGGCGGCTGTTCCGCGAATTCGCCATCACCCTGGCGGTGGCGATCCTGATCTCCCTGGTGGTGTCCCTGACCCTCACGCCGATGATGTGCGCGCGGTTGCTCAAGCGTGAACCCAAGATCGAGGAGCAGAGCCGCTTCTACAAGGCCAGCGGCGCCTGGATCGATTGGCTGATCGCGCGTTACGGGAGCATGTTGCAGTGGGTGCTCAAGCACCAGCCGCTGACCCTGCTGGTTGCCATTGCCACGCTGGGCCTGACCGTATGCCTTTACCTGGTGGTGCCCAAGGGCTTCTTCCCGGTGCAGGACACCGGGGTGATCCAGGGCATTTCCGAAGCGCCGCAGTCGATTTCGTTCGCGGCCATGAGCCAGCGCCAGCAACAGTTGGCCAAGATCATCCTGGCCGACCCGGCGGTGGAAAGCCTGTCGTCCTATATTGGCGTGGATGGCGATAACGCCACCCTCAATAGCGGGCGCTTGCTGATCAACCTCAAGGCCCACGGCCAGCGTGACCTGAGCGCAGCCCAGGTGATCACCCGCCTGCAGCCGGAAATCGACAAGCTGGTGGGCATCCGCCTGTTCATGCAGCCGGTGCAGGACCTGACCATCGAAGACCGCGTCAGCCGCACCCAGTACCAATTCAGCATGTCCTCGCCGGATGCCGAGCTGCTGGCGCTGTGGAGCGACAAGCTGGTCCACGCGTTGAGCCAGTTGCCCGAACTCACCGACGTGGCCAGCGATCTGCAGGACAAGGGCCTGCAGGTGTATTTGGTGATCGACCGCGATGCCGCCTCGCGGCTGGGCGTGAGCGTATCGACCATCACCGACGCGCTGTATGACGCCTTCGGCCAGCGGCAGATTTCCACCATCTACACCCAGGCCAGCCAGTACCGCGTGGTATTGCAGGCCCAATCCGGCGAAACCCTGGGGCCCGAGGCGCTGAACCAGATCCATGTGAAGACCACCGACGGCGGCCAGGTGCGCTTGTCCAGCCTGGCCCACGTGGAACAGCGCCAGGCCCAGTTGGCGATTGCGCACATCGGCCAGTTCCCGGCGGTGATGATGTCGTTCAACCTGGCCCCCGGCGTTGCGCTGGGCAAAGGCGTGGAGCTGATCAACCAGACCCAGAAAGACATCGGCATGCCGGTGGGCGTGCAGACCCAGTTCCAGGGCGCGGCCCAGGCGTTCGAGGCGTCGCTGTCGAGCACCTTGCTGCTGATCCTGGCGGCGGTGGTCACCATGTACATCGTGCTTGGTGTGCTCTACGAGAGCTATATCCACCCGATCACCATTCTCTCGACCTTGCCTTCGGCGGCGGTGGGGGCATTGCTGGCCCTTCTGCTCAGTGGCAATGACCTGGGCATGATCGCGATCATCGGCATCATTCTGCTGATCGGTATCGTCAAGAAGAACGCGATCATGATGATCGACTTCGCCCTCGACGCCGAACGCAACCAGGGCCTCGACCCGCAGACCGCCATCTACCAGGCGGCGCTGCTGCGTTTCCGGCCGATCCTGATGACCACCCTGGCGGCGCTGTTTGGTGCGGTGCCCTTGATGTTGGCCACCGGTTCCGGCGCGGAATTGCGCCAACCGCTGGGTTTGGTGATGGTCGGCGGCTTGCTGGTAAGCCAGGTGTTGACGTTGTTCACCACCCCGGTGATCTACCTGTACTTCGACCGTCTCGGCCGCCGCTGGCGCAAAGAGCCGCAAAGCCTGGAGCCGGTTGAGTCATGAACCTGTCCGGACCTTTCATCCGTCGGCCGGTAGCGACCATGCTGCTGAGCCTGGCGATCATGTTGCTGGGCGGTGTCAGCTTCAACCTGCTGCCGGTGTCGCCGCTGCCGCAGATCGACTTCCCGGTGATCGTGGTGTCGGCCAGCTTGCCCGGCGCCAGCCCCGAGGTGATGGCGTCTACCGTGGCCACGCCGCTGGAGCGCTCGTTTGGCGCGATTGCCGGCATTACCACCATGAGCAGTTCGTCGAGCCAGGGTTCCACCCGGGTGATCCTCGCGTTTGATTCCGACCGCGATATCAACGGCGCGGCGCGGGAGGTGCAAGCGGCGATCAACGCCTCGCGCAACCTGCTGCCCAGCGGTATGCGCAGCATGCCCACCTACAAGAAGATCAACCCGTCCCAGGCGCCGATCATGGTGCTGTCGCTCACCTCGGACGTGCTGCAGAAAGGCCAGCTGTACGACCTGGCCTCGACCATCCTCTCGCAAAGCCTGTCCCAGGTGCCGGGTGTAGGCGAAGTGCAGATCGGCGGCAGCTCCCTGCCGGCGGTGCGCATCGAGCTGGAGCCCAAGGCGCTCGATCAGTACGGCGTGGCCCTCGACGATGTACGCAACACCATCGCCAACGCCAACCAGCGGCGGCCCAAAGGCTCCCTGGAAGACAGCCAGCGTAACTGGCAGATCCAGGCCAACGACCAGTTGGAGAAAGCCAAGGACTACGAGCCGCTGCTGATTCGCTACCAGAACGGCGCAGCCCTGCGCCTGGGGGATGTCGCCAAGATCAGCGACGGCGTGGAAGACCGCTACAACAGCGGCTTCTTCAACAATGACTCGGCGGTGCTGCTGGTGATTAACCGCCAGTCCGGTGCCAACATCATCGAGACCGTCCGCCAGATCAAGGCACAACTGCCGGCGTTGCAAGCGGTGCTGCCGTCCAGTGTCAAGCTCAGCCTGGCGATGGACCGCTCGCCGGTGATCACCGCCACCTTGCACGAAGCCGAGATGACCCTGTTGATCGCGGTGGGGCTGGTGATCCTGGTGGTGTACCTGTTCCTGGGCAACTTCCGCGCTTCGTTGATCCCGACCCTGGCGGTGCCGGTGTCGCTGGTGGGCACGTTCGCGATCATGTACCTCTACGGTTTCTCGCTGAACAACTTCTCGCTGATGGCGCTGATCCTGGCCACCGGCCTGGTGGTGGACGATGCCATCGTGGTGCTGGAGAACATTTCCCGGCACATCGACGAAGGCGTGCCGCCTATGAAAGCGGCGTACCTGGGGGCCGAGGAAGTCGGCTTTACCCTGTTGTCGATGAACGTGTCGCTGGTGGCGGTGTTCCTGTCCATCCTGTTCATGGGCGGGATTGTCACCAACCTGTTTCGCGAGTTTTCCATCACCTTGTCGGCGGCGATCATTGTCTCGCTGATCGTCTCGTTGACCCTCACGCCGATGCTCTGCGCGCGCTGGCTCAAGCCGCATGTCAAAGACCGGATGACCGGTTTGCAGCGCTGGAGCCAGAAGATCAACGACCGTATGGTCGCCGGCTACGCCACCAGCCTGGACTGGGTGCTGCGCCATCGTCGCCTGACCCTGCTCAGCCTGTTGCTGACCATTGGTATGAACGTGGCGTTGTACGTGGTGGTGCCGAAAACCTTCATGCCCCAGCAGGACACCGGCCAGTTGATCGGTTTTGTGCGCGGTGATGACGGGCTGTCGTTCAGCGTGATGCAGCCGAAGATGGAGACCTTTCGCCAGGCGGTGCTCAAGGACCCGGCGGTGCTCAGCGTGGCCGGCTTTATCGGCGGCAACAACGGCACCAACAACGCGGTGATGCTGGTACGCCTGAAGCCCATCAGCGAACGCAAGATTTCCGCCCAGGCGGTGATTGAGCGTCTGCGCAAGGACGTGCCGCTGGTGCCGGGCGGTCGTCTGTTCCTGATGGCCGACCAGGACCTGCAATTCGGTGGCAGCCGCGACCAAACCAGCGCGCAGTATTCCTACATCCTGCAAAGCGGCGATCTCGCGGCACTGCGCCTGTGGTACCCGAAAGTGGTCGCCGCCTTGCGTGAGCTGCCGGAGCTCACCGCCATCGACGCCCGCGAAGGCCGGGGTGCGGCGCAGGTCACGCTGATTGTCGACCGCGACCAGGCCAAGCGCCTGGGTATCGACATGGACATGGTCACGGCGGTGCTTAACAACGCCTACAGCCAGCGGCAGATTTCCACCATTTACGACAGCCTCAACCAGTACCAAGTGGTGATGGAGGTCAATCCCAAGTACGCCCAGGACCCGATCACCCTCAACCAGATGCAGGTGATTACTTCCACGGGTGCACGGGTGCCGTTGTCGACCATTGCCCACTATGAGAACAGCCTGGCCGATGACCGCGTCAGCCACGAAGGCCAGTTCGCCTCGGAAAACATTGCCTTCGACATGGCGCCCGGCGTGACGGTGGAGCAGGGCACGGCCGCCATCGAGCGGGCGATTGCCAAAGTCGGGTTGCCGGAAGACGTGATCGCCAAGATGGCCGGCACCGCCGATGCCTTTGCGGCCACGCAGAAGGGCCAGCCGTTCATGATCCTCGGCGCGCTGGTGGCGGTGTACCTGGTGCTGGGCATTCTGTATGAAAGCTACATTCACCCGCTGACGATTCTCTCGACCCTGCCGTCGGCGGGGGTCGGTGCCATGCTCGCGATTTACCTGACGGGGGGCGAATTCAGCCTGATTTCCTTGTTGGGGCTGTTCCTGTTGATCGGGGTGGTGAAGAAGAACGCGATCCTGATGATCGACCTGGCGTTGCAGTTGGAGCGCAACGACGGCCTGGGCCCGCTGGAATCGATTCGCAGCGCCTGCCTGTTGCGTTTGCGCCCGATCCTGATGACCACCCTGGCGGCCATCCTCGGCGCCTTGCCTTTGCTGCTGGGCACGGGCGATGGCGCGGAAATGCGTCGCCCCCTGGGCCTGACCATTATCGGCGGCCTGGTGTTCAGCCAGGTCCTGACCCTTTACACCACCCCGGTGGTTTACCTTTATCTCGACCGCGCGCGCCATCGCTTCAACGCCTGGCGCGGCGTGCGGACCGATGCTGCCCTGGACACTGCGCTATGACCGATCCAATCAACGCCCCCGTAGGCACCGGTATCCTGTGGAGAGGGAGCTTGCTCCCGTTGGGCTGCGCAGCAGCCCCCAAAATGCTGGGGAGCGCTTCGCACTCCAGCGGGAGCAAGCTCCCTCACCACAATAAGGGTGCCAAACTGTTGGTGATGGTGCTGTGTGGCGTGTTGCTCAGCGCCTGCGCCATCGGGCCTGACTACAAGCGTCCTGACGTCATCGAACCGGCCCAATTCAAGGAAGCCCAGGGCTGGCGCCAGGCTACCCCAAGTGACTCCCTGGCTCGTGGCGCCTGGTGGGAATTGTACGGCGACCGCCAGCTCAATGACCTGGTGCTGCGCCTGAACACCTCCAACCAGACCGTGGCCCAGGCCGAGGCCCGCTTCCGCCAGGCCCAGGCCCTGGTGCGCAGCTCCCGCGGGGCGTTTTACCCCAGCGTCGACCTGAGCGTCGGGAAAACCCGTGCCAGCCAGGGCACCGGCAGCAGCAGCGCCAGCCTCAGCAGTTCAAGCAGCGGCATCCGTGACACCCTCAACGCGCAATTGGGCGTGAGCTGGGAGGCGGACATCTGGGGCAAGCTGCGCCGTGGCCTGGAAGCCAACGAGGCCAGCGCCGAAGCCAGCTCGGCAGACCTGGCGGCGATGCGCCTGAGCCAGCAGTCGGAACTGGTGCAAAGCTACCTGCAACTGCGCGTCATGGATGAACAGACACGTTTGCTGCAAGCCACCCTGGAGACCTACCAGCGCTCCCTGCAAATGACCGAAAACCAATACCGCGCCGGTGTGTCCGGCAAGGATGCGGTGGCCCAGGCGCAAACCCAACTGAAGACCACCCAGGCCAGCCTGATCGACCTGATCTGGCAGCGTGCCCAACTGGAAAACGCGATTGCCGTGCTGATCGGCGAGGCGCCGGCCAACTTCAACCTGGCGGTGAGCAAAGACATCCCGGCGCTGCCGCAGATTCCAGTGAGCCTGCCCTCGCAACTGCTGGAGCGCCGCCCGGACATCGCCTCGGCCGAACGCTCAGTGATCGCCGCCAACGCCAATATCGGCGTGGCCAAGGCCGCCTACTACCCGGACCTGAGCCTGAGCCTGGCCGGTGGTTACTCCAGCAGCACCTACGCCGACTGGATCAGCCTGCCGAACCGCTTCTGGTCGGTAGGACCGAAGTTGGCCATGACCCTGTTCGACGGTGGCCAGCGTTCGGCGGAAGTCGACCGTACCGTGGCCTCCTATGACGAGACCGTGGCCAAATACCGCCAGACCGTACTGGATGGTTTCCGCGAAGTGGAAAACTACATGGTGCAACTCAAGGTGCTGGAAGACGAGGCGGTGGTCAGCAACGAAGCGCTGGAGGCCGCACGCGAGTCGCTGCGCCTGACCCAGAACCAGTACGAGGCCGGCCTGATTGCCTACCTGGACGTGGTCACCGTACAAGCCACCGCCCTGAGCAACGAACGCACGGTGCTGACCTTGCTGCAGACACGCCTGGTGGCGAGCGTGCAACTGATCGCGGCATTGGGCGGTGGTTGGGACGGGCAGACGCCAATCGCCGACAAGAATTAAACATGAACGCGATCCAATATGGGAGCAACCGCGCGCCCACATTTTGAACTCAGCCAACCCTGGTATTTGAGTCGTTACTGAGCCATACGATTGGCGTCAAAAAGCCACTAATGGCCCTCTGATAATTAATCGAGTACTCAAGAATTATTCTCGCTACAATCGCCCGCTTTGCCACTTGGCACGGGCGTCTCAGGCCCGTGGCGCACGAGAAGTCCCATGCTCATCGGTAGTTATTCACCCTCACTGGTCGTGATTTCGCTGTTCGTCGCGATCCTGGCTTCCTACACCGCGCTCGACCTTTCCGGCCGGATCGCCACCGCCAAGGGACGCGGTGTCTATTTATGGATAACCGGCGGCGCCATGGCGATGGGCGTGGGCGTGTGGTCGATGCACTTCATCGGCATGCTGGCGTTGCGTTTGCCGTTTGCCCTGGGGTTCGACGTAGGCATCACTGCGTTGTCGTTGTTGATTGCGGTGTTGTCCAGCGGCTTTGCCTTGTGGCTGGTCAGCCAGCCGCGCTTACCGGCCTGGCAGCTGGCATTGGGCGCGCTGATCATGGGCACCGGCATTGCCAGCATGCATTACACCGGCATGGCCGCGATGCGGATGACGCCGGGTATCGACTACGACCCCGCCTTATTCGGCGCTTCGCTGCTGATCGCGGTCGCGGCGTCCGGCGCTGCGCTGTGGATCGCCTATAACCTGCGGCGCAATACCCCGTACGTACGCCTCGCGCGCGGTGGGGCGGCGGTGGTGATGGGTTTTGCCATCGTCGGCATGCATTACACCGGCATGGCGGCGGCACGGTTTGCCGATGAGAGTTTCTGCGGTGCTGCGCTGAACGGCCTGAGCGGCAAGGGCCTGGATAATCTGGTGCTGGTGACGACCCTGGCGGTGCTGGCCATCGCTTTGCTGACGTCGTTGCTCGATGCGCGTCTGGAAGCCCGCACTGCGGTGCTTGCCGACTCCCTGACCCAAGCCAACCAAGAGCTGACCCACCTGGCCCTGCACGACATGCTCACCGGTCTGCCCAACCGCACTTTGCTCGCTGACCGTATTCAGCAAGCCATGCAGGCGGTGAAGGAGCAGGGTGGCTGCTTCGCACTGATGTTTATTGACCTGGATGGCTTTAAGCCGGTCAACGATGCCTTCGGCCATCATATGGGTGACCAGTTGCTGAGCGAAGTAGGGGTGCGCCTGCGCGAAGACCTGCGCAGCCAGGACACCCTGGCGCGCATCGGCGGCGATGAGTTTGTGTTGCTGGTGCAACTGACCCAGCCGGACGATGCCCTCGGCCTCGCCGAACGCCAGGTGGTGCTGATCAACCGCGCCTTCCGGGTGGCCGAGCATGAGTTGAAGATCTCCGCCAGTGTCGGCATCGCCATGTTCCCCGGCAATGGCAACAGCCCCCAGGAGCTGTTGATGAACGCCGACGCCGCGATGTACCACGCCAAGGGCATGGGCAAGAACGGCTACAGCTTCTTTGATGCGTCGATGAACACCAATGCGCGCAAACAATTGCAGTTGTTGCAGGACTTGCGCAACGCGGTGGAGCAGCAGCAGTTCCGCCTGTACTACCAGCCCAAGTTCGATGCGCTCAGCGGTATCCCGGTGGGTGCCGAAGCGCTGCTGCGCTGGGAGCATCCGCAACAGGGCCTGCTGCTGCCGGCGATGTTTATCGACATGGCGGAAAAGACCGGGCTGATCATTCCCATCGGCGAATGGGTGCTTAACGAAGCCTGTCGTCAAATGAGCCTGTGGTATGCAGAAGGTTACGAACACTGGCGCATCGCCGTGAACCTGTCCGCGTTGCAGTTCTGCCACGTCGGGCTGGTCAAAAGCGTGGCCGCGGCCCTGGAACGTCACCAGTTGCCGGCCAACAGCCTGACCCTGGAAATCACCGAAACCACGGCCATGAGCGATGCCGATGCGAGCATGACCGTGTTGCAGCAGCTGTCGGACATGGGTGTCGATTTGTCCATCGATGACTTTGGCACCGGCTACTCCAGCCTGATGTACCTCAAGCGTCTTCCGGCCAATGAGCTGAAGATCGACCGCGGTTTTGTGCGCGACCTGGAGCACGACAGCGACGACGCCGCCATCGTTTCGGCCATCGTTGCCCTTGGCCAGGCCTTGGGGTTGCGGATTGTTGCCGAAGGCGTGGAAACCGATGTGCAGCAGAGTTTCCTGACGCGGCTGGGGTGTAACTCCCTGCAAGGTTACCTGTTGGGCCACCCGCTGCCGGCTGACGTTTTCATGGCCGATATCGTGCGCGCCGAAAACGCCGTAGCGCCTGACAAAAGCCGTGCGTGACGGGTATTCTTGGATCCGACCCTAAACACCAGGTTGAATCAGGAGACCGCACGCATGGACAAAGTCCTCATCATCACCGGGGGCAGTCGTGGGATTGGCGCCGAGACGGCATTGCTGGCCGCTCACCAGGGCTATCGCATCTGCATCAACTACCAGTCCGACGAAGAAGCGGCTCACCGCGTGCTTGAGCAAGTGCGTGCGTTGGGCGCCCAGGCCATTGCGGTGCGGGCGGATGTGAGCATCGAGGATGAAGTGATCGCGCTGTTCAATCGCGTCGACAGCGAACTGGGCCGGGTCACCGCGCTGGTCAACAATGCCGGCACGGTGGGGCATAAATCCCGCGTTGATGAGATGTCCGAGTTTCGCATCCTGAAAGTCATGAAGACCAACGTGCTCGGGCCGATCCTGTGCGCCAAGCACGCGGTGCTGCGCATGTCGCCCAAGCATGGCGGGCAGGGTGGCAGCATCGTCAACGTGTCGTCGGTGGCCGCGCGCCTGGGTTCGCCGGGCGAGTATGTCGACTATGCGGCGTCAAAAGGCGCGCTCGATACCTTCACCCTGGGGTTGTCGAAAGAAGTCGCCGGCGAGGGCATTCGCGTCAACGCGGTGCGCCCCGGCTATATCTACACCGACTTCCATGCCCTGAGCGGCGACCCGGACCGCGTCAGCAAGCTTGAGTCCGGCATTCCCATGGCCCGAGGCGGGCGCCCGGATGAAGTGGCGGAAGCGATTATCTGGTTACTGTCGGATAAGGCCTCGTATGCCACCGGAACGTTTTTGGACCTGGGGGGCGGTCGTTGACCGACTGACGCTATCGCGGGCAAGCCCGTCTCCCACGTGGAATGCGTACCCTGTGGGAGCCGGGCTTGCCCGCGATGGCGCCAGTGCAGGCGACCCTTGGCTCAGAACGACCGCACAATCCGCCCCAATGTTTCCATGGCCTTTTCCGACGCCTCGGTCCACGGGCTGCCATAGTTCAGGCGAATGCAGTTGCGAAAGCGCTGGGTCGCCGAGAAGATCGGCCCCGGCGCAATGCTGATGCCTTGCGCCAGCGCCATCTGGAACAACTTCAATGAATCCGTCTGCTCCGGCAGCTCCAGCCACAGGAAGTACCCGCCGGCCGGCTGGCTGACGCGGGTCTGCGCCGGGAAGTAGCGCGCGATGGCGGCCAGCATGGCGCTTTGCTGTTCTTCCAGGGCATAGCGCAATTTGCGCAGGTGCCGGTCATAGCCACCGTGCTGCAGATAATCGGCAATCGCCGCCTGGGCCGGCATTGACGGGCACAACGAGGTCATCAATTTCAGCCGTTCGACCTTCTGCGCAAAGCGCCCGGCCGCGACCCAGCCCACCCGGTAACCGGGTGCGAGGCTTTTGGCGAACGAGCCGCAATGCATCACCAGGCCTTCGGTGTCGAAGGCCTTGGCCGGTTTTGGCGCCTGTTGCCCGTAATACAGCTCGGCATACACGTCGTCTTCGATCAGCGGCACTTGATGGCCCCGCAGCAGCTCCACCAATGCCTGTTTCTTGGCTTCCGGCAGGGTCGCGCCCATGGGGTTCTGGAAGCTGGTCATGGTCCAGCAGGCCTTAATCGGATAGCGCTCCAGCGTCTGTGCCAGGGCGTTGAGGTCGATGCCATCGCGCGGGTGCACGGGAATTTCCACCGCCTTGAGTTTCAAGCGTTCCAGTACTTGCAGGCAGGCATAGAACGCCGGGGCTTCGATGGCCACCAGGTCACCGGGTTCAGTGACGGCTTGCAGGCACAGGTTCAAGGCCTCCAGCGCGCCATTGGTGATCAGCAGTTCCTCCATGGGCAGCATCAGGCCCCCGACCATGTACCGCAGGGCGATTTGCCTACGCAGTTGCGGGTTGCCCGGCGACATGTCGGTGACCACCAGGCGCGGGTCCATCTCACGGCTGGCGCTGGCCAAGGAACGGGCCAGGCGCGGCAGCGGGAATAACATCGGGCTGGGGAACGCCGAACCGAAAGGCACGGTGTTCGGGTCTTTGATCGAGTCGAGCACCGAGAACACCAGCTCGCTGACATCCACCTCGGTGGACTCATGCACCTGTTCGCTCACCTCCGGCTCGGAAAACGGGCTGGGCGCATGGGTGTTGACGAAGTAGCCGGAGCGCGGCCGCGCGCGGATCAGGCCACGGCGCTCCAGCAGGTAGTAGGCCTGGAACACCGTGGACGGGCTGATGCCGTAAGTCTGGCTGGCATAGCGCACCGAAGGCACCCGCTGGCCGGGGCCAAGCACGCCGGTGCGGATCAGTTCAGCGATGTCGTCGGCGAATTTTTCGTAGCGTTTCATGGGGGCCTAATCACTTTCTTAAATTGTACGCAGGGCTAAATGGGGGAGCTGGCTCGCCTGACAGACCTCAGCGGTTCAGCGGCGCCACGAAGCGACTCTCGGCAGCACTGTAGATCCCGGGCTCATCCACATCCGAGACCTTGAAGCGCAAGGTCTGCGAACTGCTCGCCGGTTTATCCGCCAACAACGCCACCGACACCGGCACATCGCTGATTTCCCCCGCTGCCAGGCTGATTTCCGTCTTGCCTTGCAACTGGAAGCCATCGGCGTCCACCAACGCCAGGCGGTAATCCTGGCGCTGCTGGGTCTTGTTGATCACCTTGAGGCTGTAGATGTTTTCGATCTGGCCCTGAGCGTTCTCGCGGAACAGGCCACGGTCCTTGGTCACGTCCAGCGACACCATCGGCCGTTCCACCAGCGCCACCACCAACGCCGCGATCATCACCAGCAGTACGGCACTGTAGCCGATCAGGCGTGGCCTTAGCAGGTGGGTCTTGCCGCCTTGCAATTGATGTTCGCTGGTGTAGCTCACCAGGCCACGCGGGTAGCCCATTTTCTCCATGATCGAATCGCAGGCGTCGATGCACGCCGCGCAGCCGATGCACTCCATTTGCAGGCCGTCGCGGATGTCGATACCGGTGGGGCACACCTGCACGCACAGTTGGCAGTCGATGCAATCGCCGAGGCCGACATCGGCGGGTTTGACTTCACGCTTGCGCGGGCCACGGTGTTCGCCGCGCGCCACGTCGTAAGAAATGGTCAAGGTGTCTTTGTCGAACATGACGCTCTGGAACCGCGCATACGGGCACATGTGCATGCACACCGCTTCACGCAGCCAGCCGGCGTTGAGGTAGGTGGCACCGGTGAAAAACAGCACCCAGAACAGGCTGACGCCGCCCATTTGCCAGCTCAGCAGTTCGGCGGCCAGGGGGCGGATCGGCGTGAAATAGCCGACGAACGTCAGCCCTGTCAGCACGCTGATACCCAGCCACAACGTGTGTTTGGCCGAGCGCCGCGCCAGTTTGTTCAGGCTCCAGGGTGCGGCGTGCAGCTTGATACGCTGGTTGCGCTCGCCCTCGGTGACTTTTTCGCACCACATGAACAGCCAGGTAAACGCGCTTTGCGGGCAGGTGTAGCCGCACCACACACGGCCGGCAAACACTGTGATCGCAAACAGGCCGAACGCGCAGATGATCAGCAGCGCCGAGAGCAGGATGAAGTCCTGGGGCCAGAACGTCGCGCCAAAGATGTGGAATTTGCTCTCAGCCAAGTCCCATAGCACCGCTTGCCGGCCGCCCCAGTTCAGCCACACGGTGCCGAAAAACGCCAGGAACAGAACGCCTCCACCGGCCACGCGCAAGGTGCGGAACAGGCCGGTGAAACTGCGGGTATGAATCAGGTTGTCGCTGGATTTGGCCTTCACCTTCTTTGGGTGCAAGGGCTCAAAGGTGTCCACGGTGGGGATTCTATCGCTCATGGTCGTTCGCTCATCAGCCTCCATCAGGCGGACGAACTATGCGCGCGGGCCTGTGTGCATAACAGACTCAGGTAGGGCGATAAAAAGCGGATCAGATGACAAGGGCGCAAGGGCCTGCGTCAATGTGCTGCACCCCATGGCGCCTGGGGTGCAGCAGTGTCTGGGGGGGAACTGATACAGATCAATTAAATCAGCGAACCAGGTTCGTCGGCCTTTACATGCTGGCGGCCATCGTGCGCCCCGGCGACCGTCAAGGCGTCTGCCTCGGCTTCGGTGATGTAGATGCGCTCGGCGGCCAATTCGACGTAGGACATGGATTTTTCAGTGTCGGTCACGATATTGACTCGGGTCGCCGGCACGCTCTGTTCCTGGCCATTGTCATCGAGCATGAAGTAACACAGCTGGTTTTCGATACGTAGGGGCATGCCGTTCTCCTTATTCGTGAGCTATGTAAAGTTAGGGGCCACCGATGTGCAGGGGTTCCAGGCAACTGACTGGCGGTCGCTGCTGTCCATCCTTTACCAACAATGACAAAGGACGGCATCCATGGACGCCTGGTGGCATGAAGTGTGGCAAACCCTGCAGGCCGAATTCGCCGATATCGGTGACGCGAAGCAGCTCACCCAGATCACGGTGCGCCTGCTGATTGCCGCGATCCTGGGCGGCATTCTGGGGTTTGAACGCGAGAGCAAGGGCAAGGCCGCCGGGGTGCGCACGCATATGCTGGTGGCCTTGGGGGCGGCACTGTTCGTGATGGTGCCGCAGATGTCCGGTAATCAGGCGGATGCCATGAGCCGGGTGGTGCAGGGCGTGATTGCCGGGATCGGCTTCCTGGGTGCCGGTACCATCATCAAGGGCAAGGATGATGAGGAAGGCCATGTCAAAGGCCTGACCACCGCAGCCGGTTTGTGGATGACCGCTGCGATTGGGGTCTCGGCCGGGTTGGGCCGGGAATCGACAGCGGTACTGAGTACGTTGCTGGCCTTGGCGGTGTTCAGCGTGATGCCAAAAATCGTCAAGCGCTTTGAGAAGGACTGACGATCACCGGTGGCATGGTCGTCGGCGGTTCTTCAACCGGCGGCGGCTCATTCTCCGGCGGTTCCTTTTCCGGAATCGGTGCGGGCTCGGTGGGCGGCAGGGTGGGGTTGTCGATATTCGGGTCGGGTGTTTCAGCCGGGATCGGGATATTCATCGGTGTGGCCTCCTTTGTGCTTTGCTCTACCGGTGGACAGTGGGCCGGGCGAATTGATTCCCCGCTCAATGGCGACACATCCACCTGAACTTTTATCGACGGCACAGGTTCGGACCTATTACGGCCGTGCTCAGGGAGAGCTCGGCCGCCTGAAGAATTCGGATCAAGCAAAGAGCGTCCACAGGGCGTAAGGGGAAGATGCTCGATGACTGCTGAAACACAGGTTCCAGGCACGTCCATATTGCCGCTGTCCCAGGCGCTGTTGCTGCCCAGGATCGCCATCGAAAGCACCACTCCCGTGATTGACGGCGGCGAATTCGCCGTCAAGGCCGTGGTCGGCCAACGGGTCAACGTCACCAGCAAAGTGTTTGCCGACGGCCATGACAAGCTCGCCGTGCTGATCCGCTGGCGCCCGCTGCAGGATGAAAGCTGGCACAGCGTCGTGATGACCGATGTGGGCAACAATGGCTGGGAAGGCGCGTTTACCGTCACCCAGCAGGGCCCTCATGAATATTGCATTGAAGCCTGGATCGATACCTTCGCCAGCTTCTGCTACGAGTTGCGCAAGAAACACGAGGCCGGCGTACCGGTCAGCCTGGAATTGCAGGAAGGTCGCAGCCTGGTGCTGCAAGCCGCCGAACGCAGTGACAACGAGCTGCGCGATCGCCTGATGCTGCTGCATCATGAACTCTCCGGGCTGCTGGAAACCGAGCAGGTTGCGCAGTTCCTGCACGAAGACAGTGCACATTTGATGACGCAGGCCGATCACCGTGCCTACCTGAGCATCAGCACCGTTTACCCGATTGACGTTGAGCGTGAGGCTGCGCTGTTTGCCAGCTGGTACGAGCTGTTTCCACGTTCGATCACCGACGATCCTGCGCGCCACGGCACGTTTAATGACGTGCACTCGCGGTTGTCGATGATCCATGACATGGGCTTCGACGTTCTGTACTTCCCGCCGATCCACCCGATCGGGCGCAGCCACCGTAAAGGCCCGAACAATTCACTGACCGCCGGCCCCGATGATCCGGGCAGCCCCTACGCAATTGGCAGCGAGGACGGCGGCCACGAGGCCATCCACCCGCAGCTGGGCAGCCGCGATGACTTCCGCCGCCTGGTGCAGGCCGCGGCCGACCACGGCCTGGAAATCGCCCTGGACTTCGCCATCCAGTGCTCCCAGGACCATCCGTGGCTCAAGGAGCATCCGGGCTGGTTCAACTGGCGCCCCGACGGCACGATCAAATACGCGGAAAACCCGCCGAAAAAGTACCAGGACATCGTCAACGTCGACTTTTATGCGGCGGACGCCATCCCGGGCCTGTGGACCGAGCTGCGCGACGTCGTGGTGGGTTGGGTGGAAGAGGGCGTGAAGACCTTTCGCGTCGATAACCCTCACACCAAGCCCCTGCCGTTCTGGCAATGGTTGATCAGCGATGTGCGGTCCAAATACCCCGAGGTGATCT
The DNA here is from genome assembly GCF_020093335.1 of Pseudomonas fluorescens group sp. Classification (NCBI taxonomy): domain Bacteria; kingdom Pseudomonadati; phylum Pseudomonadota; class Gammaproteobacteria; order Pseudomonadales; family Pseudomonadaceae; genus Pseudomonas; species Pseudomonas fluorescens group sp. The sequence goes on along the minus strand of NZ_JAIOKW010000024.1, from coordinate 33,084 downwards.
TCCTCGCCGAGGCGTTTACCACGCCGGCGATGATGGCGCGCCTGGGCAAGGTCGGTTACTCCCAGAGCTACACCTATTTCACCTGGCGCAATACCAAGGCCGAGTTGAGCGAATACCTGACCCAGTTGAACCAGTCGCCTTGGCGCGAATGCTACCGGCCGAACTTCTTCGTCAACACGCCGGACATCAACCCGCCGTTCTTGCATGAATCCGGGCGTCCGGGCTTTTTGATCCGTGCCGCGTTGGCCACCATGGGCTCGGGCCTGTGGGGCATGTATTCGGGGTTCGAACTGTGCGAAGCGGCGCCGGTACCGGGCAAAGAGGAATACCTGAACTCGGAGAAGTACGAGATCCGTCCACGGGACTTCACCGCCCCCGGCAATATCATCGCTGAAATCGCTCAGCTCAACCGCATCCGCCGGCAAAACCCGGCGTTGCAGACGCACCTGGGGCTGAAGCTCTACAACGCCTGGAATGACAACATCCTGTATTTCGGCAAGCGCAGCGAGGATGGCAGCAACTTCATTCTGGTGGCGGTGAACCTTGATCCCTATAACGCCCAAGAGGCCAACTTCGAGCTGCCACTCTGGGAGCTGGGCCTGCCGGACGATGCCGAGACTCAGGGTGAAGACTTGATGAATGGCCATCGCTGGACCTGGTATGGCAAGCACCAGTGGACGCGTTTGGAGCCGCAGATGCCGTTTGGGATCTGGCGTATCACCACCCCTTAATCCCAGCGCGGTTCACGTATTCCAGGAGCTTCCAATGGCGAAGAAACCCAACGCTGCCACTTTTATCAAAGACCCGCTCTGGTACAAAGATGCGGTGATCTACCAAGTCCACGTCAAATCGTATTTCGATTCCAATAACGACGGTATCGGTGATTTTCCAGGCCTGATCGCCAAGCTCGACTACATCGCCGACCTGGGTGTGAACACCATCTGGTTGCTGCCGTTCTACCCCTCGCCACGCCGTGACGATGGCTACGACATCGCCGAGTACCGTGGCGTGCACAGCGACTACGGCACCATGGCCGATGCCAAGCGGTTTATTGCCGAGGCGCACAAGCGCGGGCTGCGGGTCATTACCGAGCTGGTGATCAACCACACCTCCGACCAGCATCCCTGGTTCCAGCGTGCGCGCAAGGCCAAGCCCGGCTCGGCGGCGCGGGACTTCTACGTGTGGTCGGATGACGACCAGAAATACGACGGCACCCGCATCATCTTCCTCGACACCGAGAAGTCCAACTGGACCTGGGATCCGGTTGCGGGCCAGTATTTCTGGCACCGCTTTTATTCCCACCAGCCCGATCTCAACTTCGATAACCCGCAGGTCATGAAAGCGGTGTTGTCGGTGATGCGCTACTGGCTGGACATGGGCATCGACGGCCTGCGCCTGGACGCCATCCCGTACCTGATCGAACGCGATGGCACCAATAACGAAAACCTGCCCGAAACCCACGATGTGCTCAAGCAGATCCGTGCCGAGATCGACGCGCATTACCCGGACCGCATGCTGCTGGCCGAGGCCAATCAATGGCCGGAAGACACCCAGCTGTATTTCGGTGACAAAAAGGGCGACGACGGCGACGAATGCCACATGGCCTTCCACTTTCCGCTGATGCCGCGCATGTACATGGCGCTGGCGCAGGAAGACCGCTTCCCGATCACCGACATTCTGCGCCAGACCCCGGAGATTCCCGCCAATTGCCAGTGGGCGATCTTCCTGCGCAACCACGATGAACTGACCCTGGAAATGGTCACCGACAAAGAACGCGACTACTTGTGGAACTACTACGCCGCCGACCGCCGCGCGCGCATCAACCTCGGCATCCGCCGGCGCTTGGCGCCGTTGATGGAACGTGACCGCCGTCGTGTCGAACTGCTCAACAGCCTGCTGCTGTCGATGCCCGGTACACCGACCCTGTATTACGGCGATGAAATCGGCATGGGCGATAACATCTACCTGGGTGACCGCGATGGCGTACGTACGCCGATGCAGTGGTCCATCGACCGCAACGGCGGTTTCTCCCGCGCCGACCCGGCCAGCCTGGTGCTGCCGCCGATTATGGACCCGCAATACGGCTACCAGTCGGTGAACGTCGAGACCCAGGCCCAGGACCCGCATTCGTTGCTGAACTGGACCCGGCGCATGCTGGCGGTGCGTAAGCAGTCCAAGGCGTTTGGCCGTGGCAGCCTGAAAATGCTCTCGCCGAGTAACCGGCGCATCCTCGCCTATACCCGCGAGTTCACCGGTGAAGACGGGCGCAACGAGATCATCCTCTGCGTGGCCAACGTGTCGCGCAGCGCCCAGGCGGCCGAACTGGACCTGTCGGCGTTTGCTGGCATGGTGCCGGTGGAGATGCTCGGCGGGAATGCCTTCCCACCCATCGGCCAACTCAATTTCCTGCTGACCCTGGCGCCTTACGGCTTCTATTGGTTTGTGCTGGCGCCGGAAAACCAGATGCCCAGCTGGCATGTGGAACCGGCCCAGAGCATGCCGGACTTCACCACGCTGGTATTGAAAAAACGCATGGAAGAACTGCTGGAAGAACCCTGCCGCGCCTCGCTGGAACAAACGGCACTGCCGGCCTGGCTGCCCAAACGCCGCTGGTTCGCGGGCAAGGACACGGCGATCGACAGCGTGCGCATCGCCTATGGCGTGCGCTTTGGCGACCCGCAGCACCCGGTATTGCTCAGCGAGCTTGAGGTCAGTGCGGGTGGCCAATTCAGCCGCTATCAGCTGCCGTTCGGTTTCCTCGGTGAAGACCAGTTCACCAGCGCCTTGCCTCAGCAATTAGCCTTGGCCCGTGTACGCCGGGTGCGCCAGGTAGGCTTGGTGACCGATGCCTTCAGCCTCGAGCACTTTATCCGCGCCGTGATCCAGGGTTTGCAAGCGGGCACCGTGCTCGACTCAAGCGAAGGCGAGCTGCGCTTCACCGCTACGCCTCATCTGGCCAAGCTGCAACTGACGGATGAGTCCGAGGTGCGCTATTTGTCGGCCGAGCAGTCCAACAGTTCGGTAGTAGTGGGCGAGAGCCTGGTGCTCAAGCTGATCCGCAAAGTCGCCTCCGGCGTGCACCCTGAGTTGGAGATGAGTGCTTACCTGACCGAAGCCGGCTACCCGAACATCTCGCCGTTGTTGGGCTCGATGATTCGCCACGACGCCGAGGGCCAGGACAACCTGCTGATGATTGCCCAAGGCTACCTGAGTAACCAGGGCGACGCCTGGGGCTGGACTCAGAACAACTTGGAACGGGCGATTCGCGACGAGCTGGCCGAAGCCATCTCCGAGCAGGAACAGCACTACAACGCCCTGGGCGAGCTGGCGGATTTTGCCGGGTTGCTCGGCCAGCGCCTGGGCGAAATGCACGGGGTGCTCGGTGCGAAAACCACTCACAAGGACTTCAAGCCTGAAGTCACCACCGCCAAGGACACCCAGGCCTGGGCCAAGGATGTCGGCGCGCAGCTGGACCGTGCGTTGCACTTGCTCAACCTTCATCAAAACCAGTTGAACCCGGCGGATCAAGCGCTGGTCACTGAGTTGCTGGCGCAGAAAAAAGCCATCACCCGCCATGTGCAGGCGCTGGCGAAAGCCACCCTGGGTGGGTTGCGTATTCGGGTGCATGGTGACTTGCACCTGGGCCAGGTGCTGGTGGTGAAGGGCGATGCCTACCTGATCGACTTTGAAGGTGAGCCGGCGCGACCGCTGCACGAACGACGCGGTAAGCACAGCCCGTATAAAGATGTGAGCGGCGTGTTGCGCTCCTTCGATTACGCGGCGGCCATGGCTCTGAATGTACAAGGGGTGGATCACTCGCCCGAAGCGGACCAGGCGCGCAAACGCGTGACGGACCGTTACCTGAAAGAAGCACGCCAGGCCTTTATCCAGGCGTATCAGTCTGCTGCGTCTACACTGGCGCATGACTGGCAGGATGCCAAAGGCCAGGACGCAGCGCTGACGTTGTTCAGCCTGGAGAAGGCCGCGTATGAAGTGGCTTACGAAGCGGAAAACCGCCCGACTTGGTTGCCGGTGCCCCTGCAAGGGTTGCACGGACTGTTGAGCGGGCTTGCACCTATATCGAACACTGCACGCGGTGGGGAGACGTCATGAGCTTTACAAATAAAGAACCGCTGCAAGCGAAGTTGACTGCATTGCCGGCGTCCAAGGACGTCGAAGCGCTGGTACGCGCCGAGCATCACGACCCGTTTTCGATTCTCGGGCCGCACGATGATGAGCACGGTGGCCAGTTTATCCGCGCTTTCCTGCCGGAGGCCTTAAGTGTCCACGTGCTGGCACGCGACAGCGGTGAACAGCTCGGCAGCCTGGACGCGAGCCAGGTGCCGGGGTTGTTCGTCGGCCAGTTCAAGACCCGCGAACCCTATTTGTTGAAAATCCAGTGGGCCGGCGGTGAGCAGATCACTGAAGACCCTTACAGCTTCCAGCAACTGTTGCTGGGGGAAATGGACCTGTACCTGTTCGGCGAAGGCAACCATCGTGACCTCAGCAGTTGCCTGGGTGCCCAGGTGACCAGCGTCGATGGCGTGCAGGGTGTGCGCTTTGCCGTGTGGGCGCCGAATGCGCGGCGGGTGTCGGTGGTGGGCGACTTCAATATCTGGGACGGCCGCCGTCACCCGATGCGCCTGCGTCATCCGTCCGGCGTGTGGGAGATCTTTATCCCACGCCTGCAACCGGGCGCGGCCTACAAGTACGAAATTCTTGGCGCCAATGGGATCCTGCCGCTCAAGGCCGACCCCATGGCATTGGCCACCCAGTTGCCGCCGGACACCGCCTCGAAGGTGGCCGAACCGTTGCAAGTGGACTGGCAGGACCACGCCTGGATGCAGTCGCGGGTCGACAAGCAAAAGCCCACGGCGCCGCTGTCGATCTACGAGCTGCATGTGGGCTCCTGGCAATGCGAGTTGGATGAAGCGGGCGAAGTGGCCCGCCAGTACAACTGGCGTGAGCTGGCTGAGCGCTTGGTTCCCTATGTGCAGCAACTGGGCTTCACCCACGTCGAGCTGATGCCGATCATGGAGCACCCGTTTGGCGGCTCTTGGGGCTACCAGGCACTGTCGCAATTCGCCCCGACGGCGCGGTTCGGCTCGCCGGAAGATTTCGCCTATTTCGTCGATGCCCTGCACCAGGCCGACATCGGTGTGATCCTGGACTGGGTGCCGGCGCATTTTCCCACCGATACCCACGGCCTCGCGCAATTCGACGGCACCGCGTTGTACGAATACGCCAACCCGCTGGAAGGCTTTCACCAGGATTGGGACACGCTGATCTACAACCTGGGTCGCACCGAAGTGCACGGCTACATGCTCGCTTCGGCGCTGCATTGGCTCAAGCACTTCCATATCGACGGGCTGCGTGTGGATGCCGTCGCGTCGATGCTCTACCGCGACTACTCGCGCAAGGCCGGCGAATGGGTGCCGAACCGTCATGGCGGTCGCGAGAACCTGGAGGCGATTGATTTTCTGCGCCACTTGAACGACGTGGTGGCCCTGGAAGCGCCCGGCGCGCTGGTGATCGCCGAGGAATCCACGGCCTGGCCAGGTGTCAGCCAGCCGACCCAACAGGGCGGCCTGGGCTTCAACTACAAGTGGAACATGGGCTGGATGCACGATTCCCTGCACTACATCCAGCAGGACCCGGTGTACCGCGCCCATCACCACAACGAGTTGAGCTTCGGCCTGGTGTATGCGTGGTCCGAGCGCTTTATCCTGCCGATTTCCCACGATGAAGTGGTGCACGGCAAGCACTCGCTGATCGACAAGATGCCCGGCGACCGCTGGCAGAAATTTGCCAACCTGCGCGCTTACCTGGCGTTCATGTGGATGCACCCCGGTAAGAAACTGCTGTTCATGGGCTGCGAATTCGGCCAGTGGCGCGAGTGGAACCACGACCAGCAACTGGACTGGTACCTGTTGCAGTACGCCGAACACAAAGGCGTGCAAAAGCTGGTCGGCGACTTGAACCGGCTGTACCGCGAAGAACCGGCCTTGCATGAGCAGGACGACGCGCCGCAGGGCTTCCAATGGCTGATCGGCGACGACGCAATCAACAGCGTCTATGCCTGGCTGCGCTGGAGCAAGGACGGTAAGCCGGTGCTGGTGGTCGCCAACTTCACCCCGGTGCCGCGTGAGGGTTACAAGGTCGGCGTGCCCTTTGCGGGGCGTTGGAGCGAAGTGATCAACAGTGACGCCGACATGTACGCAGGTTCCAATTACGGTAACGGAGGCGAGGTGTTTACCCAAGATGAACCGAACCATGGGCAAGCGGTGTCACTGGCGTTGAATCTGCCGCCATTGGGGGTACTGATTCTGCGGCCGGAACCGCTTTAAAGGCTCTATCTTGCTGGATTCTGTTGTCCACGCTGGTGGCAGGGTGCCACAATGGCGCCTTTGTCGTGGCAGTCGAATCAGGCGGATTTCATGAATGGCCTTGGGCGTGGGCAGGACCAGGATTGCTTTATAGAGGAGCAGGTGCGGACTGACCGTTTGCACCAGCTGTTCCGGCAATCCTTTGCCGCGATATTCGGCAGTTACCTGGCCGCTCTCATGCTCTGCTGGCTATGCTGGGACCGGTTTGACCATCAGGTCATCCTGGTCTGGCTGGGCGCGTTGGCGGTGTCCTCGCTGTTGCGCGTGAAGATGTTCATGGAGTGGTTTCGCTGCCCCAACGCCGAGCGCACGCCCGAGCGTTGGGAACGCCGTTACTGGCTGACGCTGATGCTGTCTGCCGGGATCTGGGGCGCTGGCGCCCTGGCGGTGATGCCCACCGATGACCGGCTGTCCCAGGCACTGGTGATGTTGTTCACCGTGGGCATGTCCGTCAGCGCCGTGTCCTGTTATTCGGCTTACCGCTACATGACCCTGGCCTCCCTGGCCCTGGTGTTGCTGCCGTGTACGCTGTGGCTGTTGTTCCAGCCGTCTTCCATGCAAGTCGGCGTGGCCATCGCGGTGCTGGTGTTTTCCACCTTTGTGGTCAGCGCCACGCGCAAACTCTCGGATGCCTTGGAAAAGGCCTTCCGCCTGACCCGGCAAATGGAACGTGCCCACACTATTTCCACCCGCGCGGCCCAGACCGATGAGCTCACCGGCCTGATGAACCGCCGTGCGTTTTTCGAACATGCCCAGGTGCTGTACGAGCAATGCCGCCACAACCGGCAACCGCTGTGCGCGCTGATGATGGACATGGATCACTTCAAGCAAATCAACGACACCTACGGCCACCAGGCCGGTGATCAAGTGCTGCGCCAGATTGGTGGGGTGATCAGTGCGTCGTTCCGTCAGGCCGATGTGTACGGACGCTTGGGCGGCGAGGAGTTTGCGGTACTGCTGCCCAATACGTCGTTGGACACCGCGCGCACTATCGCCGAGCAGTTGGTCAAGGCGATCTCGGGCCTGGCTTCCGAGCCGGTGCATGGGTTGAGCGCCAGCCTGGGCGTTGCATCTACCCACACCCAGGACCAGGACCTGCACGGGCTGATGAACACCGCCGACAAAGCGCTGTACCGCGCCAAGGCCCAAGGCCGCAATCAGGTGGCAGTGGCGGAGTAGGGCTCAAAGCATCGCTTTGGCCAGGGCCCGCGCAACCTGATCGGCGGAGTAGGGCTTGGCGAGGAATTCGAACCCTTCGTAACCGCTGTCGGCCAGCTCTTCGCTGTAGCCGGAGGTGAGCACCACCGGCAAGTCCGGGCGCCGTTGGCGCAGCACTTTGGCCATGGCCACGCCGGTCATGCCCGGCATCACCACGTCCGAAAAGATCCCGTCGAACGCCAGGGCATCCGCGCCGGCCAGCGTGAGTGCCTGCTCGGCATCGGTGGCCCAGGTGGTCTGGTAACCGAGGTCCTGAAGGATCTGGTTGGCAAAGCGGCCGACTTCGAGGTTGTCTTCCACGATCAGGATATGGCACTGCGCCGTATCATGGGTGGGCGACTGGCTTTCCGGCGTCGGGTCGGGCTGCTCTACCTGCTGCGCCACTTCGGGCAGGTACAGGGTGAACACGGTGCCTTCGCCAGGGCGGCTTGCGACGTCGACGTTACCCCCGGACTGCTTGGCAAACCCGAAGACCTGGGACAGCCCCAGCCCGGTGCCTTTGCCTACAGCCTTGGTGGTAAAGAAAGGCTCGAAAATGCGCTCGAAGGTATCAGAGGAAATACCTGTGCCGGTATCCGCCAGGGAAATGCTCACAAAGGGCTGGTGTGCCTCTTCATCGCCACGGATACGCGGCATCGAGTCCACATTCGCCACGCGTAAAGTCAGGGTGCCTTGCCCGTCCATCGCGTCGCGGGCATTCAGGGCGATGTTGATCAGTGCGGTCTCGAATTGGCTCGCGTCGACGCGCACGTGGCAAGGGCGCTCTGGCAACTGCACCTGCACATGGATGCGCGCACCGGTAACGCTTTCGAGCATCTCGCCGATGTTCTTGACCCGTTGGCCCGCATCGAAGACTTCCGGGTTGAGCGGTTGGCGCCGGGCGAAGGCGAGCAATTGGCTGGTGAGCTTGCTGGCGCGCTCCACCGTGTCGGACACCGCGCCCATGTAGCGCTGGCGCCGCTCCTCGGAGAGTCCGGGCTGACGCAGGAAGTCCACCGACGAACGAATGATGGTCAACAGGTTGTTGAAGTCATGGGCGACGCCGCCGGTCAATTGGCCGATGGCTTCGAGTTTCTGCGATTGGCGCAGCGCGGCTTCGGCCTGGGTGAGGGCGTTGGTGCGCTCTTGCACCCGCTGTTCCAAGGTGGCGTTGAGCTCGGTAAAGGCTGCCAGGCCTTCGCGCACAGCGACGTCGGCGCGCACCCGCTCGATATGGGCCCACGAGCGCTCGGTGACCTCGCCGACCAGTGCCAGGTCGTAGGGCGACCAGGCGCGGGCCGTTTTGTGGTGCACGGCCATCAGTGCGGTCAGGCGACCGTCCTTGATCAGCGGGAAGCACACGGTGGCGAGCGCGCCCAAGGCCTGATAACTGGCGGCGACCTCGGGAGCGAATTCGAATCGGTTGTCCTGGACCACCAGCGGCTCGCCCGCGCGCAGGCGCTGCACCGCCAATGCGCCGAATGACGCCAGGCTGTAGTGGCCCAGGATGCTCGGCGAGCCCGGCGCTGCCCAGTTGCCGCGAATGGTAAAGCCGTCTTCATCGGCATCCATGTCGGCATACGCACAGTTGGACACCTGCAGGTGCTCGGCCAGCAAACGCGTGGTGGTGGACATGATGCTTTCGGCGTCGGTGGCATTCGCCACGGCGCTGCCGACGGCATCCAACACCGCCAGGCGACGGTTCAGGAAGACGGTGGTGGTGGTTTCGGTGACGGTATCCAGCATCCCCACTACCTGGCCCTGAGGGTCGCGGATGGGGCTGTAGCAAAAAGTGAAATACGCCTGCTCCGGCCCGTCGCCACGCTCGATCATCAGCGGGAAGTTTTCAATAAAGGTCGCATGCCCGTCGAACGCCGCGTCGGCGATTGGGCGCACCTGCTCCCAGACTTCGCGCCAGGTTTCGCTGAACGGGCGCCCCAGGGCGTCAGGTTTGTTGCCCAGGATTGGAATAAACGCATCGTTGTAAAGGGTGATCAGGCTCGGCCCCCAGATGATGGCCTGGGGGAAGCTCGACGCAAAGCACAGCGCCGCGGTGGTCTTGAGCACATCCGGCCACTCTTCCAGCGGTCCCAGCGGCGTACTCGCCCAATCATGCAGGCGGACCCGCTCAGCCATGTCGCTGCTACTTTGCAGCCAATTCATCATCGCAAGAACACCTTGTTTGCCACAGTCTGTCGAACGCCTGAGAGGGTCAGGCAGCAATCAACAGACCGGCATGGCCGCTGCCAAGTTCAGCGGCATTATCCATGAGATGGCAAATTGATGCCTCCTCCGTTCGGATAGATCTGTGAGCGTGTTTATTGCGCGCCGAAAACCCCTGTCCAATAAATCCCGGCATCACTTTTCGGGTCCATGGCATACGCCGCACCCAGTTCGCGAAATTGCGGGTTCATCAGGTTGGCGCAATGGCCCGGACTGGCCAGCCAGCCGTCCACCACCTTGCGCGGCGTATCCAGGCCGGCGGCGATGTTTTCGCCGATATTCTTCGCGCTATACCCGGCCAGTTCGGCACGGTCACCGGGGGTGCGTCCGTCGTGGTCGAGGTGGTCGAAGAAATTGCCGTTGGCCATGTTACGCGTGTGGCTGTTGGCGGCGTCGGCCAGGGCGTCATTCCAGGACAAGGGTGCGGTTGCGGTAAACGCCTGGGTGCCGCATTGGCGCGGTTGCGCACGCGCGGTGTTGATCAGGTTGAGCAGTTGTTTGCCTTCGGTCTGCCAATCGCCCAGGCCGCTGGTCAGCAGTGGGCGGGCAAGCACGATGCGCCAGTCCTGGCCACTGTTGCTTACGCCGATATCGACAAATTGCGGGTCCAGCACCACCCGACAGAAGCTTTCGCGCACGGCCTTCATGGCTGACTGGGCATCCTTGGGCCCGGACAGGCTGATGGCCTGCACGTTGACCATCGGGTACGCGGCCCGGGCCAGCGCTTGCTGCAAATCGCCGACGTTGGTGGCCGGCAGCACCAGCCGCGTATCGCTGGCCAGCGGTGGCAGTTCCTGGGAACCCTGGTCGCCGCAGCGTTGTACCTGGCTGCGGTATTGGTTGATCTGTTGTACTAACTGACTCTCTTCATTCGCCATCGCGCTGGCGCAGAACACCGTACTGGCGGCCAGCGTCGTGAGACCCATCATCAATGACAGAACGCGCATGGACGTTACCCTTGAGCTTGAAAGTGCCCATGATGCGCGATGTAACCCGGTCTGGTGCAACGCCTTTTTTGTTTTTTTGCCTCAATGGGTGTTCTTGGCGGTATTAAAGGCGCTGGCGCGGCGCAATGCCATCACACTGGCCAGCAGGATCAAGCCCAGTGCCACGCTGAAGGTCACATGCAGGCCATGGGCCACGGCTTGCGGGAGCGCACGGGTGACATCCGGACTGGCCCACGCGAACACCGCCCCCAACGCTGAAGCACCGAGGATCAGGCCTAGATTGCGTGACAGGTTCAGCAGGCCCGACACCGTGCCGCGATGCGCCGCCTCTATATCGCTCATCACCACCGTGTTGTTGGCCGCCTGGAACAGGCTGTAGCCCGTCGTCAGAATGACCAGTGCGGCCAGATAGGCGATCAGTCCAGACGCCAGCGACAGCAGCAGCGCCCCACACCCCAGCACGCCCAGCCCGGCGAGTGTCATGCGCCGGCTACCGAGGCGGTCGGTCAGGCGGCCGGCCGGGATGCCGGTGAGAGCCGCCACACAGGGCCCGACGGCCATGGCCAGGCCCATCCACTCCGGGGCCAGCCCCAGGCCCCTGGACAAATAAAAGGGCCCGACCACAAAGGTGGCCATGATCACGGCGGCCACCAAGGCACTCATGGCCAGGCTGCTGCGCAATGACGCGTCCTTCAGTAAAGACCAGACACCAGAGGCCGCACCGGCGGGTACCTGCGCACGATCAACCGGCAAACAGCGATAAGCGAGGGTGGCGGCCAGCAGCCCCAACGGCACCCCGACCAGGAAGATCGCGCGCCAACCCCACAGGCTCAGCAATACCCCGCCCAGGCTGGGACCCATGGCAGTGCCGACGGCGGACATCGTGCCCAGCCATCCCATGACCCGGCCGGTACGTTCCCGGGTGACGGTATCGCCCACCATTGCCAGGGCCATGGCCATCATCACTGCTGCGCCGAGGCCTTGCAGGACGCGCGCAGCAACCAGACCCTCCAGCGAGGGGGCCAGCCCGCACAGCCCGCACGCCACGGCGAAGAGCAGCAAGCCGGCGAGCAATCCGCGTCGACGGCCCCAGCGGTCACCCAGGCGCCCGGCGCTGACGATCACTGCCGTGATTGCCAGCAGATAGGCCAGCACCACCCACTGCACCGCGTGAAACGACGCATCAAACGCCTGCGCCAGGCTGGGCAGGCTGACATTGGCGATGCTGGTGCCGAGGGAGGCCAGCAACATGGACAGGGACAGGCTGACGAGGCTGCCGCGAGAAGAGGGGGGCATGGGTAATCCTTGAGCGAAGGCAACTGTCACAAATCTACGGCGTGACCTACCATGGCGGAAGACGCATGGGTTGCAGTTAATACCTGCATCTGACGCCTGATAAGGAGCACCGATGGCCGATTTAAATTTGCTGATCACCCTGGATGTATTGCTCGCCGAAGGCAGTGTGGCCGGCGCGGCCAGACGCTTGCGCCTGAGCCCCTCGGCGATGAGCCGCGCTTTGGCGCGTTTACGCGAAACCACCGGCGACCCGTTGCTGGTGCGCGCCGGTCGCGGCCTGGTGCCTACGCCGAGGGCGATGGAGCTGCGCGAACAGGTCAGCCGCCTGGTGCAGGAAGCCAGTGCCGTGTTGCGGCCCGTGCACACGTTGGACATGGCTCAGGTCGAGCGCACTTTTACCCTGCGTACCAGCGAAGAATTCGTCGAAAATGTCGGTGCGGCGTTGTTGGCACGTACGGCACGGGAAGCACCCGGTGTGCGCCTGCGCTTCATCCATAAAACCGACAAGGACAGTGCGCTGCTGCGTGACGGCAGCGTCGACCTGGAAACCGGCGTGGTTGACCCTGCGGCCAGCCCCGAAGTGCTGACCCAGGCGCTGTTCCGTGACCGTTTGGTTGGCGTGGTACGCAGCGGCCATGCGCTCAGCCAGGGCGACGTCAGCGCCCGGCGGTATGCCGAGGGCCAGCACGTCTACGTATCACGCCGTGGCCAGGACCGTGGCCAAATCGACGACGCGCTTGAGGCCCAGGGCCTGACGCGACAGATCAGCACCATCGTCGCCGGGTTCGCCACCGCCATTGCCCTGGCCCGCGACACCGACCTGATCGCCAGCGTGCCCGAACGCTACACCTTCCATCAACGGGAAGGCCTGCATCGCTTTGAGCTGCCGGTGGCGCTGCCGACCTTCACCGTCGCGATGCTGTGGCACCCCAGGCTCGATGCCGACCTGGCCCATCGCTGGTTGCGCGGGTGTTTGCGCGAGGTGTGTGCCGAGCAGGTACAATCCGCGCTGCCTTGATGCTTAACCCCAGGAATCTGCATGTTCAGCCTTACCCGCTACACCACACCGTGCCCGGAGCCTATCAATGCTCAGATCCTGCAGATGGTGGTGGACAACCTCACCGACATCAGCAGCGTGGCGCTGCCGCCGAGTAACCTGCTGTACAACATCTACCAGTACGCGATTGGCTTTGAGGTGCATCTGTACCTGGAAGCGCTGGACGGTTCAAAGGGCGTTGCCGTCGAGTTGGTCGTGGCCACCGATCCGCAAGACCCGCAGAAGGTGATGGGCTTTGTGCTGTACCTGCCGGTGAAGGAGGCTCCCGAGGCCTGCGGAATCGCTTTCATGGCGGTGCAAGTCGGCTATCGGCGCCAGGGCGTGGCTCGCGGGATGATGCGCGACGTGCTGAGCCGTCATCCCCATGCGGAACTGGCCTGCTCCATAGAGAAGGTGCCAGCGTTTGAAAGCATGGGCTTTCGGGTACGTGGCGCGCGTGAGACTCAAGTGCTGATGAACACGCGGGACTACGGCACCGACGGCCTGATGGGCGTGCTGGATGTGGCGGCGATCTATAGCTCGCTGGAGGTGCGGCAGATTCATACCTACCTGCTGCAAAAGCACGGCAAGCGCGCGATGGTGGATGCCGAGAAGCAGCGTGACCGCCACCTGGATCAACTGGCACGTAAGGTCCAGGCATTTATTACTCGCGGTGAACACGGCCGCGATTGACCATCGCCAGGATAGTCGCCAGCAATTCCTGCTGCGCTTCTTCACGGCTGATCTCGCCACTGAACGCCGCCTGGGACAGCGCTTCCGCAGCGCCCAGCATCGCCCTTAAGCCAGCCTTGGACACGTGGCCGAAGGGCGATAGCGCGTCGCGACACTTATCGAGGAAGATCGCCTCGTAGTGGCGCTTGAGGGTTTCCAGCTCCGGCGAGCTGCTTAAGGCTGCAATCACCCCCGGGATTTCCCGGCCCTGCAACAACACGCACTCCACATAGGACGCGGCGATCACTCCGGCGCGATCCTCAAGGGTGGCGCTGCTGGCCTCTATGGCGTCGACAAACACTTGGTTCTGGCGCGCATCGAAATCCTCATACAACGCGACCAGCAACCCCGCACGGGTGACGAAATGGTCGTAGACCACCGGCTTGGTCACGCCCGCCAGTTCCGCCAGGCGTCCGAGCGTCAGTGCTTCGGTGCCTTCATCGCGCACCAGTTGCCAGGCCACATCGAGTAATTGACGCAGGCGTTCTTCACGGGACAGGCGCCGACGTGGGGCAGGGGATTCGCTGCTTGACATGCTTATATACCAAAAGTAACTTACTAATCGTAACTTAAGCCCAGCGTAACCCCAAAGGGAGTCCTTGTCATGCACGCACTTATCGTTGTTGCACATCACGACCCGCAATCCCTCACCCACAGCGTGGCTGCGCAGGTGGCCGCCGGGCTCACTGCCGCTGGCCACACTGTTGAAATCGCCGACCTTGCCGCCGAAGGTTTTGACCCGCGCTACACCGCCGCCGACCATGCGGTTCACCGAACCCGCGCCACGCCACCCGCCGACGTGCGGGCCGAACAGGCCCGCATCGACCGTGCAGACGCCCTGGTGCTGGCGTTCCCGATTTATTGGTGGTCATTGCCGGGCCTGCTCAAAGGCTGGATCGACCGCGTATTCATCAACGGCTGGGCCATCGAATACAGCCCCGATACGCCGGTGGTGAAAAAGCTGCGGCACCTGAACGTGCATCTGTTGGCCTTGGGCGCAGCGGATGACGATGCGTTTGATCGACACGGCTATGCCCAGGCGATGCGCACGCAGATCGACTACGGGATCTTCGATTACTGTGGCGCGCAGGTGCTGACCTCGGCGCTGTTGCTCGACTCGGAAAGCGGCGGGGCGCAGGCGCATTTGGAGAAGGCGTGGGCCGTGGGGCAGGGTTTGTTCGACGTCGAGACAGTCGCCGGTTGATTCAACCTTCGCGAATCCAGCAGACGGGCAGTGAAGAGGGTGTGGCGGGCATGGAACTTGGAACGATTGGACGATCACTCATGGTGTTCACACACACTTGAGATAAAGTTAATGACGTCAATTTCTTCTGCACCTGGAACCGCGTTCATTGCCCCCACCATCGATACGTCTTACGGAAAGCCCACGCAAGATCAAGTGAGGCAAGATCAACAAAACGATGCGAAAAAAAACCATCCCTTTCCGAACGTCTCGCCTGAACAACTGCAGACCTTGAACAGCGAGCAACTGCAGAGGCTCAACAAATATCCCGATATGAGCTATCAGGACGTGAGGGGTGGGCATGGAATGGTGTTTGCCAACGGTTTCGTCTGGTAACGGGTTTAGCTACGACAGACGCTGTGCCTGCGGCAACTGGGTGCTGACGCGTTTAACGGGCTGACTACTGTCCAAACAGGTCATGTGCATCAAGCAACCGATAAGCAACCTCCGGCCGTTTTTCCATACCTTTACGGATTGCGGCCGGAATCGACAACCGGGTCTTGCGACACAAGCCTGGCAGTTTGTCGATCACAATCTGAATCCCACGCATGCTTTTGACTTCAGTGTGGCCGGGTGCGACATGTACGCGGATACCCAGTTGCAGGTACATCAAGCGCTGCATGTGTTCCAGGTCTTCCAGGCTTTGAAGGTTTTCCAGGCGCTCCAGCAGCTTCTTCTCTTCCTGGCGGGTCAGCCGCAGGATGCGTTGGTCTGCCGAGGGGGTGCCAAGCAGTTGTTCGCGCTCGCAGTCACATAACGCAGGTGGGCAGGGTTGGCGAATTGTCATGATCACTCCCTCCCCACACCGTTGCCGACAGATTAGTAGGTCAGTTGAACGCCCAGGCTACCCAGGGCATTCCAGTATTCAGGATAGGTCTTGCCCACGCAGTCGGGGTCTTGGATCTTGACCCCTGACACTTTCAAGCCCGCCAGCGCAAAGCACATGGCGATGCGGTGGTCGGCGTGGGTGTCGATCAGCGCGGTGCAGGAAGTGCCGGCCAGGGCCGGGTCGCTGGCCACCAGCAGGTCATCGCCCTCGATGGTCGCCAGGCCCGGACGGATTTCGTTCAGGCCATCATGCAGCGCCTGGACGCGGTCACATTCCTTGACGCGCAGGTTGGCCAGCTCAGTGAAGCGCACCGGGGTGTTGTTGAACGCAGCCAGCACCGCCAGGGTCGGGATAGCGTCCTGCATCTGCGAGCCAACCACCGTGGCTTGCATGTTCGGGAACTGCGCGATCACGGCCTGGGCCTTGGCGTCCGGCTGGGTGAAATCCTGCGCGGCCACGCCGATGTCGATACGGCCACCGGTCAGCACTTCTGCGGCCCACAGGTAAGTGGCGGCGGAGGCGTCAGGTTCGATCAGGTAATCATGGGCGGTGTAGCCGCCAGGGGCGACGCGCCAGGTGGTGTCGTTGACGGCTTCAACCTGGGCTCCGAAGGCACGCATGCAGTCCAGGGTCAGATCCACGTAGCCACGGGCGCCGATGTCCTTGCCGGTTAGCGCCACTTCAATCGGCGCTTCGCCGCAGGCTGCGAGCATCAGCAGGGCCGATACGTATTGGCTGGACAGACCGCCGTCGATCTCGAAGCGCTTGGCCTTGATCTTGCCCACGCCGTGCACGGTGACCGGTGGGCAACCGGTGGGGCTGTCGACCTGGATACCGTTCTGGCCGAGGGTCTCCAGCAGCGGGCCGATTGGGCGTTTTTGCATGTAGTCATCGCCGTCGAGCACCACGGTGCCTTCAACGGTGGCCACGGCGGCGGTGAGGAAGCGCATGGCGGTGCCGGCGTTGCCGAGGAACAGGGGCTGCGGCGGCAGTTGCAGTTTGCCTTGGCCGGTGACGACGAAGGTGGTGTCGTCTGGTTCGTCGATGGTGACGCCCATTTGGCGCAGGGCCACTGACATGTGGCGGGTGTCGTCGCTCTTGAGGGCGCCGCTGAGGCGGCTGGTGCCCTTGGCCAGGGCGGCCAGCAGCAGGGCGCGGTTGGTGATGGATTTGGAGCCGGGGGGGGCAACCTTGCCGTTGAGGGGGGCGTTGGGCGGTGTAACGGTCACGGTTTTCTGCGAACTCAAGGTACAAGGCTCCTGATTCAAGGCAAGGTGGGATGGAGTGGCCGACGGGCGGATTTGAATGATCGGGTATAGGTGTGGTGCTTGTCGAGCTTGCGATGGCGGTGGTGCGGTGTGCCTATCCGTTATTTGGGGGGGCCGCCCCCAAATCCCCGTCGAATCCCGGCCAGCGTGTTTGACGGGGCGCTTGAGATCAAGATCTACAGCACGTATCGCTTTGCCAACCAATAATCATGCAACGCCCGCGCTGCCGGTTCGATTTCACTGACGCGTTGCTGGTGTGCTTGTACGTCCAGGTCGGCGGGCAGTTCGAAGTTGTCTTGTTCGGCGCACCAGGAGATTTTTTCCAGCAGGGCGGCCTGTTCTGCCGGCAGTTCCGGCCAGTTGCCGATGGCGGCGCCGCGGATGTAGCCGAAGCACCATTCTTCGGCGAGGGTGACGTTCTGGCCCTGGTGTTCGGTTTCGTCGAAGCGGGCCTTGAAGCCTTGCGCGTCGGTGGCCAGTTGGCTGGCCAGGGTGTTGATGTGGCGCACGCACAGTTCGAGGAAGCTTTGCGCTTCGTCCATGTTGTCCCACTCGGGGTTTTGCCCGCCCCAGATCGCCGGGAACCACTCTGCCACATCCACTTGGACCGGGCTGGAGACCAGCGCGGTGAAGTAGCCGTCGAGTTCGGCCAGGTTCAGGACCGAATGGTCGTCGCCGTACTTGAGCAGGGTGTCTTCGATGAATTCGAAGTCGGCGGCGGTCAGGGGGTGGGCGTGCATGGGCATATCCTTTAAACGTCGAGCGCCGCAGGTGAGGCGGCTTAAAGCGCGAAGGATGGCGTGTGTGCAGGGTTTTATCCAGCGCTTTGCAGGGTTTTTACCTGCGCGGCTGGCACAGCTTGCTCACGCAGACCGAACCGACCACGGCGAGGATGATCGCCAGCAGTGCGCCATTGGCCAGGTCGATAACGGTGCGCCCACAACATTTCATTACGTTTGCCCGTCCTGTTTTTGGCTGATGCGTCGTGGTGCACCCTTGTTATAGTTCGGGCCTCATCACTCGCCAGTCAGGGATCACTGCCATGTCCGAATACCAAGCTTTCGTCGTCGAACTCGCCGGCAACGTTGCCCATGTGCAGATCAACCGTCCGGAAAAGATCAACGCGATGAATGCGGCGTTCTGGACCGAAATCATCGACATCTTCCAATGGGTCGAAGACACCGACGCCGTACGCGCCGTGGTGCTCAGCGGTGCCGGCAAGCATTTCTCCTCCGGCATCGACCTGATGATGCTGGCTTCGGTGGCCAACGAGTTCGGCAAGGACGTGGGCCGCAACGCGCGCCTTTTGCGCCGCAAAATCCTTGAACTGCAAGCCTCGTTCAATGCCGTCGATAACTGCCGCAAGCCGGTGCTGGCGGCGATCCAGGGCTATTGCATCGGCGGTGCCATTGACCTGATCAGCGCCTGCGACATGCGCTACGCGGCTGAAGGCGCGCAGTTCTCGATCAAGGAAATCGACATCGGCATGGCGGCCGACGTCGGCACCCTGCAGCGCCTGCCGCGCATCATCGGTGACGGCATGCTGCGCGAGTTGGCCTATACCGGCCGCCAGTTCGGCGCCGAGGAGGCGCGCAGCATCGGCCTGGTCAATCGCGTTTATCCCGATCAGGACAGCCTGTTGGCCGGCGTGATGGAAATC
This sequence comes from Pseudomonas fluorescens group sp., assembly GCF_020093335.1. Classification (NCBI taxonomy): domain Bacteria; kingdom Pseudomonadati; phylum Pseudomonadota; class Gammaproteobacteria; order Pseudomonadales; family Pseudomonadaceae; genus Pseudomonas; species Pseudomonas fluorescens group sp. The sequence goes on along the minus strand of NZ_JAIOKW010000024.1, from coordinate 14,267 downwards.
GCCCATGAAATCGCCGCCAAATCGCCGATTGCGGTCACCGGCACCAAGGCCATGATCAGCTACATGCGTGACCATACGGTCAATGACGGCTTGGAATACGTTGCCACCTGGAACTCGGCTATGTTGCAATCCAACGACCTGCGCGTGGCCATCGCGGCCCATATGAGTAAGCAGAAACCCGAATTCGTGGATTGACTGACATGACCCCAGGCTGGATTACCACAACGCTGCTGGACAACGACACCCCTGGCGGCTGGGCCGTTGCCCGCAGCCGCGACGGCTTTTTGCATGACACCAATGGTCCCTTGTTCCCCCGGGAATGGCTTAAGCGCCAGGACCTGTCGGTGTTCGCCGAACACGGCATCGGCCACCTCGACGGTGAGCCGGTGTACCTGCTGGAACTCAATAGCGCCGGTGAAGTGCCGGGCTGCAGTTGGCAAGGCCTGCGCGGCTTCATGCTGCAAGGCGACCACACCTTGTACAAAGTGCTGGGTTACGCCGCGCAGATCGGTACGTGGGCGCGCGAGCATCGGTTTTGCGGCAGTTGCGGCCAGCCCATGGTCCAGGTGCCGCGCGAGCGTGCGATGTATTGCCAGGCCTGTGACCTGCGCAGCTACCCGCGGATTTCGCCGAGCATGATCGTGCTGGTGACCCGTGGCGACGAGATCCTGCTGGCGCGTTCGCCACGCTTTGTCACGGGGGTGTACAGCACGTTGGCGGGGTTTGCCGAGCCGGGTGAGTCGGCCGAAGACTGCCTGATCCGCGAGGTCCTCGAGGAAGTGCAGGTGGAGGTCAAGAACATCCAGTACATGGGCAGCCAGTGCTGGCCGTTCCCGCATTCGATGATGCTCGGCTTCCATGCCGAGTACGCCGGTGGCGACATCGTGCCCCAGGCTGACGAGATCGAGGACGCGCAGTGGTTCAACATCCACAACCTGCCGCCGCTGCCGGCGTCACGCTCGATTGCGCGTTACCTGATCGACCTCTACCTGGCCCGTCGCCTAGGCCACGCTGAACCAGTGCTGCCAGGCTAGGCGCACCGTCAGGCCGAGGACCACGGTGATGAACACCGGGCGAATGAATTTGGCGCCGCCGCTGATCGCGCTGCGTGCGCCAAAGAACGCGCCACACATCACCGACACGCCCATGGCCAGGCCGACGATCCAGTCCACCGAGCCGTTGAAGATAAACACCGACAGTGCCGCCGCGTTGCTGACGAAGTTCATGCTGCGCGCCACGCCGCTGGCCTTCACCAGGTCGATGGGGTGCAACAGCATCGTGCTGACGGTCCAGAACGCGCCGGTGCCCGGACCTGCCACGCCATCGTAGAAGCCCAGGCCGAAGCCTTGGGTGGATTGCCACTTCTTCTTGATCGGCGCGTCGGCATCCAGCGGCGCCTTGGGCGTGCCGCCGAACAACAGGTAAAGGCCGCAGCCGAACACGATCACCGGCAGCATCTTGTTCAGGGTTTCAGCCGGCAGGTAGTGGGCCACTACCGCGCCAGCGAGGGCGCCAATCAGCGTGCCGACGATGGCGTGCACCCACTGGCGCGGGTGGAACAGCTTGCGGCGGTAAAAGGTGAAGCTGGCGGTGGCCGAGCCGAAGGTGGAGCTGAGCTTGTTGGTGCCCAGTACCAAGTGCGGCGGCATGCCGGCGGTGAGCAGGGCGGGCGTGGTGAGCAAGCCCCCGCCGCCGGCGATGGCATCGATGAAACCGGCGATAAAGGCGACCGCCGCCAGGATGGCAAGGGTGGTGAGGTCTACGCTGAGTTCGAAGGGCATGGTCAGGGCTTATTATTGGCAGGGCGCTAAGCGAAAGGCCGCCATCTTACTCGCGGGGAGTCTGCAAATCCAAATGTGGGAGGGGGCTTGCCCCCGATGGCAGTGCTCCAGCTGACTCATCTTTAGCTGAACTACCGCTATCGGGGGCAAGCCCCCTCCCACATTTACAGAGTGTTCACCGGGTCATTTGTGTGTTCCCAGCCACTCCAGGGCGGTGCGCCAGATACAAATCCCAAGGAAATACGCCGACATCAGCGACCACAACCCAAACGTCCACGGGTTGGTGTTGGGATAGTCCACCACCATCAAGAAGCTGCACAGCAACCAGATCGTGGTCACGGCGATATTGATCGGCATGAACCGCTTGACGCGGAACGGGTGCAGGAACTTCATCGGCGTCACCGTCAGCAGCGCCAGGCCGATCACGGTGAGCAAGGTCACCCAGGCTTCCGGCTGGATGATATAGACGCACAGCGCAACCACGTTCCACGCGGCGGGGAAGCCGACGAAGTAGTTGTCTTTGCTCTTCATGTTCACGTTGCAGAAGCAGAACAGCGACGACACCAGGATCACCGACACCGTCAGCAGGTGGGTAAATTCCGGCAGGTCGATATAGCGGTAGATAAACAGTGCCGGAATAAACACGTAGGTGAGGTAATCGATCACCAGGTCGAGCACCGAGCCGTCGAAACTGGGCAGTACCGTGCTGACATTCACCCGTCGCGCCAGTGAGCCGTCGACACCGTCCACCACCAATGCCAGGCCCAGCCAGAGCAGGCAGGCCTTGGGTGAGTTTTCCAGCAGCGCCAGGGTGGCCAGGAAGGCCAATACCACACCGGTGGCGGTGAAGCCGTGGGCGCCCCAGGCTTTGAGTCTGGCTACATGCAGGGTCGATATCACGGGCGGATCTCCAAAAGGTGAAACAGGGCAGCCGACGACGTGACGCCGTCGAGTCTGGCCGGGGGATGCAGGTATCGACCGGGAAGGGGGTAAGAAGGTTCACCACCCGGCGTATCACTTAGCGTAGCAAGCGTAGGCAGTTTCGGCATCAGCCTTGGCGGAACACCAGTGCCTTTAAGCCACTTTGCGCGTCAATATCAGGAAATTCCGGCGGGTTTTGCAGCCGTTCGACAAAGCGCAGCCCAGGGGCCTCGCGTGTCACGCCGTCGATCAGGAAGTCTTCGCCAAAGGCCGGGTCGTTCATGCAGGCCAGTACCGTGCCCTGTGGCGTGAGCAGATCCGGCAGGCGACGCAGGACGCGCTGGTAGTCCTTGGTCAGCAGGAAGCTGCCTTTCTGGAACGACGGTGGGTCGATGATCACCAGGTCGTAGGGGCCGCCATGCGTGACCTTGGCCCAGGACTTGAACAGGTCGTGGCCCAGGAAGCTGACCTTGCTCAGGTCATGACCATTGAGGCGATGGTTGTCGCGGCCACGGCTCAGGGCGCCACGGGCCATGTCCAAGTTCACTACGTGGTCGGCGCCACCTTCGATGGCCGCCACCGAAAACCCGCACGTGTAGGCGAACAGGTTGAGCACCCGCTGGCCTTTAGCCTGTTCGCGCACCCAATTGCGCCCGTAGCGCATGTCGAGGAACAGCCCGCTGTTCTGTTTTTTACCCAGGTCGATCAGGTAACGCAGCCCGCCTTCGGTGATGGTCAGCTCGTCGACGGGGCCGCCCACCAGCCATTCGGTGGTGCTTTGCGGCAGGTAGCGGTGTTGCAGGGCGACGGTGTAAGTGCCGAATCGGGTTTGCAGCAGTTGCTTCAAGGCTTGCAACTGCGCCGCTTCCGGCGCCTTGAACAACGCCACCAGCAGCACGCCTTGCAACCAGTCTACGGTCAATTGCTCCAGGCCCGGCCAGCAGCGGCCACGGCCGTGGAACAGGCGCCGGGTTTCCGCCGGTGGGGTAGCCAGGGCTGTGAGCAAGTGGGCGTGCAGGGTGGCGAGTGCGTCTGGGTTCATCGTTAAACGTCGTTCGTTGAGCGGGCGGCATTTTAAACACAATTGCCGGTGCGAGGGGGCTGGATGAATGGCGCGATGCCCTGGCTTCGCTGGTGGCCAACGCCGGCCCCGCGCGGGCGCGGCAGGTCATTGACCTGCTGAGCGATGCAAATCCAAATGGGGTGTTGTCTAGAACGTGGCGATCAGGGCCGGCCCAAACGCTTCCTTGAGAAAGCCCGGCGCGATATACCGCTCGTAATGCGCTTCGGACAGCAGGAAAAATTCTCGGTCAATCGCATCGCGCAAATCCGCCAGGCTGCGCTCACGAAATTCCGGCAGCAACGCCAGCCCATACGCATCCAGCTTGGAAATCACCCGCGCACCCCGGGCAATCAGCTGGTACGCCCAGCAATACGGCGATTGGTGCGGTACAAAACGGATCTTGCGATTTTCCAGTTGCTGGCGCAGCAGGTGCGCATCAAACACCTCGAGTTTGCTGGCCATCACCTGCACCAGCAATTGCTCCAGGCGCAGCCACACCGCTTGTTTTTCCTCGGCGTTGTAGCCATTCCACTGGATCACTTCATGGTGATAACGCTTGCAGCCCCGGCAGACCAGGTCCCCGTAAACGGTGGAGCACAGGCCGACGCAAGGTGTCTTGATGGTTTGATTGGGCATAAGAGGCAATTTGCAAAGATCTATAGCGCACCGCAACCCCTGTGGGAGGGGGCTTGCCCCCGGTCGCGGTGCATCAGTCACTGAAGCTTGAACTGAACGAACATCATCGGGGGCAAGCCCCCTCCCACATGTTGGGGCATCGTCCGTGGATCAGTCCCAGCTCAACGCGCCGCCGGTCTGGTATTCGATCACGCGGGTCTCGAAGAAGTTTTTCTCTTTCTTCAAGTCCATGATCTCGCTCATCCACGGGAACGGGTTGGTGGTGCCTGGATACTCTTCCTTCAAGCCAATCTGCGACAAGCGACGGTTAGCGATGAACTTCAAGTAGTCTTCCATCATCGCCGCGTTCATGCCCAGCACGCCGCGTGGCATGGTATCGCGAGCGTATTCAATCTCCAGCTGAGTCCCTTGCAGAATCATCTGGGTCGCTTCTTCCTTCATCTCGGCATCCCACAAATGCGGGTTTTCGATTTTGATCTGGTTGATCACATCGATACCGAAGTTCAGGTGCATCGACTCGTCGCGCAGGATGTACTGGAACTGCTCGGCGACGCCGGTCATTTTGTTGCGACGGCCCATGGACAGGATCTGGGTGAACCCGCAGTAGAAGAAGATGCCTTCCAGGACGCAGTAGTAGGCGACCAGGTTGCGCAGCAGCTCTTTATCCGTCTCGACGGTGCCGGTTTCGAACTTCGGATCGGAGATCGAACGGGTGTACTTCAGGCCCCAGGCAGCCTTTTTGGCGACCGATGGAATCTCGTGGTACATGTTGAAGATCTCGCCTTCATCCATGGCCAACGATTCGATGCAGTACTGGTAGGCGTGGGTGTGGATCGCTTCTTCGAAGGCCTGGCGCAGGATGTACTGGCGGCACTCCGGGTTGGTGATCAGGCGGTACACGGCCAGCACGAGGTTGTTGGCCACCAGGGAGTCGGCGGTGGAGAAGAAGCCGAGGTTGCGCATGACGATGCGGCGTTCGTCGTCGGTCAGGCCTTCGGGGTTTTTCCACAGGGCGATGTCGGCGGTCATGTTGACCTCTTGCGGCATCCAGTGGTTGGCGCAGCCGTCGAGGTACTTTTGCCAGGCCCAGTCGTACTTGAAGGGCACGAGTTGGTTGAGGTCGGCACGGCAGTTGATCATGCGCTTTTCGTCGACGGCGACGCGGGCGGCGGAGCCTTCGAGTTCGGCGAGGCCTTCGGCGACGTCGAGTTTGTCGAGGGCGGCCTTGGCGCGGATGATCGCAGCGGAGTCGTTGGCGGTCACGTTACGGGCTTCCAGCGCGGCGGCGGCGCCGGCACCGTCGAGGCGGTCCATGTTGGCTTCGCTGGCGTGGCCGGCGTTGGCGCCCTTGATCACCGCTGCACCGGTGTCTTCGTTGTCGACTTCATCCCAACTCAGCATTGAAATACTCCCTTCTGGTCTGTTCTGACGGCCTATGGGGCCGTCCAAAATATAAAATTTGCAGGCGGTTAGGCATTGAAATACGGCGCATAGTGTGGTCGGTATTTACCGATACTGCACACTATGTAGTGGTCTGTTCTGTTTATGGGCACACTATATGGGGTGTGGTGACGATGGTCAACGCACAAGATGTGCGGTCTTGGGTCGCTGTCGGGCGCTTGATTGACGCCCTGTCCAGGACTGGATATGTTGTCTTGCATGAAAAAGACCCTGCCCGAAGACACCCACCTGATCAGCCAGCTCGAACAGATCGCCGAAGGCTTGAGCAAAACCTTCAGCCCGTTCTGCGAAGTGGTGCTGCACGACTTGCGCGACCCGCAGCACGCGATCCTGGCCATCCATAACAACCTCTCGGGCCGCCAGCCTGGCGACCCGGCCACTGAGCTGGGCCTGGCGCGGATTGCCGATCCCGAGTACCCGCAAGTCATTGCCAATTATCAGAACCAGTTCGCCGACGGCCGCCAGGTCAAGAGCACCTCGATCGGCATCAAGGACGCTCGCGGCCAATACGTCGCGGCCTTGTGCATGAACGTCGACCTCTCGTTGTTCCGAGGCTTGCAGGGCATGCTGGAACAGTTCGGCTCCGTCAGTGGCGACACGCCCCGTGAGTCTCTCGACCCGTCCGGCGCCGACGCCATTCGTGCGCGCATCGATCAGTTCGCCGCACGCCTGGCCACCACGCCGCGCGCGCTCAAGACCGCGGACCGGCGTGCCTTGATGCGTGAGCTCAAGGACGCCGGCTGCATGGATGTGCGTCGGGCCATGGAAACCGTAGCCTCGCACCTGGGCGTGTCGCGCGCGGCGGTCTACACCTACGCCAAGTAACGCGCGACGGCTTCAATCTCCACCAGATACCCGTGATGCAGCTCGGGCACCGGCACCACCGCGCGTGCCGGGCGGTGATCACCCAGTGCGCCGGCGTAGACCTGGTCGAACGCCGGCCAGTGTTCGACCCCCGCCACGTACACCGTGACTTTCACCAGATCCTGCGGCGTGCCGCCGGCCGCCTTGAGGATTTCCAACACATTCGCCAGTGCGACCTGGGCCTGTTCGGCAAACGGCGCCGACAGGTTATGCCGCCCGCCCGGGCTGACCGGCAGTTGCCCGGAGATATACAGCGTGTCGCCGTGGCGGATGGCCTGGGAATAATGGCCGGCAGGCTTTGCCGCTGTGGGGGTGTGGATGATGTTCATGGCGCCTCGCTGAGCAGGGTGGCGTACTTCTGGAGATCGACGTTGCCGCCGGTGACGATGATGCCCACGCGCTGGCCCTTGAGCTGGTCGCCCAACGCGTACAGTGCGGCCAGGCCCAGGCAGCCGGTGGGTTCCACCACCATTTTCATGCGCTGCATGAAGAACTTCATCGAGGCCACCAACTGTGCGTCCGACACCGTAAGGATGTCGTTCACCTGCTCGCGGATGATCGGGAAGGTATAGTTGCCCAAGTGCTGGGTCTGGGCGCCGTCGGCGATGGTCGCCGGGGTGTCGATATGTACGATGTTGCCGGTGCGAAACGAGCGCTGGCCGTCGTTCCCCGCCTCGGGTTCGACGCCGTACAACTGGCACTCCGGCGACAAGGCGCGGGTCGACAGCGCCGTGCCCGACAGCATGCCACCACCGCCCAGGCCGACGAACAACGCGTCCAGGGGGCCGGTGAATTCCAGCAGTTCCTTGGCGGCGGTGCCTTGGCCGGCGAGGATATGCGGATGGTCGTAGGGCGGGATCAGGGTCATGCCGTGTTCGTTCGCCAGGGTACGGCCGATCTGCTCGCGGTCCTCGGTAAAGCGGTCATACAGCACCACGCTGGCGCCATACTCGCGGGTGGCCGCGACCTTGGCGGCAGGCGCATCGCCGGGCATCACAATCGTTGCCGGTATGCCCAGCAAACGCGCCGCCAGGGCAATGCCCTGGGCATGGTTGCCCGACGAGAACGCCACCACCCCGGCTTCGCGCTGCCGTGCGTCAAACTGCGACAGTGCATTGAAGGCGCCGCGAAACTTGAATGAGCCGGTGCGTTGCAGGTTCTCGCATTTGATGAAGACCTCGGCGCCGGTCTGTGCGTTGAGCGTTCGAGAGGTGAACACCGGCGTCAGGCAGGCAACGCCCTCCAGGCGTTGGGCGGCGGCGATGACGTCTTGGTAAGTCGGCAGGTGCATGGGACGGACCTCAATGGCATGTCTGGATAAAATATCCATAACAAGACAGATAGTAAAGATTCGTGTGGGAGTGCTAGCGTTTCGAACCTCTCTGATCGCAGGAGGGAACGATGTTGGTCCGACTCGCCGACTGCATCGCCCACTTAGCGCAAGGTTGAAAAGATCATGGTGTCTCGCTGCGATATTAAATAGAATGAATCTCATTTGAGACTCACTCGCGCCGCGCAGGTCGCTTGCCATGAATGATGCTGTTGTTTCGACCCACGCCCCCGAGCTGACGTTGTCGTGCCTGTACCGCGACCATCGCAGCTGGCTGGAAAGCTGGCTGCGCCGGCGCTTGGGCAATGCCTGGGATGCCGCGGACCTGAGCCAGGATACGTTTTTACGGGTACTCGCCAGCGCCCAGCCGATTGCGCAGATGCAGGAGCCGCGCGCGTATCTGGTGACCGTCGGCAAGCGCCTGCTGGTGAATTTCCATCAGCGGCGCAGCCTCGAACAGGCCTATCTGCAGGCCTTGGCGAACCTGCCGGAAGCCTGTGTGCCGTCGCCCGAGCAGCGCTGGCTGGTGCTGGAAACCCTGCAAGCCCTGGATGAATTGCTCGATGGCTTGCCGGTGCTGGTCCGCCGCGCCTTTCTCTGGAGCCAACTGGAAGGCCTGGGCTATCGGGAGATCGCCGAGCGCCTCGACGTCTCCGAACGCACGGTAAAACGCTACATGGCCCAGGCTTACGAACATTGCCTGTTGGTGGACCTGTGAGCCGTGACGTGGCCCGCGCCGCCGCCCAATGGCTGGCGCTGTTGGAGTCTGGCGCGGCCACCGAGCATGATCACGCCGCCTTGCAGCACTGGCGGGACAGCCACCCTCAGCACGAACAGACCTGGCAAAAAGCCCAGACCCTGCGCCAGCGTTTCAGCGCCTTGCCCCAGGCCCTGGCGATGGCCAGCCTCGACCGCCCGCAACCGGGACGCCGCGCCGTGCTCAAGCGCGCGTTGGGTATCGCGGCCTTAGTGCCGACGGCCTGGTTGGTCAGCCGTCAATTGCCCATCGAGGTCTGGCGCGCCGACCTGCACACCGCCACCGGTGAGCGCAAGCGTATCCCCTTGGATGACGGCGGCAACCTGCAACTCAATACCGCCACGGCGGTGGATGTGGACCTGGCACAGCGGCGTATCACGCTGGTGGACGGTGAGTTGGCGCTGAATCTTCCCGGCGCGACCGCGATGACCGTGCAGACCCGCTACGGCGAGTTGAGCGTCAGCCAGGCCGACGTGTGCATACGACAACAGGCGGCCGGCTGTCTGGTGTCTGTGCTCAAGGGCGCAGTCCAAGTGCGCGACCGGAACGGGCAGATGGCGACCCTGCAGGGGGGGCAGCAAGCGCCGCTGAAAGCCGGCGGGCTGGGTGCCTGGGTGCCGTTTGATGTGTCGCAGCTGGGCTGGCGCGACGGTGTGCTGACGGCGCAGAACCAGGCGCTGGGCGATTTTTTGCGGGAGCTGGAACGTTATCGGCCAGGTGTTTTGCGTTGGGAACCGAGCCTGGAGAATTTACGTGTGACCGGCAGCTTCCGCCTCGACGACACCGACCGCATCCTCAATTTGCTTGCCTCGACCCTGGGGCTCGAGCTGCAGGCGCGGACACGGTATTGGGTGACATTGCGCAAAGCAATGAGCTGATCACCCCGTTTGTGTAGTGAGCGGGCTTGCCCCGCGCTGGGGCGCGAAGCGGCCCCAATAAAAACACCGCGGTCTGTCAGACAGAGCGCGGTGTTTGGTTTTAGGGCCGCTTCGCAGCCCAGCGCGGGGCAAGCCCGCTCACTACAAGTCTCAGTGGTGTTAGATCACGTGGGCGCGGTGCAGCTCGGTCAAGGCCAGTGCCTTGAGCCGGGCCAGCAGCGGATCACGCCGGTCCCTTGGGTGCGGCAGGTCCACCGCCAGTTCCTGGCGAATGCTGCTGGGCCGGTTGTCCATCACCAGCACACGGTCGCTCAGGTACAGCGCCTCGTCCACATCATGGGTCACCAACAGCAAGGCGATGGCATGGTGTTTGGCCAGTTGCAGCAGCAGGTCCTGCAACTTCATGCGGGTAAACGCGTCCACTGCGCTGAAGGGTTCATCCAGCAACAACACCTGCGGGCGTGAATACAGGCCCCGCGCGATGGCGACCCGCTGCGCCATGCCGCCGGACAACGCCTTGGGCAGTGCCTGGGCAAACCCCTTGAGGCCGACTTCCTCGATCAGTTGCGTGACCCAGGCCCTGTCGTAGTGGTTGTCATCGCTGAAACCGATGTTCTGTTCCACCGTGAGCCAGGGCATCAACCGGGGTTCCTGGAACACAAAGGCGACTTCGCCCTCCGGGCTGTGCAGTTCGCCTTGGAAGTCCTTTTCCAGGCCGGCGACGATGCGCAGCAAGGTGCTTTTGCCACAGCCGCTGGGGCCCAGCAGGCTCACGGCTTCCCTCGGGTGCAACGTCAGGCGCACCTCGTTCAGTACGGTGGTGTGGGCGAAGCTTTTACGCGCCACGTGAATGTCCAGCAGAGGCTGTGCGCTCATTGTCCGGCTCCCTGAAACGTATCGCGCCAGGCCAGGCAGCGCTTCTCCAGTGCCGCGAGCAGGCCATCGCTGACCTTGCCCAGCAGCGCCAACACAATGATCGCGGCCAGCACGATATCCGGCCGCGAGGTTTCCCGCCCGTCGCTGAGCAAATAACCCAGGCCCTTGGTGGCCGCGATCAACTCAGCCGCCACCAAAAACATCCACGCCAGGCTCAAGCCGCTGCGCAACCCGGTAAACAGGCCGGGCAGGGCGGCGGGCAATAAAATGCGGCGCACCAGGCGGCGGCGATTGAAACCATACATTTGCCCGACTTCCACCAGCTTGCGGTCGATATCGCGGATGGCCGCAACCCCATTGAGGTACACCGGGAAGAACGCGCCGATTGCGATCAGCACGATCTTCGACGTTTCGTCGATGCCCAGCCACAGCAGCAACAGCGGCACCCAGGCCAGGCTCGGGATCGAGCGCAGCCCGGCGAAGGTCGGTTCCAGATAGGCTTCGGCCTCACGGCTCAAGCCGACCCACGCGGCAAACACCAACGCCAGGCTGGCGCCGATGGCAAAGCCCAGCAGCACCCGGCCGAGGCTGGCGCTGATGTGTTTCCACAGTGCACCTTCGGCGAGGTCCGTCAGGGTCACGGCGATTTCGCTGGGCGCCGGCATCTGGTACGACGGCAGCCAACCCACACGTACCACCACTTCCAACACCAGCAGGATCAGCGCCGGCACCACCAGGCCCTTGAGCCGTCTCGGCCAGGCACTGCGGTTGATCGCCACGGGCGCGGCAAGGGGCAATGCTTGGGTTTTGCTGGTCATCACGCGCTCCTTCTCCTTAGTGTCAGTGGCCGAACGAGGTGTCGATCAACTGGTCGATCACCTGGTCCACATTCACGCCTTTGCGCACCAACTCTTCGGACACCAGGATCGGCGCGGCGGCCTTGGACGACAGCACATCCTTGCTGCTCAGGAACGGCGTGCTCAGGTCGGTGCGCGACAGTTGCAGCTTGGCCACTTCCAGCGGCAGGCCGGATTCGTCGGCGAGCAGCTTGGCGAATTCATCCGGGTGCTTCACCGCCCAGTCGCGGGCCTTTTCATAGGCGCCGAGCACTTTGGTGATGGTCTGCGGATGCGCTTTGGCAAATTTTTCGGTGACGCTGACCACGCCATAACTGTTGAAATCCTTGTTGCGGTACAGCAGGCGCGAACCGGCCTGGATTTCGCTGGCGGCCATGTGCGGGTCAAGACCGGCCCAGGCGTCCACGTCACCTTTCTCTAGGGCGGTGCGGCCATCCGGGTGTTGCAGGTGTACCAGCTCCACATCGTCTTTTTTCAGCCCGGCCTTTTGCAGGCTGCGCAGGGTGAACAGGTACGGGTCGGTGCCTTTGGTGGCGGCGATTTTCTTGCCCTTGAGATCGGTGACGCTCTTGAACGGCGAGTCCTTGCGCACTACCAGGGCCGTCCATTCGGCGCGGCTGTACACATACACCGATTTGATCGGGCTGCCGTTGGCGCGGCTCAACACCGCCGACAGGCTGGCGGAGGAAGCGAAATCCACGCCGCCACTGTTGAGGTATTCCAGCGACCGGTTGCTGCCCTGGCTCAGGACCCAGCCGATCTTGCTGTTCGGCAGGGCCTGTTCCAGCCAGCCAAAATGCTTGAGCACCAGGCTCACGGGCGAGTAGTAGGCATAGTCGAGATTGACTTCAGCGGGGTCGGTGTCGGCGGCATGGGCCAGCGGTTGCAGGCAGAGGGCGAGGGCGCAGGCGCCGAGTAAACGTCGGGTGAAGGGGTTCATGGAACAGCTCCGGCAAGGCGTTGAGAGAAGGCTTTTCTTATATCCAGAAAAATTAAACGGCATGTTCCATCATGCTTTTCGGGAATATGCAGTCTCTGTGCCATCTGGTTCGGAGGCGTGTTTACGGGGCTTGAAGGGGCTAAAGCTGTAGCGCGAATGCGCAAACTGTTGATCAGCTGTTGGTGATGCAACAGTTCTTATATATCTGTATCGAATAAATAAATAGTTATATATTCCTTTTAATGTTTTCGTGGGTGGCGCATGTTGAGGGCCTGCGCATTCGTGCGGATTGACCCAACAGCCAAAAGGAAAGCCGACATGACCATTAAAGCGATCAACGTGCGCAACCAGTTCAAGGGCGTCATCAAGGAAATCCTGCTGGGGGAAGTGGTGTCGGAAATCGACGTGCAGACCGCGTCCGGCATCGTCACCTCGGTGATCACCACCCGCTCGGTGCGTGACCTGGAGTTGAAAGTGGGCAGTGAAGTGATTGCCTTTGTGAAATCGACGGAAGTGTCCATCGCCAAGTTGTGAACCCAATCGAATGAGGGCGCTGGCAAGCCGGAGCCCTCATTAATAGATGCACGCTTCAGCGTTGGCGAAGGGCGCGTTCCATGCGTTGCAGGCCTTCTTCCAGCATCGTTCGTGGGCAGCCGAAGTTCAGTCGCACGAACTGTTGGCTGTCATCGCCGAACTCGATACCGGCGCTCAACCCGACCTTGGCCTGCTCCAGGAAAAACTGCTGCGGATCATCCAGGCCCAGGGCGCTGCAATCCAGCCACGCCAGGAACGTGCCTTGCGGCACCTGCATCACCACGCCGGGCAGGCGGGTTTGCACGGCCTCGAGCAGGTAGTCACGGTTTGCTTGCAGGTACTGCACCAACGCATCAAGCCAGTCGCCGCACTGGCTGTAGGCGGCGCGGGTGGCCTCCAGGCCCAGGGGGCTGACGCTGTCGACCATGCCGCAACGCGCCTGGTTGAAGCGCTCGCGGATCTCGGCGTTCTGGACCACTGCAAAGCAAGTTTTCAGGCCAGCGACGTTATACGCCTTGCTCGCCGACATCAGCGTGATCGTGCGCTGGGCGATCTCATCGCTGAGGCTGGCAGTGGGAATGTGGCGACGGCCGTCAAAACACAGCTCGGCGTGGATTTCGTCGGAGATAATCAGCGCGCCGTGTTCCAGGCAGGCGTTGGCCACGGCCAGCAGTTCTTCGCGGGGGAAGACTTTGCCCATGGGGTTATGCGGGTTGCTCAACAGCAGCGCGCCGGCACCGGTCAGCGCCTGACGCATGGCTGGCAGGGGCGTGAGGTATTCGCCGTCGACCAGCTCGAAGGGGACTTCGATGCGCGGCAGGTTCCAGTGTCCCGGCGCCAGGCGGATCGGCCGGTAGTTGGGAGTTTGCAGTACCACCGGTTGGCCGGGTTGTACAAAGGCGTGCAGTGCCATGTTGAAACCCGGTTCGACGCCGGGCAGGAACAGCAACTCATCCGGCTGCACGCGCCAGGCGTACTTGGCCCACAAATCGGCAATGATCGCCTCACGCACATCCGGGCCGGCGACGCTGTAGCCGAGCACCTGCTGGTCGAGGCGCGCGTGCAAGGCTTGCAGCACGGCGGGTGGGGCGGCGATGTCCATGTCGGCGATCCACATCGGCAAAACGTCGTGCGGGTAGCGGTTCCACTTGGTGCTGCCGGTGCCTAGGCGGGGGTGGATCGTGTCGAAATCAAAGCTCATGGGGGGCTCGTGTCAGGGCGTCGGGCGCGGGAATGGGGCTGATTCTAGCGTCATTATTTTTATAGGCCAGGGTTGATTGGTGCTTACCGTTGTTGAGGTGTGCCGTACTGGGTTAAAACTGTGGGAGGGGGCTTGCTCCCGATGGCGGTGTGTCAGTTGATGCATCTG